>CAKOIE010000051.1 GCA_934086395.1 uncultured Bacilli bacterium | reverse complement strand
TTAAACCATTTAATTTATCTTGAACAAGTTTTAATGCATATTCTTTATTATGCATAAATAAATATACCTCCTTACAGAGTATATTATAATATAATGTTCGGTATCATTTCTATTAATGATAAGGTATCATTTTAAAAAAGGATTAACAACAATTGATAAAATGGTTGAAAGATAAGTGCTTATAGTGATATAATTAATTAGGATAGAGAAGGATATAAAATATGAATAATAAATTAATTTTAGAACACTGTCCTAATTTTTATAATATTAATAACTTTTCTTTTTTTGAAGATGATACAATAAGTGCTAGACTAATAGATATATATCGTAAGTTTGTTTTTGAAGTAGATTTGAATAATAAAGATGAAGTTGATTCTTTAGAAAAAATAGATTATGTTTTAAATAAATATATTGAAGATTATATGTTTAGAAAACAATTACAAAAAGATGTTATGAATATAAGAGTTAAGACTAGTGATAATTTTATTAAAAAAACAATTGAAGCAATACTCGGATTTTATGATAGTTATGAAGCAGGATATACTAGAAATATTTATTTTGCGAGGTGGATATAATGGATGAAGATTTTTATATAGAAGATAATTATAAAAGAAATGTTATTATTCTAATAATAGTTTTGATTTTATTTGGTTTTGGCCTATATTATTTTTATAAAAATTATTATAAAAAGAATTATTTAAAAATAAATGATGTAACAGTTGAACTAGGCGATAAATTAAGCGAAAAAATAGAAGATTATATTAAATGTGAAAATTATAATTCTTATAAATTAGATTTAAGCAGTGTTGTAGTTGATGAAAATGGTAAGACAACTAAGGCTGGAGAATACTCTTATGCAGTTATTAAGGGACAAGATGTAAAAAGAGGAAAAATATATGTTAAAGATACAAGAAAACCAATTGTTAGTGTAAAAGATTTAAAAGCTGGGGTTGAAGAAAACTATGGTGCTTTTGACTTTGTTAATAGTTGTGATGATTTATCCCTTCCATGTGTAACATCTTTTAAAGATGCTAATGATGCTGAATTAAGTAGTAAAGCTGGTAATTATAAAATAACTATAGTTGTAAGTGATAATGCTGGTAATAAAATAGAAAAGACAGTAAATTTAATAGTAGAAGAAGGATATTCTTATAAAGAAGTTAAAGCAAGTGATTTAAATGTAGATCACTTATCTAACGAAAATAGTAATTGGAATAAAACCTATACATATAAATTTGATAAAGCATATGATGAAGAAAGTGCTGAATTTAATGGGATAATTGAAAAATATAGTACCATAAATATTAAATTAGATAAAAGTATTAAAGATAAAGAAATAATAATTATTTATAATAAATATAGTTATGCCATTGGATTAAGTATCAAAGTTACCTTTGAAGATGATACCTATGAATTTATATCAAGTGATAAAATTAACGAATTTATTAAACAAGATGAATAAAAACTATTGCACAAAGTTAAACTTTTTGATAAGATAATTTTGTGCTTTGGAAATGGCGGTGTAGCTCAGTTGGCTAGAGCATCCGGTTCATACCCGGCAGGTCGGGAGTTCAAATCTCTCCGCCGCTACCAATATGAGTAATAATAGATAGAAATATCTATTTTTTTATACATTTTAATCTTATTTGACATATCAATACCATTGTATTACTATTTTTATCAATAATATGGTATAATA
>CAKOIE010000050.1 GCA_934086395.1 uncultured Bacilli bacterium | reverse complement strand
CTATCAAAATCACCTTTATAATCAGTTTTTTTATCAAGAAATCTTATACCAGAAACTAATCCTTTTTTTGAAATTAATTGGTTGTTTTCGTCATCTATTAACCATTTTACAGGAGACACTTCTACCCATACATAATCACCATTTTTATATTCGACACCATTTGAAAGCATGAATTTATTACCATCACAATAAAAGTTTGCTTTTATACGAATATATGCCTTTCCTTGATATTCGTATTCTTCATAGGTTACAGGTTTAAATCCTGTATCACGGTCATAATCTGTTACAGAATCAAATGTGTAACTTCTTCCAGTTTTACTCATTCCTCTTTTATATTCTGACTCTAGTATATTTTGCATTCTTGAATCAGCAGCATTTTGAGGATATTCTCCGAATTCAACCTCTTCCGTTCCATTATATCCACTCACTCTGTTCGGGGAGATTTGGGAAAAGATTACAGAAGATTGCAATACGGGGCGAATAGCATTATTGCGTACATACCTATAGGAGTAGTCCCTATCACCATAATTATCGACCAAGCGGACATCATTATGGCCATCATCAGATCTAGTCCAAAACCAACTAGTTCTACCAGTTAAAGATCTATCTTCATCTATAGTATTTTCACATAAATAACTACCTGTTAAAATACATAAATCTGTAATTGCAGCATTTGTTCCATATTTGCTAATTACTTCTAATTGAGATTCATTACTATTTCCCCATATTTGTCCTTCACTAAGTAAAGTTAATTCATAATCCATCATTTATTTTCACCTTCTTTTTTTGAATCATATATTAAATATAATTTATCTAGTTTTTCTATTATACGCATTATTTATTTCAAAAGAATATAATCTATCTAATTGTTCTTGAGTAATATTTATTACTTTTCCACCTTTAGGATTTATTTTTTTATTGCCAAATACAATCCAAACTGCATCAAGTGTCATTTTAGGCATTGATGCTTTTCCATCGGTAAACACTATTTTATTTTCAACACGTCTTGAGAATGCATTTACAGCAATATCAAAATTGGTGCCACCGCCGCCTAAAAATTTCATATTCTCTAAATCTTCTTCAGTTCTTATTTCAGTAAAACCATAAAACTTAGTATCAAAACATCCAACTTTTAATTTTGAATGTTTTAAAATATTTTTGCATTCTCTTAAAAAATTTCTTAGAAGCACTTCATTTATTGATCCACTTGTATCTAAAACAATTTCTGTTTCAGGGAAAGGTTGTTCTTCTAGATTTGCACTAACAACACCATTTTCAATGGTAGCATTTTGATAGGACCAATCAACATCATATTTTATAGCTTCTTTTAAAATGTATCTCCAATCAATTAAAGGCTTAGCATAACCTATATCGTTAACTGTTCTAATATCACTATTCGTTGAGTTACCTGCTTTTGAAGCTTGTTTTAAAATAGATTCTTTTAATTCTTCTAGCTGTTTTTTCTTAACATCTCGATTTTTCTTAAATGCATTTTTTTCACCCATATTTTCAAGATCTTCCTGTTTCTTTTCAAGTTCATTTTTCTCTTTATCTTTTTTATCTTTGTTTGTGCCTAATAACTTATCTAACAAACTCTTTTGTTTATTAGTTTTTTCTTGTTGTTCTTTACGTTTTTTTACTGCTTGTTCCCACATACTGTGAGTATCATGTCCAACATCTTGTTTTGATTTATCTTCTTTTTGTACGCATTTCCAAGATTCACCACAACTATGTTCTTGTGATTGATTTTCTTGTTCTTTTGAACTTCCACTACCTGAATTACATTGCTGTTGTGATTGAGATTGTTGGTGATTATTTTCAACTTGACTATTACCACTATTTTGCTGTCTATTACCTTGTCCACTTTGTTGTTTTTCTTGTAATAATTTTTCATATATTTGTTCAGCATCATAATTAATAGCATCTGCAATATCAACACCACCCTGTGGAATTTTTAAACCATCTCTTTTTAAAAATTGGTTAATAACTCCATCAGTAGCAATATTCCATAATTCAGGATTCTTACCTTCACTTCTTAAAATATGGTTAAAAGCAATATGACACACTTCATGGGCAAATATAAAAGTTTGTTCATCAAGACTTAATCCATCTAAATATTCCGAATTATAATATATTGTTTCTCCATCTGTACCTGCGGTTGGTATATCTTTGTTTTCTTTATAACATACATTTGCTACTACACTTCCGAAAAACGGATATTTAACAAGCATTTTTCTTTTTAATAATTCAATATCATATTTCATAACTTAAACCTCAAATTCGTGCAACTAATGAAAATATTTCTTCATTTATTTTATCTTTACTAATTTCATTTGCAGTAACAAGTATTACACAATTTTTAGGTAATTCAAATGTAGATATTTTCCTATGTTCTAATAATTCACAAAACTTTAATTGTTCTTCTTTAGAAATTGAATCAATTTTATCAATTACTAATATTCTACTGGTATTTTTACTTAATATTTCATTAAGCCATTTAGGAGGCATAAAATCTGCTCCATCATAATGACCATTTAACTCTTTAATATCAACATTGGCAGGTACTACAACTGCACCATTTAAATCATCGCCAGATATAAAGTCAATTAGTATTGGTGCAACATTCGCTTTAATATATGATAATAATATTTCTTTCTTGTTTTCCATTATCTTCTTATACCTCCTCTAGGTATTTCAGCAAGTTTTGCTTCTGCAAGTCTTTCTAACTTACTTTCATCGCCATGTGTCCATAATGCATCGAATATAGCTTTAAATTCAGAGCCTAAGTTTGCAACAAAATTTCTAACTA
>CAKOIE010000049.1 GCA_934086395.1 uncultured Bacilli bacterium | reverse complement strand
TAACTCAAAAAAAAATACAAATAGAAAGAATCAATCAAATAGATTAATAATTTCTATAAGATTGATTATACGAGGAATATAATTATGAATATTTTATTAATTGAAGATAATCTTAGTATAATTAAAGGGATAAAATATAATTTAGAACAAAATAATTATCAAGTTGTTGCAAAAACAAATATAAGTGATTCCATTAATTATTTAAATAGTAATAATAAGATTGATTTAATAATTTTAGATGTAACATTACCAGATGGAAATGGTTTTAATTTATATGAAAATAATATTAAGGATTTAAATATACCAACAATTATTTTAACAGCTGTTGATGATGAAGATAATGTTGTTAAAGGATTAGAGTTAGGTGTTAATGAATATATTACTAAACCATTTAGTATGAAAGAATTACTTGTTAGAATTAATCGTATTATGATAAAGAAAAATAATAATTCTATAATTAAAATTAAGGATATAACTTACAATTATGATAAAATGGAAGTTTATAAGATTAATCAAAAAATAGAGTTATCTTCATTAGAACTAAAAATACTAAATTTATTATTTAATAATATCAATAAAGTAGTTACTCGTAATTTATTATTAGATAAAATTTGGGAATGGACTGGAAATGATGTAGACGATCATACAATTACAGTTTATTTAAAAAGAATTAGAGAAAAAATTAATACAGATATTATAATAACAGTAAAAGGGATAGGTTATAGGATTGACAATGAAAAATAAAAAGAAATATTCAAAATTAATATTGTTTACTTTAATAACATTTGGAATTATTATTTTACTTAATGTCATGTTATATTATCAAGTAAATAAAAATTATAATAATAAAATAGTGAATATTATCAGCACTATTAAAGAAAAATATCCTGAAATGAAAGATGATGAAATAATTGATATTTTAAATAATAATGTTGTAACTAATAATTCATTTAATAAATATAGTTTTGATTTAGATGGAATTTTATTAATTAAAGAAAATAAAACAATATTTGTAAGTTACTTTATTATCCTATTGTTTATATATTTAATTATTTGTTTAGTATATCTAACAATAATTATTAATAATAATAAAAAGAAAGATAAAGAAATTAATGAAGTTATAAAAATAATTGAAGAAATAAATAATAAAAATTATAGTTTTAAAATGAAAGATATTAATGAAGAGGAATTATCGTTACTTAAAAATGAAATATATAAGACTACTATTATGTTAAATGAAATAAGTGAAATATCTAAAAAAGATAAAAAAGAACTAGAGGAGAGCCTAGAAGATATATCCCATCAGTTAAAGACTCCTTTAACAAGTATCCTTATAATGATTGATACCTTATTAGATGATGAGGATATGGATCAAAACACTAGGGAAGACTTCTTAAGAAATATAAAAAGAGAAGTTATGAATATTAATTTTTTAGTTAAATCAATTCTAAAATTATCAAGATTAGATACAAACACCGTAAAATTCATAAGTAAAAAAGAAAGTGTTAAAGAAATAATTAATGAAGCTATTTTAAATGTATCCTTATTAAGTGATCTAAAAAATGTAAAAATAGAAACTAATTTAAGTGATTCATTTATTAATTGTGATTATAAATGGCAAATAGAAGCACTAACTAATATTTTAAAGAATTCAGTTGAACACTCATATGAAAATAATAAAGTGTTAATTGAAAGTAGTGAAAATAATGCTTATGTTAAAATTACAATTAAAGACTTTGGCACCGGTATAGCTAAAGAAGATATTAATCATATATTTGAAAGATTTTATAAGGGTAAAGATTCTGATTATGATAGTATAGGTATTGGACTTGCTTTATCTAAAAGTATAATTGAAAAACAAAATGGAAAAATAAGTGTTGAATCAGGTGAAAATGGCACAACATTTAAAATTAAATATTTTAAATAAAATAAATATAAGATATAATTTAATTAGAGATAGGAGTTAAGAAGTATGGATTTAGTAATTATGGCAGCTGGAATGGGATCAAGATTTGGTGGTTTAAAACAAATTGAAAAAATACATCAAAATGGAGAATTTATTATAGATTATTCTATTTATGATGCTATTAAAGCAGGATTTAACCGAGTAGTGTTTATAATTAAAGAAGAAAACTATGAATTATTTAGAGAAACAATAGGAAAAAGAATTGAAAAAAATATAGAAACTGTTTATGTTTTTCAAAATAATAATAATGTACCAAAATGGGTTAATCTACCTGATACTAGAGTTAAACCATTAGGAACAGCTCACGCAATTTTATGCTGTAAAGATGTCGTTAAAAATAATTTTGTAGTTATAAATTCTGATGATTTTTATGGTTATGATGCATTTAAAGTTGCTAGTAGTTTTCTAAAAAATAATCAAAATAATAATGAGTTTGCTAATATAAGTTATATAGCTGGTAATACTTTAACAAATGTTGGAGCAGTAAAAAGAGGAGTATTAAAAGTAACAAATGGTTATTTAGATACTCTAATTGAAAGTAGTTTAGAAAAGGAAGGTCATTTAATAAAAGCAACACCTCTAAATGGAGATGATAGTTTCTATATTGAAAATAATAGTTTAGTTTCAATGAATATGTTTGCATTTACTCCCAAAATATTTGAATTATTAGAAAATGAATTTGATATATTTTTTAAGAATAACAAAGATAATTTACAAACTTGTGAATATTTATTACCAGATGTAGTTTGTAAAGGAATAAAAGATAATAAAATAAAGGTTAAAGCTTTATCTACAACAGCAGTTTGGTATGGAATGACATACAAAGAAGACAAAGAATTATTTGTAAATGCTATAAATGAAATGGTAAATCAAGGACTATATCCTGATAATTTATGGAATTAATAGCAAAATAAAAATAACTAATATACGTTATTTTTTGTGAAAAATTAGTGAAAATGTCCCTGTTAAAAAAACGAATAATTAGTGAAAATGTCTCCTTATAAATTTTACA
>CAKOIE010000048.1 GCA_934086395.1 uncultured Bacilli bacterium | reverse complement strand
AGAGAAGTTAAGCACTTAAACGCCGAAGATAGTGAATGCGAAAATAGGTAGTTGCCAATTTTTTTTTGTATTTTTTTTGCTTTAATTGTAAACCTGTATTTACAATTAATATTTGATACAATATAATAAGTATAGGTGATAAGATATGGATTATAAATATACATCAAGAAGTATTGATGACACTATGGAATTAGCTGAAAATATTGAATCAGAAAAATTTCCCGGAATGGTTATTTGTTTAGATGGCGAATTAGGAAGCGGAAAAACCGTATTTGTTAAAGGATTTGCTAAATCACTAGGAATTTCTGAAACAATCACTAGTCCAACTTTTAATTTAATTAAAGAATATGAATCTGGAGAAATGCCACTATATCATATGGATGTTTATAGATTAGAAGGTAAATGTGAAACAATTGGTTTCAATGACTATTTCAATAAAAACGGAATTTGTATCATTGAATGGTCAGATATGATATGTGATTGTTTACCTGAAGAAAGATTACAAATCGATTTTAAAATAATTGATGAAAATACTCGTGTTCTAGTATTAAAACCATATGGTCAAAAATATGTTGATTTAGTAGAATCAGTACTATAATAATGCAAAAAGCATTATTTTTTTTTGTAATTTATTGTATAATATAGGCATATTGGAGGTTGTTAATATGTTAAAATTATTTATAAGTACTTATAATGAGTTAATTCAAATCGGATTATTCAAAGATAATGATTTATTTGCCAAAAATGAATATGAAACTTACAAAAGCCATAGTGAGTTCATTGTTCCTATGATTAAAGAAATATTAGAAAGAAACAAACTAAACGTTTCAAATTTAAATGAAATAATAGTGGTTAATGGTCCAGGATCATTTACTGGGACTCGTTTAGGTGTTACCGATGCCAAAATGCTTGCTTATACCTTAAACATTCCTATCAAAACAATCACAAGCATCGAAGCTATCGCATTAAGTGTACCTGAAAAAGATAAAATTATTTGTATATCAGATAATAAAGGAAAATATATTGGTGAATTTAAAGATAATAAACTAATTAAGGACATTTATTACATTAAAAATGACTTAGCTGAAGAATTATTTTCTAATACTAAAGATAAAGTATATATTGATCAAAAAATAGATCTAGATAAAATTTCAAATAAATTATCAGGATTAAATCCCGTAAATGTTCATTTAGCTAATCCAATATATATAAAAACTATTGAGGCATTAAGTGATAAGTAAATTAACAAAAGAAGAAGTTCAAGAAGTTACTCAGCTAGGAACAATGTTAAATCCTAACTTTTCAAAACTTTTTCATATAGAAAATTTAAATCCCAATGAAACAATTTATATTTATAAAGAAAATAATATTAATAAAGGATTTATTCACATTCAAAACGGACTAGATATAATTGATCTATTAAACATAATAGTTAAACCAGAATATCAGAATCAAGGAATTGGTAGTGTTCTTCTTAAATATATAATTGATAATAAACAATCTAAAAAAATAATGTTAGAAGTAAGATCAAAAAATATTAACGCTATCAAATTATATCAAAAATACGATTTTAAAATTATAAACATTCGCAAAAATTATTATAAAGATGACGATGCGATAATTATGGAAAGGAATTAAATATGAAAGATGTATATATATTAGCTATTGAATCCTCTTGTGATGAAACAAGTATGTCAATAATTAAAAATGGAACAGTAGATATAGCAACAACTATTTTAACCCAAATGAATACCCATGCCCTATATGGTGGAGTTGTCCCAGAAATAGCAAGTAGAATGCACACTGAAAGCATTACTTTAGTGTTAGAAGACATGTTAAGTAAGACAAATTTAACATTAAATGATATTGATGCTGTTGCCGTAACTTATGGACCAGGACTTTTAGGAAGCCTATTAGTTGGTGTAGAAGCAGCTAAAATAATTTCATTAGTTTACAATAAGCCATTAATTAAAGTTAATCATATTGCTGGACATATCTATGCTAATAATTTAGTTAAAAAAATGGAATTTCCATTATTAGCTTTAGTAGTTAGTGGTGGACACACTGAATTAGTATTAATGGAAGATGATTACAAATTTAAAGTATTAGCAAGTACAATGGATGATGCAATTGGTGAAGTATATGATAAAGTAGCAAGAGTACTAGATTTACCATATCCAGGAGGACCTAACATTGAACGATATGCTGAGCAAGGAACTCCAAGTTACAATTTACCAATACCACTTAATAACAACGAGTTAAACTTTTCCTTTAGTGGTTTAAAGAGCGCCGTTATCAATTTAGTACATAATGAAAAGCAAAGAGGCAATGAAATTAGAAAATATGACCTTGCTTGTTCCTTTCAAACTATCGCAATTGATGAACTAATAAGAAAAACAGAACTTGCTCTTCAAAAGTATCATTGTCAAAAAATGATAGTTGCCGGTGGAGTATCTGCTAATAAATATTTAAGATCAAAAATAGAAGCACTTGCTCAAAAATATAACGTTGATTTAACTATTCCTCCAATAAAATACTGTACTGACAATGCCGCAATGATAGGTTGTGCTGCATATCCATTATATTTAAACAAAGAATTTACTGATTTAAATTTAAATGCCAGTAGCACAGCCGATCTATTCTAGTAAAATCAAAATCAGTATGGAATAAGGATGATTTATAATGAACCAAGAAATTAAAACAAATGACATACTACCAAATGTTGTATTCAAAACTAAAAATATAATAATTCAGAAAATTAAAGAAGGTAGTAATAAAAAGTGCCTTCTTATTGGAAAAGGAAACTCTTTAAGTGTAAATGAAAATAATGAAATAGTTAGTCACGACCCAGGTATGAAAACCTTTGAAGTTGACTTTGATACCGATGCAACAGTTTATACATTTTACTTTACATTTGAATGTGCTGGTTTAACTATTTCTAGTGAAGAAATAACAGATTTTGTAAATAACTTATCAGATTCTTTTAATCAAATATATTTAATAGGTCATTCTAAATGTGGTCCATGCTTATATAAAGCAGCTGAATTATGTAATAGAAAAGTTAATTTAGTAACTATTTCCGCTCCATTTAAAGGAACAAAAGTTGCCGATAAATCTATAATGGAAAAGGAACTTAAATACAAATTATTAATTAACAAATATAATAAAATTTTTAGTAATCATAACGTTGATAAAGATATTGCACCAAATTCAGAATTCATTAAAAATTTTACGTTATCAAAATTAGAAAATCACATCAATATTACCGCATCACTTGATCATATAACTTCATGTGAGGATTTAATAGATTTATTTCTTTATTTCTTTAACAAAGTGATGAAAATTAATGGAGATGGAATAGTACCATTGGAATCCCAAGAACTAAATGATGTAGAAACATATCATATTTCTGGATCTCATGATAAAGCACTAAAGTTAGGTATCAATAAAATAAAAAATTTAAAATAACTACAATGATTAATTAAATTTTATTAACTTGAAAAAATAACACATATATAGTAATATGTAATAGATGGAATATGAAGAAAAAAGAAAAAGATATTAAATTT
>CAKOIE010000047.1 GCA_934086395.1 uncultured Bacilli bacterium | reverse complement strand
GTCTTTTGGCGTGGGATTCTTTTCCATATTAAATTTTTTTAGAAAAACTATTGACTTTTAATAGTTAGCCTTTCTTTTTAATTAATATTTAATGTATTAATAATTTGTTCTAAATAATTTATATCATTAAATTCACTAATTGCAAAACATTTTTTACCTAAATCTTTAAAACTTGCTCCACATGTATATAATTTACTTCTATCTAATACTATAAAACGATCATGAAATGAATTATTATCTATAAACAGGGCATTTTTATATTGCTTGGTATATTTTTCTTTAAGAACGCTATCAATATTTTTAGAAACTATAATAATTTTTAAATTTATGTCTTTAAGAATATCTAATAATTCTTTGCTAGCATAATTATCAATAATTATTATTTCACTTCTAGCTTTGTTTAAAATATCTACAAGAATAGAATAAGCATCATATATTTGACCTTCAAAAAATATTTTCTTTATTTTTTGTTCTTTAAATGAATCTAAGGTATTTTCAAGTAATTGAATTCTATTTTCGTGATTTAACAATAATTCATTAGCATTAAAATTATTAGCAAAATATCTTCTCATTTTAACAAAAGCATCAATGATTTGGATATTTACTTTAACAGCTATATCACTTTTAAGTAAACCTGATAACATCATAATTCCTTGTTCAGTTAGAACATATGGAAGATATTTGATATTATATCCTCTTAAATTATTACTTTTGTTTAAGGTTACAAATTGTGACCTTAAAGATAATCTATCTATTTCCTCATCCGTTAGTTGAAAGCAAAATGTACTTGGAAATCTATCTATATTACGTTTAATTACCTGATTTAATATTCTCGTTTCAATTTGATATAGTATAGCAACATCCGAAGATAACATTACTTGCACTCCTCTTACTTCAAAAATCATATTTTCTATTTTTTTATCTTTTATTATAATTTCATTCATTAAATCCTCATTTTCTATTATAAATCATGTTCAAGGTCACAAAATGTGACCTTGAAGAATATTTTTTAAGTATTTACACTTGAGGTCGCAATTTGCGACCTCAAATTTATAATCGTATTCTTTTCTTGTTCAAGATCACAATTTGTGATCTTGAAGAATATTTTTTAAGTATTTACACTTGAGGTCACAAATTGTGACCTCAAATTTAGAATCACATTCTTTTCTTGTTCAAGGTCGCAATTTGCGACCTTGAAGATTATTTACACTATTATATTATACTTTTGGTATAACTTTTTCATCTTGAGATCACAATTTGTGACCTCAAGTTTGTACAATCAATATTACTTTTAGCATATCTCTTTTCTTTATGATCACAGTTTGCAATTTTAAAAGTTAAATAATCATACTTTATAATGATTTTTGTTTAAGGTCGCAAATTGCGACCTTAAACATATTTATCGTTTATCTTTATCGTTATATATTTTTTCTATTTTTAAAGTATATCCTAGAGGCCCTAAAATTCTTAACACACTTTTAATATTTGGTGGATATATTCCTCTTTCAATTTTAGCAATTTTATCTCTTAAAACATGAGATTTATCAGCCATTTCTTGTTGAGTTAATCCTAACTCATGTCTTAAACAGACAAAATCAAAGTTAAAATCTTGATATAATATTTCTTCTAATTCAAATTCATAATTACTTTTCACACAATCACCACTTTAAGAATATCATTATTGTTCTATATATGCAACATATAATTACTTGACAATTATAAAAAAATATCATAATATACTTATGAAAGCGACAAATAATAATTATTTGTTAGCAATTGGTCTCTTAATTTTAATTAAGTAGGATCAAACCCGTGTTGGCACATTGGCCGCTTAAAATAACAGTTCTATAAGGATTGTTTTTTTAATTATAATAACTTTAGAAAAAACTCTCCCTAAGGAAAGTTTTATATATTTTCATTTCTAATAGTTTCAATCGTGTTTTGTTTATTAATTTTACTAATAGAATATTTCATTAATATACTTATTAATAATAATACAAATATACTAGAAATTATAATTCCATTAAATGGTACTTCAAATTTTAAGTCTTCATTTTGACTTAATAATAAATATATAACATAAGATATTGCTAAACCAATAGGAATACCAAAGATAAGTGATTTAGTACAAACAAAGATACTTTCTAATCTTATCATTCTATTAAATTCTTTAGTTGTCATACCAACAGATTTTAACATAGCAAACTCTGGTTTTCTTAATTCCATACTTGTTGTTATAGTATTAAATATATTAGTAACACTTATTAAAGTAATAACAGTAATAAAACCATATAAGAATATACCAATTAATAATATTAAATTTCGCATTATTCTAACATTTTCTTCTTTATTATCTACAGAATATCTTTCATCTTTTAGAATCTTATCGATATCTTCTTGTAACTTACTAGCATTAGAACTATCAAAATAAACATTGTAATATTGACTTCCACCGTTAATTTTATCGTAATATTCATCGCTTACTACAAAATAAACTTCTTCAGTATTCTTTTGAAGTCCAAATGGACGAACATCAGATATTGCACCAACAGATAAGTTAATATTTGTTTCATTTGGTTCGATGTATAAGTTCATGCTTACAATATCACCTTTATTATATTTATATAATCTATCTTGTTTATTAACTATCTTATCACCTTTATTAACAGAATATTTAATTTCATCTACTAAAATACCTTTATCTTTAACATCATCATAATTTAAATTTAAAGATTTAAGATATTTTTTATATGCTTCCTCTCCAATTGATACAATATAAATATTGTCATTAATATTTTCATGTTCAATATTATATTTAGGATTATTAAACGTTCCGTTTGTTGTTCTAATAATACTATAATTTTTAATATTATCTAATTTAACTGTTTGATTAATTTTATTAATAATATTTTTTTCTTCATTATTTTTAATATAATAATTAATGTTATATTCAGTAGCATTAACTTCTTGTTTAATTTCACTCATAAAAGCATTCATAAAGTAAGTTAAAGCAATAAATACCAAAACTGAAATAGTTAAAGATACAATAGTTGTACGATAACTCTTTTTATTTCTTTTAATATTTTTATAAGATATTTCTCCACCTACTCCAAATATTTTATTAATTAATTTAGGTACTTTTAATTTTTTACTATTTAACTTTAAATTAGCACTATTTCTAATTGAATCAATGGGACTTATTTTAGATGCTTTTCTAGCACTTTTAAGAGCAGATAAATAAATAGTTATAATACCTAATATGATTGCAACTATATATGATATTATAGAATATGATAATACCATATTAATTCCACCAGTTAACGAATCATTAAGTAAAATATTACAAATAATTATTAATATATATGATGCAATAAATCCAAGTAATAACCCCAAAGGAATACCAATTACCCCTAAAATAGTTGCTTCATAAAAGACATTATTTTTAATTTGTTTTTTTGTTGCTCCAATACTTCTAAGCATTCCATATTGTTTAATTTTTTCAGTTATTGAAATATCAAAACTATTTTTTATACAAAATACGGAAGTAAACACTATAATAATGCAGACAACTATTACAACATAGCCTAAATTACCAATACCACTATTACTAATAGGATCATTTTCTAATGCAATCAAATAACCATTAAAATCAGTTCCATACCTTGCTTTATCAAGTTCTTCACGAACATTAATTAACTCTTCTTCATTATCATAACTACCATAATAAAATTTATCAAGAGCCTCTGCATTAACGCCAATAATATCAGCAGTAACTTTTATATAATTTTTACTACCAACTTTATTATATTTTGCATAAACATTCACATTTCCTGTAAAATTATTATCATCAATATAGCTTATAAATGTATAACCAGGGGCAATATAAGGCTCTATATTAGTTGCTGATCTTTCATAAACTCCAACTATTTTATACGTCTTTTGTTTAGTATTAATAATCTTTTCATTATCAGCATCATAACCAACATATTGATTTAATTTATAAGTATCAGATACCCTCTCACCAACTTCTAGAGTAATTTCTTTGTTATTTTCAATATCCATTCTTCCATTTGTTTTTAAATGAGTAGGTATTATAATTTCATCTTCGTTTTGTGGTAAACGGCCACTTTTTAATCTAATTGATAAATTTTCTAAAGCACCTTTATTAAATCCCATAACATAGGCATATGGTTTACCACTGTTTTTAGATTCTTTTAATGGAGCATATCCTATTTCTTTAGTTAAATAAACATCTTCAACACCATTATTATTCTTTATGTTTTTAACATCATCACTTGGAACATCCATAAATTCAACATGGAAATCACCTTTAATATATTTTTCATAAATTACTAAAGATTTTAATCCACTAGCATACATAGTTGCAACTGCAGTTACTAACGCAACGGATAACATAATTCCAATGATAGTTACGATAGTTCTTTTTTTATTTAATTTTAAATTTTTAATAGTTAATTTTTTTAGTAAGTTCATAATTATTCACCTACTATTTTTCCATCTTCTATTTTAATAATACGATCAGCAACAGCAGCTATTTCCATATTATGAGTAATCATTATAATTGTTTGTTTTAATTCTTTATTTGTTTTCTTAAGAAGTGCTACTATTTCATCACTTGATTTTGAATCTAAATTTCCTGTTGGTTCATCTGCTAGTATAATACTTGGATTTGTTATTAAAGCTCTACCGATACTTGTTCTTTGTTGTTGTCCTCCAGATAACTCATTTGGTAAATGATTTTTTCTTGATTCTAACCCCAAAAGTTTAATCATATCGTTAAGTTTAGTTTTATCAGGAGTTCTTCCATCTAACGCAAGTGGTAATGTAATATTTTCTTCAACATTAAGAATGGGAATTAAATTATAAAACTGATATATTAATCCTACTTGTCTTCTTCTAAAAATAGCTAGTTTATCATCATCAAATTTATAAATATCTTGTCCATTAACATAAACTTTACCGCTTGTTGGTCTATCTACTCCACCAATTAAATGTAAAAGAGTTGACTTACCACTACCTGATGCTCCTACAATAGCAACAAATTCTCCTTTTTCAACACTAAAAGATACATGATCAAGAGCAACAACTTTAGTACTATCTTTACCATATACTTTAGTTAAATTTTCAACTTTTAATATTTCCATATAATCTTCCTCGTATAATCAATCTTATAGAAATTATTAATCTATTTGATTGATTCTTTCTATTTGTATTTTTTTTTGAGTT
>CAKOIE010000046.1 GCA_934086395.1 uncultured Bacilli bacterium | reverse complement strand
ATTGATATTAATATGGGGTGTCCGGTGCCAAAGGTAGCTATTAAATCACAAGCAGGAAGTGCACTTTTAAAAAATCCAGATAAAATAAAAGAAATAGTTAGCGCTGTTGTTAAGGCTGTAAGTGTTCCGGTTACTGTTAAAATACGAAGTGGCTGGGATGAAAAAAGTATTAATGCTGTAGAAGTTGCTAAAGTTATTGAAGAAGCTGGTGCTAGTGCTATAACAGTTCATGGAAGAACTAGAGCACAAGGTTATAGTGGAAACGCTGATTGGAATATAATAAAACAAGTTAAAGAAGCAGTAAAAATTCCTGTTATAGGTAATGGTGATGTTACAAGTGCTGAAAAAGCAAAAGAAATGCTTGAATATACTGGATGTGATGCAGTAATGATAGGTAGAGGAATCCTTGGAAATCCTTGGCTTATTAATGAATGTGTAATTTATTTAGAGACAGGAGTTATTCCCTCAAGACCAAGTTCAAAAGAAAAAATAGAAATGCTTAAAAGACACTATAAATTATTAGTAGATTCGACTTCTGAAAAACAAGCAATACTTGAAATTAGAACACATGCATTATGGTATATAAAAGGAATGCCAAAAAGTGCGTATATAAAAAATGAAATATGTAAAACTAAAAATAGTGAAGATTTATTTAAAATCTTAGATGATTATTTAGGAGAATTAGATGATTAAAAATATTTTTAGTAAACAATATTTAAAATATTGCATTGTTGGAACTATTGGTGGTACTATTGAACTTGCTTTATTTTACTTTTTAAATGATATATTACATATTAATTATTTATTAGCAAATGTGATTACTTTTATAGTAACTGTTACTATTTTATATTTCTTAAATAAAAAATTTGTTTATGAGGCTGATAATAATGATAATGTAGGATTTGTAATGTTTTTTGTAAGTAGAACTATAGGACTTGTTATAGATAGTATTGTTTTAACTGTTTGTTTAAAAATATTTATGTTTCCGAGTATGATTTCTAAATTTATTTCTTCATCTTCAACTACTTATATAAATTATTGTGTTGGTAAATTTATTTTTAATAATTAAAATTAATATGCTTTATTGTAATATCTTTCTTTACTGTTTTCTATGTTTTGTTTAGAAAGAATATTTTAACTATTTCATCTTACTTCGTTTCGACCTTTTACTATTTTAATTTATTTACTATCGTTTTGATTATTTTATATTTGTTTTCTACATTTTGTGCCTATTAATAGAGTAATTATAGATTGATTAATATTTTAGTTTAGTCTATAATTATATTAAGGATATGGAGGATAAAATGGAAAAAGATGATGCTAAAAAAGTGATTGAAGATGGTAAAAAGTTAAAAAAGCGCACTACTAAAAAAGTTAAAGATTTAAACGAAACAGTTAAGAAAACAGTAAAGAAGGACGTTGATAAAGTTATAAAAGATGTTAAAGATGCTGCTGTTAATGAAGTGGAAGATTTAACCAATACACAAAAATGTAAATATTGTGGAAAATATTTTGATAGGGGAATGACTATTTGTCCTAATTGTAGAAGAAGAAATAAAAGAAATTCAATGGATATATTATTCTTTGTTATGATAGGTGTTGTATTCTTATTTTTAATATTATTATTTTATTTTGTTAATACACATATTGTTAATAAAGAAACATATGAATCATATAAGCAGAAATGTACTTTTGTAAGTTATGAAGATTTAGTTAGAATTCCTAAAACATATTTAGATAAAGATGTTACTGTAGTTGGACAAGTTGTTAAAGTAGAAGGATATAATGATGGACTATATAACAATATGGATATTACACTTGATTTAAATTTATTTGAAGATGGTTCAGAAAGTCTTGTGACAGTTCATTTTGAAGATAGAACTTATGAAAAAGGTTTTATTGATGGAGATATTGTTAAAGTATATGGTGAATATTCAACAATAAGTGGAAATAAACCTGTTATAATGGCAAAATATATTGATTTAAATAATTAAGGTAGATTTATTTCTATCTTTTTTTAATATTTTGATAATTTTGTGGTAAAATACTACTGAAATGAAGTGAGGTAGTATGGATAAAATTGTAATAAAGGGTGCTAGAGAAAATAATTTAAAGAATATTGATTTAGAATTACCTAAAAATAAATTAATTGTTATGACTGGTGTATCTGGTTCAGGAAAGAGTAGTCTTGCTTTTGATACTATTTATGCAGAGGGAGAAAGAAGATATATTGAATCTTTAAGTGCATATGCAAGACAGTTTTTAGGTGGATCTGATAAACCGGATGTAGACTCTATTGAAGGATTATCTCCTAGTATTTCGATTGATCAAAAAACAACTAATAATAATCCAAGAAGTACAGTAGGAACTGTAACAGAGATATATGATTATTTAAGATTGTTATTTGCAAGAGTTGGAACTCCATATTGTCCTAATCATCATGTGCCAATTACTAGTCAAAGTATTGAAGAGATGACTAATAAGATTTTAGCTATGGATGAAGGAACTAAGTTAGAAATACTTGCTCCTATTGTTCATGGTGAAAAAGGTACTCATCAAGATTTGTTTGATGATTTAAGAAAAAAAGGATTTACTAGGGTAAGAGTTAATGGAGAAATGCATGATTTATCAGAAAATATTGTCTTAGAAAAAAATAAGAAAGATAATATTTATTTGGTAGTTGATCGTATAGTTGTTAATCCGGATGAAAGAAGTCGTATTTTTGAAGCAATTGAACTTAGTACAAAGATGGCAAGTGGTAAAGTATTAATACATGTAATTGATGGTGAAGAATTTATAATGAGTGAACATTATGCTTGTCCTGAATGTAACTTTAGTTTGCCTGAATTAGAACCTAGATTATTCTCATTTAATGCTCCATATGGAGCCTGCCCTGAATGTAAAGGTTTAGGTGTTAAACAAAATATTAGTATTGATTTACTTATTCCTGATAAAAATAAATCAGTATATGAGGGAGCAATTAAAGGATTTAGTTTAGATCAAAATATTGCTCTTACAGAACTTGAGACTGTTTGTAAACATTATAATATTGATTTAAATAAGAAAATATCTGAACTTAGTAAAAAAGAATTAGATATAATTTTATATGGTAGTAATGAATTATTTGATTTTGAATATGTAAGTAAGAATGGTAATAAGAGGTATGTTACAGATACATATGAAGGAATTGCTAATAATTTTCAAAGAAGATATATGGAAACTTCTAGTAAATGGATAAGAGATTGGCTTAGTTCATATATGGTTGATTTACCTTGTAAGAAATGTCATGGTGCTAGATTATCTGATGATGTATTAGCTGTTAAGATTAATGGTTTAAGTATTTATGAAGTGTGTTTAAAAAGTATTAGAGATTTAATAGAATTTTTTGATAATTTAAAACTTACCAAAGAACAAGAAAATATTGCTAGTTTAATTGTTAAAGAAATTCAAAATAGATTAAGCTTTTTAAATAATGTTGGACTTGGTTATTTAACTTTAGCTAGAGAAGCAAGTACATTATCTGGTGGTGAATCACAAAGAATTCGCTTAGCTACTCAAATTGGTAGTAAGTTAACTGGGGTTTTATATGTTTTAGATGAGCCTAGTATTGGTTTGCATCAAAGGGATAATGATAAATTAATTAATTCTTTGAAAGAAATGAGAGATCTTGGAAATACTTTAATTGTTGTTGAACATGATGAAGATACAATGAGAGCTGCTGATTATTTAGTTGATATTGGACCGGGACCTGGTGATCAAGGTGGAGAGGTTGTTGCAGCTGGAACGCCTGAAGAGGTAATGCGAAATAAGAATAGTTTAACGGGAAAATATTTAACTGGTGAATTAAAAATAGATGTTCCTAAAAAACGTAGAAAAGGAAATGGAAAATTTATTGAGATTAAAGGCGCTAGTCAAAATAATTTAAAAAACATAAATGTTAAATTTCCACTTGGAACTATGACTTTGGTTACGGGTGTGTCTGGATCTGGTAAATCAAGTTTGGTTACGGAAACGCTTGTTAGAGCACTAAGAGCAAAAGTTTACGGAACAATGGTAATACCAGGAAAAAATAAGGGTATTAAAGGACTTGAAAACGTTGATAAAGTAGTAGATATTTCTCAAGAACCAATAGGTAGAACTCCTAGAAGTAATCCGGCAACTTATGTTGGGGTATTTGATGATATTCGTGATTTATTTGCTGAGATGAAGGAATCTAAAATGAAAGGCTATGATAAGGGTAGATTTTCATTTAATGTTAAAGGTGGTAGATGCGAGGCTTGTCAAGGTGATGGTATTAAGAAAATTGAGATGCATTTTTTACCAGATGTTTATGTTCCTTGTGATGTATGCCATGGTACTAGATATAATCGTGAGACTTTAGACGTTAAATTTAAAGGTAAAAATATTGCAGAAGTACTTGATATGAGAGTTAGTGAAGCTATTGAATTCTTTGACAGTGTACCTAAGATTAAAAATAAATTGCAAACTATGATAGATGTTGGACTTCCTTATATTAAACTTGGACAAAGTGCACCAACTTTATCTGGTGGAGAAGCAGCACGTGTTAAACTTGCGAAAGAATTACAAAAGAAACCAACTGGTAAGAGTGTCTTTATATTAGATGAACCAACTACAGGTTTACATACTGACGATATTAAAAAACTACTTGCTGTTTTAGAACGTATTGTTGATAATGGAGATACAGTTATTATTATTGAACATAATTTAGATGTAATTAAATGTGCGGATTATATTATTGATATTGGTCCAAATGGTGGTGATGATGGTGGTAGGGTTATTGCTAAAGGAACACCTGAAGAAATTGTTAAAGTTAAAGAATCATTTACTGGAGAGTATTTAAAGTCTAAATTAGAGGAAAAGTAAGCATTAGGTTGTTTGCTTTTTTATTTTATATACATATTTCTTGTCAAAATGTTAAATTTCGGGCTAAAAAAGTTGTCAAAACGTTAAAAAATAAGCAAAAAAAGTTGTCAAAACGTTAAAATATATTAAAATGTCTGTAAAATAGGCTTTTTTCAATTATATATTTTAAATATAGGTTTAAATATTATATTTTGGTGTTTTAATATTTAATTATTGAAATTTTTCAAATTGATAATTAATAACTTAGAGATTTTTAACTTAAATTTTGATACTATGTTTATAGAGGTGACAGCGTGTTATGAATAAGATAAATTTTTTATTTATAGTTGTTTTTATTTTATTATTTAGTATTGGTTGTTCTAACAATAAAATAAATGTTGAAAATGGTTCAAGTAATGAAGATAATGGTCAAGTAACGCATGATGAATTAAAAGCAGAATTTATAGGTTATGCAAATCAATTTGTGTTACGTGCTACTTATGTTTTTGAGAATGATAAGGCTATTGCATGTTATATGGAAACTGAATCAAATAATGAATTATATCTTAAACAAATTGATCCTTCATTAGAAAAAAATTATAGACGTGAGGGAAATATAGCATATTATGAGTGGAGTGATGAGTATTTTGAGCAAAAGGGAAAAGGTTGTTCAAAAAAAGTAATAGAAAAATTTTTAAAAGATTCTGGATATAAAATTATTGAATAATAAAACTTGGTAAGTGGAGAGTAATTAAATAAAAGTTTGTGAAAAATTAGTGAAAATGTCCCTATTAAAAAAACGAATAATTAGTGAAAATGTCTCCTTATAAATTTTACAA
>CAKOIE010000045.1 GCA_934086395.1 uncultured Bacilli bacterium | reverse complement strand
CAGCTTGCATGGCAATGTGCAAGAGCAAATGCGATTGTGACAATCGTAGCTTTATATGACGCACCACAAGTTTTACCACTTCCCGACATGTATGGGAAAAATCTGACTTTCAAAACGGGTGGTGTTGATGGTTGTGATTGTGAAAAGACTTTAAAATTGATTGCACAAGGTAAAATCAATACAGAACCTTTGATTACACATACATATCCTCTTAGTCGAATTGCGCAAGGGTATGAACTATTTGAAAACAAACGTGATGGTGTAATTAAAGTAGCCATTGAGTGTTAATTTAAAAAGGAATCCATAATCATGTATTTTAGGATTCCTTTTGATTCGGGTCAAGATCCGTATTCACATTAGCATGGAATGAACTATTACTTTTTGATAAAATAATAGTAATAGCGAATTATTAGGAGACAGTTTTCATGAATAAACAATATAATTATAAAAATATCTTAAAGGAAGCCATGATTTTGACACTCGCAGTTGGAATTATTGTAGCAGCCGTCTATTTTTTTCTAGTGCCTAGTCATACTTCTGTAAGTAGTATTTCTGGATTAGGTATCATACTATCTAATTTTGTACCGTTACCATTATCTGCCATTACCATGATTTTAAATGTTGTTTTATTAATTATTGGTTTTCTAACTTGTGGTAAAGAATTTGGTGTAAAAACAGTCTATACAAGTATTATGCTACCTGTTTTTCTTGCATTTTTTGAAATCCTGTTTCCAAATTTTGTATCTTTCACAAACAGTCAAGAATTGGATGTATTGTGCTACATTCTTGTAGTGAGTGTGGGACTTAGTATTTTATTTAATCGAAATGCATCATCAGGCGGTCTTGATATTGTCGCAAAGATTATGAATAAATATCTGCATATGGAACTAGGAAAAGCCATGTCTCTATCGGGTATGTGTGTTGCCTTATCCGCAGCTCTTGTTTATGATAAGAAAACGGTTGTGTTAAGTATTTTGGGCACTTATTTTAATGGAATCGTTCTCGATCATTTTATTTTTGATCATAATATTAAACGAAGAGTATGTATAATCACGCCAAAGGAAAAAGAGCTTCGTGAATTTATCATCCATGAACTACATAGTGGAGCAACAGTATATGAAGCATATGGTGCATACAATATGGAAAAACGTAATGAAATCATCACCATCGTAGATAAAGCGGAATATCAAAAGTTGATGAAATTCATCAATACACTCGATCCAAAAGCGTTTATCACTGTATATAATGTATCGGATATGCGATATCAACCAAAGATTTAAGTAAGGCAAGACCTTACTTTTTTTTCCTTTTAAATGACCTATTTGGACAATACATTTGATTCTAAATGGCTAAATGATTAATATGAAGATAAGGAGATAGGGTATGGATAAAAGGGTATTTGGAAATTGTGTAATCATAGTTTTAATTTGGCTGTGTAATCGCTTGGCTTATTATTACTTATCTAAAATAAAAGTTTCATTGTGAGTGGCATTATCCTGATTATTGGCTGCTTAATAATGTGGAGGTTTAATTCTGAATATAGATAAATATATAAGATTTGATGATTTGAATAAACAGTTTACCATTCCATCCGATACATATTCTTATAGTGATGTAGTTCGTTTTTGTGTCTTAAATGAAAAAGCTTAGTAAAAAGGAAAGGGTGTTCCATTTACGGCTATACTTCCTAGCGGACCATTACCATCTGGGATTCAACAAAATCCATATCTATTTATTGGAGTAAAGATTGTATTAAAAGATGAAACTGTTTTGGCCATATATGTATCGAAAAAGAAGGCGTTGTTGAATAGTGATATGTACTTAAGTGATTTGAAAGAAACTAAATCAATTTTATTAAAAATACAAGAAAGAATTGGTTAAGATTCCTTCTTGTATTCAGATATAATTAAGCCAGATAAAGTAAGTATAGTTCCAAGAACAATACATAGCGTAATCTTTTCATGTAGGATAATTACTGAAAAGATAATTGTGGCGATGGGGTTTAAATATACATATTGATTGGTTCTAACACTTCCTAATATGGAACAAGAATGGTTCCAAATCACAAAGCATCCTGCACAAGCTATCACACCTAAGAAAAGCATGTTCAATAAATTGCGTGGGATTAGAATCTCTTCCATGGATACATCAAGTCCTAATATTGGAAGGCTGAGTGTCATAAAGAAAAGTCCCCACGCAAAGATTCGTTTCGTATTTTGAATGGAAGTATGTCCTAATGCATTGACTTTCTTTAATACAACACTATATATAGCCCACATTATGGCGGCTACAATTGTAAGAATATCTCCCTTTGGAGATAGGTGCATTTGTTGGCCATTAAAGCTAATGAAGAAGATTCCAATAAAAGCTACAATGAAGCCTAGCACAAAGTTCATTTTAAAGGGTTCATCCTTAAAACATAGATAGGCAAGTATGGAAGTAAAGAAGGGTGCTATCGATATTATGACACCTACATTTGTGGCATATGTATAGACTAGGGCTGTACTTTCTAAAAAGTAATAGAGGAAAACACCGGTTAATCCGCTAAGGATATACCAAATCTCATCTTTTCTATTTTCTAGTTTTAATATTTTAGGACTTAAAATGCATAGTGTTAAAAAACCAATTAAAAAGCGTATAAAAAGAAGTTCAATGGGTGTAAATGTATCAAGTAGTATCTTACTCGATACAAAGGTAGAACCCCAAATCATAATGCATACAAAAGCTAAAATATGTCCAATCATTGTTTTATTTTTCATACCAAACTATTATATCAAGAAATTGAAAGGAAGTGTCAAGATATGAAGAAATTAGATCCTGTTGTCATTATTGTTGATGTATTATTACTTGTTGGGTGTGGATGCATGTTCCTATATGGAAAGATGTCAGCTCATTCTTTATTCATTGTTGGTATTGTTTTGATTGCGGTTTTACTCATTTATTTGTATACCACAAACTATAAAGACAATCATTATGGAGGAAAATTCCACAAAGACTTCTAGGCGGTAGAAATACCGCTTTTAGTATGCTATAGTGGAGTTAAAGAAGGCGATATTATGGGCGGATTGTGTGTATTACTATTGATGATGTTTTGCGTAGGATGGATCTTATGCGTATTCTTTTTATCGATGTTAATTCCACTATTGATCATCTATAACGGGATTGTTGGCATTGTATGTATCATTCTATATTTTGTACTACGCAAAAAATCTGTTTTTATTAAATATGCAGAAGGCTATAAACATGTACTATCCATTGTATTAAAATATTTTCTAATTGTATATGGAAGTATTTCTTTAGTATTTAGTATTATTCTAGCCATTTTAAACTTTTGTTAGGAGAAAAATATGACAATATTAGGTGTGGATTTGGGAACAACCAACAGTTTGGCGGTTGTCTATAAAGAAGGAAAGCCAATACGGATTCCCAATGCGTATGGCGAATATGTAACTGCAAGTGCTGTCAGTATCTTGGATGGTAAGATTGTTGTTGGAAAATTGGCTAAGGAAAGATTAATTACGCATCCAGAGTGTAGTGCATCTTTGTTTAAGCGAAATATGGGTTCAGATGTTACTTATACATTAGATAGGAAAGAGTATGATTCAGCGACACTTTCTTCTTTTGTCGTGAAACAATTGATTGAAGACGCGCAAAATTATCTTCATGAAGAAATATCAGAAGTTGTGATTAGTGTGCCTGCTTATTTTAATGCGCGTCAAAGACAAGATACAAAACGAATTGGAGAATTATTAGGAATTAAAGTGGAGCGATTGATCAATGAACCAAGTGCTGCGGCCATCGCGTGTCATATGGACGATGAATATGAAACCTTCGTTGTATTTGATTTTGGTGGAGGAACATTAGATGTTTCAGTTGTTGACTGTTTTGAAAATGTGATTAGTATCAATGCGATTAGTGGAAACAATCATTTGGGTGGCACAGATTTTGATCGAGCTATGGCCGAATACTTTTGTTTAAAAAATGAGTTAAACTATAATGTCTTAGACTCTTCTTTTCAACAAAGCATTTTGCGTACTTGCGAACAAGCTAAAATCAAGTTAAGTACGCAAAATGTAGTTGAAGTTTCTTTAGTTCATTTAAATAAGAATTATAATTGTATATTTGATGAAAATGTATTATTCAATATTACACATTCCTTACTAGAATCTTGTAAAAATGTCATTGGTAAAGCTGTTAAGGATAGTGGCTTTTCGGCGAGTGAACTCGATAGTTTGATTCTTGTAGGAGGCTCAAGTAAAATGCCGGTACTTCAACATTATTTATCAGACGCTTTAAATATTCCTGTACTAAAAGAAGAACACATGGATTCTTTAGTTGTACTTGGACTTGGAAAATACATTGGCATTAAACAAAGGGATGAAAATATTAAAGATGTAGTTGTTACTGATATTTGTCCTTTCTCCTTAAGCACTTCTACTTACAATGAACAAAATCCAGACTTAGAATTATCAACCGTGCTTATTCCTAAGAATTCAGTTTTACCAACAAGTAAAAAGATGACTTTGCGTACCGTGCATAAAGGGCAGACTAAAGTCAATATTAGTGTGTTTCAAGGGCAGGCTATGTATGCCAAGGAAAACTTATTTTTAGGCCAAGCTTTTATTCATGTTCCTAGAAATATGCATGATTATGAATCTTTTGATTTGATCTATTCGTATGACATTAATTCCATGTTGTATGTAGAAGCCGTTGTACATTCTACTAAGGAACATTATATTTTTAGAGTATCAAAAGGCGATGTGCTAGAAAAAGTAGATGCGTCTGTTCGTTTAGATTCTATCAAAGAAGTATCTTTAGGTTTATATCAAAACAATGAAGTGGATGCCCTGCTTGCTCGTATTGAAAGAATTTATCGGGAAGTGGATGAAGAAACACAGGATTATTTGATGAAACTTCATACTGAATTCACAAAAGATATGGAAAGTTTGATCAACAATATTCAAAAAAGAAAACGTCTTATTAATCAGGTTTCACGAATTTTAGATCAGATAGAAGAAAGTCAAAATATAGATTCTTTAGATATTTTTAGTCAAGAGGAGGATGAAGAAGGAGAGTATCTGGCATGAATGCGTGGGAAATATTAGGGATTGAGCCTACAAGTGATAAAAAAGAAATAAAAAAAGCTTATGCGAGACTTTTAAAACAATATCATCCTGAAGAAAATCCAGAGAAATTTAAACAGATTCAAGCGGCTTATCAACAGTGTCTACATTCAGATCAAGAAATAGAATCCGTTTCATACGAACAAAATATAGAAAGTAAACAAGATATTAAAACACAACCCATTTCAATTAAAGAAGATACAATTGTTCCTCCACCCATTCCTAAAATAACGACATTATTTATTCAGAATGAAAAGGATGTCGTTGTTTATCAAGATATATTAAATTCGATTGAAAAAAGTTTGCCTAAAAAGATTGGTTCTAAAGATATTGTACAAGTTTTTACAGATTCTAAAATCATGCCGTATTTAGAGGATGAATTGTTTTGTAGAAGATTAGAAGACATCTTTTTATCTCGTAAATTAAAATATATTAAGAATTTTAGAGATCCTATTTATATGTATTTAGGAAAGTATGGCATGTCAAAATTATCAAATGTCATGGATTATTCAAATGTTCCATTTTATAAAAGGCCAGCTTTTGTAGCTTTTATTGTAGTTAGTGTCATTCTTTTAGAGGTGATATTGGGTATTGTTTAACACCGAAAGAGTTTGATATTCTTTATTTTCTTGCACAAAATAGAGGTGAAGTTTTTACGAAGGAATAGATCTAAAAGGCTGTATGGTCCTTGATGATTCCAATATCATGGCTTTTATTCGTAAACCAAGAAAGAAAATCATAATCTAGATGAACCTCAATATATATTAACGATTTGGGGTAGTTGAAATTAGAATAAATTTAGGCAGTAAAAAACATATAAATCATTGCTAAGTGGTGCGTGTAGTAGCCGATATACTTTGCATCTAAAAAGTGGTAAAGCCATTAAATATTCTGGTGATTATGCATTATGTGATGGCATTCCATATGGATGTAAAAGATATACAAAATTAATTGTCGATGATTTAATCAAACAAGTATATGAAAGTGATTGATTCTTATTGAGAATTTTAATAAGGTTGGAACGCATTCAATGTCGAAAAGGAATTTAATGAAATTTCTGGCTTTAGTGTAAAAGTAGGAAATGATGCCA
>CAKOIE010000044.1 GCA_934086395.1 uncultured Bacilli bacterium | reverse complement strand
TTTGTAAAATTTATAAGGAGACATTTTCACTAATTATTCGTTTTTTTAATAGGGACATTTTCACTAATTTTTCACAATTTTTAACATTTTGAGTCAAAAAATGTTGAAAATGACCGATTTTGTGTTAAAATATAGTACAACAAAGGAGAATATTATGATTAATGAAGAAAAACAAGTATGTTATAATATGCAAGTTTATAATGATTTCGTTGATTTTCCAATCGCAATGACTAATATAGAAGATTTTGAATTTGATAAACTATTATCTCATCCAAATCCTAAAGTTAGATCATTTAATTTCATTGTGATTACAAAATGTATAACAAAGGGAAATACAACAACTGTTAGACCACTAATGATAATATATAATAAAAAAGATTGGAAAGTAGAAAGCTATGATATAGAAGATTATTATGGTTCAAGAACAAAAACATTATGTACCAATAGAAAACAAACATTAAAATTTGCTGGAAAATTAATAGAATTACCTTGTAATAATCAAAATGCAATAATAAATAAATTTAATATTGCTTCTAAAATATTAATTGCTAAAAATAAAATTAAAGGGAAATCATTAATATAAAAACATAATTTTGCTTGAACGATTAGTTCTTACTTAATTATATTTTAGGGTTTCAAAAGGGATATTTCTTTGCACACACTCTATTGGAAATAGATTTTCTTTGATGAGCAAATGCTCATCTTTTTATTTTATTCTTTTCTGCTAATTTACTCATCATATTTAACAGACCTATGCTTGTTTTATATAATCTTCAAGTTCTGATAATTTAATCTTCTTATCTAGGTTATTAACATATATATCACTTGAATAATTAAATGCTAGATATAGTTTATTATTTATAATAATTCTATGTGGTTCAATATAAATTAAATTAGTATGTTCTATCTTCCTAATACTACCATTTTCTATAATAGGTGTAGTATTAAAAAATCACATATAATATTTAATCTTGAAACTAAAGATTCATCAATTTCAATTTCTTCTTTAATAATATTTACCATAGACAAATACTTTCTATAATTTTTTCAAAAAAACGAAAAAATCAATCATTTCTGATTGATTCATATATAAAAGTTTGAATAGTTCGAATAGATTCGTCAATGGTGGAGTCGAAGGGAGTTGAACCCTTGTCCAAGATACTTTCATATTATAATCTACAAGTTTAGATGATTTGTTGTTTCATTAATGGTAAAAAACCATCAAAATATCATTAACTAAGCTTATAGGATTCGTTTAATAAACTAAGCAATTTATTAAATATAATCTACTATTATGAACCAGCGTTAAAACTCTGTAGATTTAGTTCTAGGCCAGTGCTTGCGAGCCTTTAATTAGGCAAATGCTAAAGCAGTATTATAATTTGTATTGTCAGTTATTTTAACTGTTTTGTTATTTAGGTTTAACTACCACTGCATATAATATAAAACTATACCCTGTCGAAACCATAAACGACCCCATGCGTAGATATTAGCATAATTTTTAAATTATATCAATCATCTACTTTAATAATTACTTCATTTTCTTTTGAATATCCATATTTTTCTCTGGCATATTTGGCAACATAATCTGGTTCTTGCATTTTTGTAATTTCGTTATTAAGTTCATCTTCTTCTTTTAATAATTTTTCATATTTAGCTTCTAAGACTTTTTGTTCTTCTTTGTTGGCTAAGATTTGATTCCAGTAATGATATATAAACACGCCTAAATAAGAAATTATTATAGATATAACTAGAGTTCCTAATAAAATTCTTCTTTTATCTTTTTTAGTTTTCTTTGCCATAATATACCTTTCTATTCGTAATATATTATAGCAAAAATTTTAAAGCATGTTATATATGTTTTTTTAATTTGACATTTTTTGTTGTAACTTTACACAATATATATCCTAGTACTAGTGATATTTTTAATAAGATAGATATGTTACCATTATAAAGTTTATATAAAATAAATACATATAGTAATGTTGCAAAGATGGTATATATGCTAAAAAGGATAAGATTTTTCTTAAATAAGTTTGAGGTTAAGGAGTATATAAAGCCATATAGTATAGATAATAGGACTAATAGAAACTGAATCATTTAAATAATTTCATTAGGAAACTATTTTCTTTTGATGCTGCATCAGTATAATAAAAGCTGTTGATTTGACCTTTTATTGAGACGTTTCCTTCGACTGTGTCTAATTTTATCATTTCGAGATTTTCTCCTTTGATGATAATGCCTCCCATAACTGAGTCAAGACTAAATTCTTTGTCATCAAAATTGTTAATTTTTTTAATACCGCTGATAATAATATTCTTACGATCACTTAATTTTATAATATGAGATAAGTTAGGTACTTCAATCATTTTTTCCATAGATATCCTCCAGTTTAAATATATGATGAGGACATGAAAAAAATTCACTATGGAAGTGAATTTATTCAGCTGTTTTATATGCTTCTAAAATAGCGTCTTCAAATTGTTTACGTACTTCAGGATTAATTGGATGAGCAATATCTTTGTAACCGCCAGTGCTAGTTTTTCTACTAGGCATAGCAATAAATAAACCATTATCTCCTTCTATGATTCTAATATCATGTACAGCGAATGCATCATCTAATAGTACAGATGCTATACCTTTCATACGAGAACCGTCTTTTTCAATTTTACGAACGTTTACAGATGTAATCTTCATAACATTCACTCCTTTCAAGATTGTCTTCAATCTTTAATTTAATTTTATGCTATGATTTAAAAAAAAGCAATAGATTTTACATAAAAGTGACTTGAATATCTTTACTTAGAATATCAGAATATGAATAACTTTTTTTACTACTACCATTACTTACTAGGAAAACGTGTGAATAAATTTCCGATACATAACCATAGAAAACATCTGTCTTGTTACGATTTTCTTTAGATACTACTTTTACTTCTCTATTTAAATGATTTTTAATGTCATTTTTTATTGCATCAATCATCTTGGATACCCCACATACATAAGTCCATTTCCCATTAAGCCTCCCATTCCATTTGAACCATATTTGGTTTTGTTTAATAAACTTATTAGATCAATTGGTTTAGATTTATCAGTTAGTGCGATTGTGGTTGCAATTATAGCAGGATCAAGAGCATGAATATTTACTCTTTTAGGGCTTGATGCGAAGTCGGCACCACTTTTAATTAAAGCCTCATAATTACTTTGACAAGCACCAGCTATAATTACTAATTTATCATGATTTTTTTCATAGTTCCTCGCTTTTGATACCGCCTCACAAAAATATTTAGAGTTACGATAGTTATCGAGATTGTTTTTATCATTTTTTTTGGAAAAATAGGAATCGTGGCCGGTAATTATTACAATATCAGGACTATATTCTTTTAAAAATTTAATAATTTTATTTGGTAATTCTTCTTCGGATACTAATTTTCCGACGGCTTGTAATTTATTTCTTTTATAATAATTTAGACATTTATTAATATAACTTTCATCAGAATCAAGATGTAAAAGTTTAGCAGGTAAATAAAAAAATGAATCACGATCTAAATGTTCTTCTTCGATACTATCGGCAAAGTCATCAATATCTTGTTTATCGTAAATTTTTAAATCATCTATTTTACTGTCGGCATATAATCTGATATTAGTTCCTTTTAAGTAAGCAATACTGTCGGAGATGTTTATGATTTTAAAGACTATGTCATTATTATAACTATTGCGAGTAACTAAATCACCTATTTTAAAATTCATGATATCACCAATTAAATATATGTTTAAAATTAATATTTTAGAATTTTAGAAATTAAAGTTAAATGTATCACCTTTTTTTAGGTAAAGCCAACTTGATTTAGTTACAGTTAAAATTTTGGTATCTAAGTTAAATTTAAAGTAAATGTTATGGTTATTGGGATCTAAGGCTTTAATGTATATAATGTTGTTTTTCTTTTTAATAATTTTTCCTTCAAAGGTGGTTAACCGATAAATGGAAATGAAGACTTTATTTTCACTTTGGGTATGTTTTATTTCAATATAACTACTGTCGATATTTTGATATTTTAAATAATATGTTGATAAGTTTTGGTTTATTAACATTTTAGTTTGATAATCAGTCATTAAAGATTTTGTGATAATTAAAAACATAATAATTGTTAGGATAATATATTTTCTCAATAGATCACCTATTAATTATTATGTATACAATTAGTTATTAATGTTAATTTTTGATATAATTTGTTCTATTATATTTACTGTGTCTTTGGCTGTTTCGTTTGATAAATCTACTCTAAAATTAGTAATTCCTAGTTCTTGATAGGTTGGTATTTTATCAATTAAGTTGGTGGTATGACAATTTAGAATATAGGAAGTATGACTTTGAGGTGATGTTAATATTTCGTATTCTTCCTTGTTACGATCTATCAACTTATATGTTTTGGTGTCTTTACAAATATGGCAGTTTTTGGCTTTAAATGTGTTTTTTAGAAGACAGGCTTTCATCATCATAAGTTCTATTTTACCGTAAACTAATAATCCTGTATTTGAAGTTGGATAGTTGTTCATTATGTTTTTTAACTCATTAAAATCATTTTCAAATGAAAGTGTTACCATCGTGTTATATTTGTGTGCTAGATTTAGGGCATAATGATTAGTTATGTTTAAGAAATAATCACTAATATTACCTGAATTTTCTATCATACTGGCATAAGATGTATTTAAAACTTTTCCAGTATATTTTGGATAAGTTAATAAGTTTCTAGGAATTTTATAAATAAAGTTTGGTTCTAGTAAATCTAATTTATCAACAATTATTTTAACTGGGTATTTTTTTAAAATATCAACTTGTTCTTTGGTTCTAGCTAGGACATAAACTTCTTTTGTTTTGGGAATATTTAGTAAATTATCTTGGTAATTATTTTTGATAAACTCTTTAGGAATCGTGGTTCTTTTTAGAGATAATTCTTCTAAGGCTTCCCTTCTTAAATTATTTAAATCGATGTTACGAATGAATAGATTACCAGAAATATTTATATTTAGAGAACTTACTTTGTATGGCGTTGTTCCAGTTTTGGTTAAACTTTTTTCAATATTTTCTTTGGTTATTGATTGATTAATTGCTTCAGATGGTTCTTCACCATAAACTGTTATATTATTTATTCCATCCGTTACTTCTAATTTTATCTTTTCATTTAGGTTAGCGGTAAAATTCATGGAAACGTTTATTTTCTTAGTTATGTTTGTTTCTAATGGGAGTTTAGGTGATGTAAGATATATTTCATCTTCTTTGGTTAAGTTTAGGAAGTTATCTAAGTAAATTGTTGTTCCTTTAGTACCACTCTTTATTAAATTATCTTTTGAATCATAGATAAAGTTTAATGTTATTCCTTTATTGATGTTTTTGAAGCGAATTGAATCGCCTTGTTTTAAATCGATATCTAATTTGATTGCAAGTTTTTTAGGTGTTACTTTGGTAATTTTACCAGCATATAAACCAATATGGTTAGATGATTCATAGTTCATTATATCTTCATTATTAAATAGGAAACCAGGAGTGTAGCCACGATAAAATATTGATTTTAGTTCGTCTAAGTCTGATTGGGATACTTGTAATTCTTTACATCTTTCATAGTCATCAATTAGTTTACGATATATTTTAGTTACGATACCAACATAAGCAGGTGATTTCATTCTTCCTTCAATTTTAAAGGAATAGATATTGGAATTCGTTAGCTTTTTAAAGTTTTCAACACTACATAAATCTTTAGGACTTAAAAGATATTTGTCAGAATTATTTACTAGTCTATCATCTTCTAATAAGTTATATTTTAATCTACACATTCCAGCACATTCACCGCGATTAGCGCTTCGATTTAGAATGCATTTGGAAAAATAACATTGACCGGAATAACTTATACATAAGGAACCATGAATAAATGCTTCTTTTTCCATTGTAGTATCTAAGTCATTTATAAAATCTAATGGGAGTTCTCTAGCAAATACGACTCTTTTTACGCCTAGGGTTTCAAGGAATTTAATATTTTCCTTAGAATGATTATGCATTTGAGTTGATGCATGAATTTCCAAGTTAGGAAACATGGTATGAACAACTTCGATTAAGCCAATATCTTGTAAGATTAGAGCATCTACGCCTATTTTATGAAGAGACTCAATATATTCTAGACATGAGGAAAACTCTGATTCGCAAATTAAAGTATTTACAGTTATAAAAATTTTAACACCATAAAGATGACATAAATTTGTGGCTTCTTCTATTTCTTCTAGGGTAAAATTTTCAGCAAAAGCGCGAGCACCATATTTTTTACCAGCAAGATAAACAGCATCGGCACCATTATTTATGGCATATATTAAGGATTCTTTATTTCCAACAGGAACTAATAATTCATGTTTCATTTTGACACTTCTTTCCAATTTAGTAATTAATACTTAATTAAGTATATCATTTATTTATAAATAAAAAAATTACAACTTTTAGGATAAGTCGTAATTTCCTTTGGATACTGTATCACTTGTTAGTTTTAATGTTTTGTATTTTCCTTGATTTGATAAAATTTCATATTCAATATCTAGAAATGTATCGGCAACTATGTTATTCATGTCTCTAATACTTTTTTCGTGTTTTTTTATTTCTTCTACACGACCTTTTATTATCTCTTTTGGCAAAAAGATGTTTGTTTCTTCATTTATTTTGATGTTTACATATTTTATTGCATATTCCATTTTGCATACTCCTTCTATTTGTTATAAATTTTTTTAGTATAGCACTTGGATATTTGGTTGTAAATTTTTTGAACGCAATTTCTTAAATTTTAGTTAATTAGTAACGATTATCTAGTTATTAGAAATGAAAAACAGAATCTATGTTACTACATATATTTTTTTGTTTCGAAGATTTGTATGTTTATTTTATACTTGCTAATATTGGTTATTTTACATCTTTATTTTATAATGTGAATTTTATGAATATTAATTGTTTTAATTTAATAAATAACCACGCCTAAAAGACGTGGTTTTCACATGGCCTATAAGGCCCTAATATCTACAAGCCCACAAATGAA
>CAKOIE010000043.1 GCA_934086395.1 uncultured Bacilli bacterium | reverse complement strand
TACAGGGTATATTATAATATAATGTTCGGTATCATTTCTATTAATGATAAGGTATCATTTTAAAAAAGGATTAACAAATACATGGTTTTTGCTTGATTAATATAGTAAACTTAGGTATAATATTTTGTGTTAAGAAGGAAAGGAAATAGTATGAAAAACGTTAAAGAAATAGAATTTAAAGTAGAAGGAAAAAAGTGGGAAGAATTATTAGATAAAGCATTTAAGAAAAAATCTAAAGATACTCAAGTTGATGGTTTTAGAAAAGGAAATTGTCCTAAAGAAGTATTTATAAAGAAATTTGGTATTGAATCTTTATATATGGAAGCTAGTGAAATGGCTATAGATGAAGCTTATAAGAGTGTTTTAGAAGAAAATAAGTTACATCCTGTTTGTCCTGGTAAAGTAGATATTACTGCTGTAGATGAAAAAGGTATTACTTATAAATTTACTATTATTGAAAAACCAGAAGTTAAACTTGGAAAATATACTAAATTAGGTGTAAAAAAAGAAAAAGTAGATGTTACTGAAGAAGAGGTAAATCATGAAATTGAACATTTAAGATCTCATTATGCTGATGTAGTTGAGGAAACTGAAGGAGAAGCATTAGAAGGAGATACTGCTGTAATTGATTTTGATGGATTTGTTGAGGGAGAAAAATTAGATGGTGCATCAGGAGCAAACTATCCTTTAGAATTAGGTACAAATACATTTATTCCAGGATTTGAAGATGGTGTTATTGGAATGAAGGTAGGAGAAGAAAAAGAACTTAACTTAAAATTTCCGGAAAATTATGTTGAAAATTTAAAAGGAAAAGATGTATTATTTAAAGTTAAATTAAATTTAATCAAAAAAAGAGTGTTACCTGAGGTAAATGAAGAGTTCTTTAAAGATTTAGGTTATGAAGATGTTAAAGATGAAGCTGGTTTAAAAGAAAAGGTTAAAGCAGATTTACTTGCTCATAAAGAGGAAGATGCTGATAATAAATACTTAGATGAATTAATTGGTAAAGCAGTTGAAACTTTAGAAGTAGAAATAAATCCTGAAATTATTGAAGATGAAAAAGAACGTATGATTGATGACTATAGAAGAGAATTATCAATGCAAGGTATTAGTTTAGAGCAATATTTAGAATTTACTAAAGGAAATTTAGATACTCTAAAGAAAAATATTGAACCACAAGCAGTTGCTAGAATTAAAACTAGATACTTACTTGAAGGTGTAATTGAAAAAGAGAATTTAACTGTAACTGATGATGAAATAAAAGCAGAGGTTAAGAGACTTGCTGAAATGTATGGAACAACTGAAGAGGAAATTACTACTCATATTGGTGATAGTGAAGTTATTGGTTATGATTTAAAAATGCGTAAAGCATTAGATTTTCTTAAAGAAAACTAGTTTTTAGAAAGATGACTTGAAAAAGTTGTCTTTTTTATTTTTGCCAAATTTAAATAATTAATAATAGTGTCAAGTAAGTGTACAACTTTAAAAAAATAACAAGTAAATTGGGTTACTCTTTACAATATATATTATAGAAGCACCATTAAAGGTGTTTTTAGTACGTACTAAAAAATATTAATGAAAGGAGAAAAAATTATGTTTAATTTAAAATTATTTTTAAAGTATTTAGCTAAAATATTAATATTTTATATTTAATCAAAAATGTAGAAAGGAAAGTCGTAAGTTGAAGACGTATTTTAATGATAAAACAGTTTATGCTACTAGAATTAATAAAGTTAAAAATAGTTTTATTATAAAACCACCAGGTGAAATAATTAAGAAAAAGAATTTTCAAATACCGTTTATAGAAGATAGAGCCTTTAAACATTTATGTAAGATAGATTCTAACATTATAGTTAATTTATTAACTGTAGCGTCTAAATATGCAAATATAACTTTAGAACAATTAGATTTTACTGATACTACATTACCTAATTTAAAATTTAATGATAAAAAGATGACAACGGATACATTATTTAAATTTGCTAATAATACATATGTAAATATAGAAGTAAATACAAGTTTAAATAAAAGTACATTAATAAAAAATATTCAATATATTTATAGATTAATATTAAGTCAAGAAAGAATAGGTGAAGAATTAAATTCGATAAATGTAATTCAAGTTAATCTTGATCTATATTCAAGAAATTTTATGGGAGGAATAATAAATGTATATAATTTAAAGAATAATTTAAATGGAAGTATCCATCCAGAAGCATTTACTATAATTCATATAGGACTTGATAAATTACTTGAAAATCCGTATAATGAGGATATAGATGACTGGACAAGGCGTTTTTTAAATATGCTAGTATCAATAGATGTAAAATATACAGAAGAATTAGCAGGCGATTATGAAGATTTAAAGGAGGTTGCCAAGATTATGAAAGAATATTCAGAAGATACATCTAATTTAATATATTATAATAAAAAGGCAATGGAAGAAAGTATGAGAAAAACTGATCTTAAATATGCTAAAGAAGAAGGTATATCTGAAGGTTTTAATGAAGGTATAAATCAAGGCGAAATCAAAAAATCATTAGAGATAGCAAAAAAATTGTTAGAAAAGGATATGTCAATTGAAGATATATCAAAAATAACTGAATTAAGTAAAGAAGAAATATTAAAGTTACAAAATAACTAATAATATTTCTTTTATTTTTATGATATACTTTTTATGTATGTTGGAGGTTATATGTTTGGATTTTTAAAAAGTGATAATAAAGAGAAAACATCATTAAAAGAATATAATGAAAAATTTAGTGAAAGTGTTTTAGAAATAAAAACAATTCAGGAAAAACTATCAAATTATGGATTTGTTTTTGATGCAAATAATCGTTCCTTTATATTTATTTATAATTTATTAAATAAAAAAATAAGTGATGCTTTAATAATTTGCTCATATTTAGGTATCAATGATATTCCTCGAAATATTTTATGTGAAATATTCAAATTAAATGAAGAATATATTGATAAATTATTAAATGAATCTTTACCAACAATTCGATTTGAGGCTTATAAACTAGCAAGTGAGTCTGTAAATAAAGAATATGCGTTTTTTCCTGGAATAAAAACAGGGGAAAGCAATGATTATAATGATATAGGCAAAAGAATTGATGCAAAGTTTCAAATTAATAGGTTGCTAAAAGAACTTAAAACTAAGACTGATAATATAGATATAAATGAATTTTTTATTAAAAATGAAATATATATATTTATGCTAGATATATTAACGTATAAAGAAACTTTAATTTTATTATATAGTCTTGGATTAATAGATGATGAAATAGTTGAATATGATGATGTCTTATTTAAAAATATAATTAATAATAAAATAGATGATATAGTTTATAGTTTAAAAGAAAAAATTAATTATATGGAACAATATAATTATATTAATGATTATGCAGATGATGATTTATTGAAAAAATATCAAATGATTTTAAATTTAATTGATCAAAGTAAAAAATATATTAATAAAGGTATAATAAAGAAATAAAAAAAGGAAAAAGAGGTAAATAACTTATGCGATTTGAAAATATATATCTTAATTTTGGTACTCAAGTTGTTTATGATAATGCAAGTAGCAGTTTTAATTCAAATGATAAAGTAGGAATAGTAGGCGTTAATGGAGCTGGTAAAACAACATTATTTAGGGTAATATTAGGTGAGATTCCTCTTGATAGTGGTAAAATGATTATTCCAACTGAATATAAAATAGGTTATCTACCTCAAGTTATTAAAACTCCTGAAAATGGTGATTTAACCGTATTTGAATATTTGTTAGAAGGTAGACCAATCAAAAAGTTAGAAAATGAACTTACAACCCTTTATGAAAAGATGACTACATCTGATGATAAAGAATATAAAATAATTGCCAAAAAGATTAATAAAATAAATAATGAACTAGATTATTATGATCAATATAATTATGAAAATATTTTACTAAAAATAATAAGTGGAATGAATATTGATTCTAATATGTTAGATTTAAAATTAAAAGATATTTCAGGTGGTCAAAAATCTAAAATTGCTTTTGCTCGTTTACTATATTCAAAAGCTCATATTCTCCTTTTAGATGAACCAACTAATCATTTAGATTTAGATACTAAAGATTTTATAATTGAATATTTAAAACAATATAATGGAATGATTCTAGTAATATCTCATGATACATCTTTCTTAAATGAAGTAACTACTAAAACATTATATGTTGATAAAATAAAACATAATTTTGAAATATTTAATGGTAATTATGAAAAATATTTAAAAATAAAAGAAGAAAAAGATAAAGCAAGAGATAGACTAATTGCTAAACAAAGTGATGAAGAAGAAAAATTAAAAAAAATAATTGCTAAATATATTCATGGAACTGAAAAACAAGCTAATATAGCCAAAGATAGAATTAAAAAGTTAGAAAAGTTAAAACAAGTTAAAGTAGAAGCCGAAAAGAAACAAAAAGTAACTAAATTTAAAATTAAAATTAATTATCCAAGTACCAGTACACCTATTGAAGTTAATCATTTAAAATTTGGTTATGATGAAAATAATTTATTATATAATGATTTATCATTTACGATTCAAAGAGGAGAAAAAATTCTTATTGTTGGGGAAAATGGAATTGGTAAAACAACACTTTTAAGATTAATTATGGGTTCATTAAAACCAATAGATGGCGAAATTAAAATTAATGATAAAACTTTAATTGGCTATTATGCTCAAGAACATGAAATTATTGATAACTCTAAAACAATTTTAAATAATTTTAATAATTATGGGCTTGCTGATTATGAGGTTAGAAGATATTTAGGTAATTTCTTATTTTCAGGAGAGGATATTAATAAACTTGCAGGTGTTTTATCACCGGGAGAAAGATCAAGAGTAGGACTTGCTAAAATAGCGCTTAGTGGGGCAAACACGTTATTACTTGATGAACCAACCAATCATTTAGATCCTATGACTCAGTTAAAAATAGCTGATATCTTTAAAGATTATGAAGGAACAATGCTAGTAGTATCCCATAATTTAGAGTTTGTTGATAGTTTAAATATCGATAGAATGTTAATTTTACCAAGTGGAGTAATTACTTATTATGATAAAGAAATAGTAACATACTATGAAACGTTAAATAACAATAAATAATTTAATTTTAATAGTAATAATGCTATACTTATAGTAGAGGTAGTGATTAATATGCGTCTTATTAAAATAGATAAAGATGAAAACATTAAATATAATAAAGAAATAAAAAATTATTTAAATCCAGATTATATCTACGTTCCAATTGAAGATGGTGCTAACATTTTGGTTAGAAATCATGATGAAATAAATCTAGATACTATTTTATGGGAAAAAGATGGAATTGTTTCTTTAAGTAGTGTTTCTGGTAAAATAATGGGATTAAAAAATATGTATGTTAATGAAAATTTAACAAAATGTATTGTTATTGAAAATAACTTTAGAGAAGATGGAAAGTTAATAAAGTCTAAAAGAAAAATTGATAATATAGATAAAGAAGAATTTGTAAATTTAATTAGAAAATATACTAATATAAATGAAGACTTTAATTCTAATAATTTAATAGTATCAGCTATTGATTATGAAATATATGAAATGGTTTTAAGTAAACTAATAAATAGTTATGCTGATGATATTCTTGATACCATAGATGCAATTGTTAAAATACTTGATATTAAAAAATGTATTCTTGCTATTAAAGATAATGATTCTGATAATGTAGTATCACTTTTAAATTTAATAGGAACATATCCAAATATTCAATTAAAATTAATGCCTGATTTATATCCTGTTGGTAATAAACAAATTTTATCTAAAGAATTAATGGGAAAAGAAAAAACAATATTTTTAGATGTAAGTGATATTTTAAATATTTTAAATATTTTAAGAAAGGGTAAACCACTATGTTATAAATATGTTACATTTTCTGGTAATAAGATAAATAAATCAGTAGTTTTAAAAGTTAAATTGGGAACAAATATTAAAGAAATAATTGAAAATAATTTTAAAATATTAGATGATGATTATCACTTAGTAGTTAATGGTTTATTATCAGGATATGAATTAAATAGTTTAGATACAATTATTACAGAAGAAGTAAGAAGTGTTTTTATTACAAGTGCTATAACAGATAAAGAAACTAAATGTTTAAATTGTGGCTTATGTGTTAAACATTGTCCAGTAGGAGCAAATCCAAGGACGGGATATAAAATGGATAAATGTATAAAATGTGGATTATGTCACTATGTTTGTCCTGCTAATAGGAGGTAAATAATGAATAAATATATTGATTCTAAATTAACAATTAAAAAAATTAATATTATAAATTTACTAGCAATCCTTCCTTTACTAATTAGTGGATTTTATAAAAATGGAATTAAGTTGTATGCCTTAGGACTTGTAAATATTTTTGGACTATTTAAACCTTTAATTTTTGATATTTTAGTTTTAGTTATTGGAATGCTTGTTCCTTTTATAGTTGATAATTATATTAAACATAAAAAAAGAAAGATTTTATCTTATCTTACTATGAGTAATTATCCTTATTATGGTCTTATTTTAGCTAGTATAATAAGTATTAATACACCAATATATATTTTCTTATTAGTTATATTTATATGTTCATTTTTAAGCTTAATTTTGAAGAAACCTAATGTAAATATTATGTGCTTAATGGCTTTATTAATAATTCTAATTATGAATTTAAAGGGTAGCTTTAGTTTTCTAAATATATATGAAAGCACTAATAATTTTCATTTAACTCCTTTAGATTACTTTATGGGTAAAGGAAGTGGAGGCATTAATACTACTAATGTAATTTTACTTGTTATAAGTATTATAATTTTATTTATTCAAGATTATTATAAAAAAGAAATACCCCTATATGCTTTTATAACTTATTTTATTTTAATATTAGGTTATGGTTTATATAAAAATAATATAATACTTATTCTAGATAGTTTATTTTCTAACAGTGTATTATTTTCCTATGTATTTATTGCAACTGATATGAAAACAAGTCCTTATACTAAATTAGGTAAAATAATCTATGCTATTTTAATAGGTGTAATTACCTTTATTTTATATATGTATTATCCGGAACTTGCTGGAATTGGTGCAATATTAATAGGAAGTTTATGTGCTAAAACAATTGATAAAATGGTGTTAAACATTAGTTAAAATGATACCGATTTATAATTACAGATAACAAACAAAGGTGAACTTTGTTTGAATGAAAAT
>CAKOIE010000042.1 GCA_934086395.1 uncultured Bacilli bacterium | reverse complement strand
TATCTTCTTGTTTTCCTAAATTAAATTCTTCTCGTGCTTGATCTTCGGTACTTACTCTAATATAAATACCTGCGATTTTCTTTTCTTCTGAAAATGGTGTACTTAACTTCTCCATTTGAAACCTCCCTAAAAAACATAAAAGTGCTAGAAAGCCTTTTTGCTAACTAACACTTAAAATTCATCTTATGATTTAACTGTCATACTTGCTGATAAAAAGAAAACTTCTAGTATTAGTTACCACTGATAAAATCTCTTAATTTTGAGAGTGGGTATTTATTAGCTAAATTACCTACGTAAAAAAATTCATGTTCATTAAAGAATAAATACAATTTACCTTTAATGCCTACACTATGTGGCTCTACATAAGCAATATTAGTTTTTTCAACCATTCTCAAATTACCATTCTTTATCTTTGGTTCACAATTACTAAAAGTGCAAGCCCATTCAATCTTAGAACGTAATTCTTTTTCTATTGCTATTTCTCTTTTAACTGTAGATATCATATCACGAGAACCTCCTTTTTTCAATATTTTGAGGCTAGCATTTACTTTTATTTCCCAAAAAACAAAAAATAAGTCGACTAAATCGACTTATATATGTGAAATGATATTCACTTTTTTGTTTTCTTTAAACTCACTTGTTGCAATACTTTCAAGTGGTTCGACAAAAACGCATTATGGAGCCTTAACTTTACTTATATTCGAAAAATTATACTCCCAAAGTTGTTTGATTAAATCAACTAAATAAATTATAGCATATTTTTTTGATATCTCAAGTTTTAATTATCAAAAAAATTAAAATCTTCATTATCGATGATGTCTTTTAAATCATCATCCAGTAATTCATATATTAAATTTGATAATACTTGGTATTGATATTGTGGCTTATTTATTGGTTCATTAAAAAACAAATTACTAATTCCACCATGTCGTAACCATCTCTTATTTGGTTCTTTAGGAATATCTTTTTCATCACAAATTATAATATTTACATCTCTTAATCCATCATCATTATAACAATACCATATGTTTTCTGAATAACTACCTAAAAAAGGTTTTTCTTTTTTATAGATAAACAATGTAAGTGAAACACCATTTTTAAATAAATTATAAAATCTCATTTTATGTTTTAATGTTGGAAAATTATTTTCAACTAAAATAATATATTCATCAATATATTTTGAAAGTACATCACTTAAATAATTTTTAAGTTCGTCTTTAGTAAAACTACCAATGATGATATCTGTGATATAAGAAGCATTAATTGGTTTATTTACATTAGAAGGCAATATTACATGTGGTTTTGATATTACATTTTCAGAATAAATCGCAATATAATCATTAATAATATTGGCAAAACTATATATTGGTAATTTTGACATTCCACTATAAATATAATTGCATTCTGGTATTGTTATATCACCTGATATTTGTTTAATATATAATTCCTCAGTACTTAATTCTTGTTCTATAATATTCATTTGTTTAAGATTTTTAATATTAAACATTAATATTTGCCTTCTTAATTCAAATAAATCTAGTGGAGTTAACTCGTTAAAGTTAGGAATAAAGTTTGGACGCTCATATTTATAATTTAACCCATAATATTTACCATATTTAAAAGTATAAGATAAAATATATTCAGTATTTAAATTCTTACAGTAACTTTCATCAAGCCTTCTTGATTGAGTAATATCTTTTAACTTGCTCTTAATAATGTGATTAATATCAATTCCAACCATAGAAGAATGTATTGTTTTAATTTTATAATTATCAAGAATATTTTTCTCTCTAAAATCAATTAATCTAACATCGTCATCGAAATTGCTTTTTATATAAAAACTAAATGTATATACTGCACAATCTATGTCACTATTATCTATTGCAATACCTATATTATTAATATCTGTATTTAGTTCAAATTTATCTCTAATACTTGGAAAGTTTTTATTGACAATGTCCCTATATTCAAAAATAAGTTTTTTGCCATATTGTTCTTTAAATTTATAAATATCTCGGTATTGAAAATTTTTAATATTATTACTATACCATGATAATGCTTCTTTACACCTTCTATTATTATTTAATTCAAACAATATATTTATAAATTCTTTGCCTTTTTTAATATTTAGTTTGGCATATAAAATAGTAATAACATAATAAGATAATGCTTTAAAATTAAAATCTACATAATTAATTTCATCGCTATGATAAAGCTGTAGTATATTAATTTTTGCTAGAGTTTCAACTGATATTTTACAATTACGCGCTTTCAACATACTTTCAATTGTTAATTCATCAATCAGTTGTCTATATATATCATCTTTTGATAATACAAATACTTCACCGATTATTTCGAGTGTATGTAGTAAGTCTTTTTTGTTTATATTATGGTTTTTTGATATTGCATCAATGTATTTTTCTATAACTGAAATATTGTCAATTTCTTTATTTATTATTTTTCCTTTAAATGATTCAAAAATAATCCTAAAGAGAAACCCATCATATGATAATTTTTTCAACTTATCTACGTTTTTTTCGGTTATTTCTACTTGAAAATAATTTTTATATTTATTGATAACTTCATTTTCCTCATCTTCATTAAACTTTAATAGTTTTATATTTTCTCTAGAAATGCTTTTCAAAACTGAAGAAATGCCATTTATTTCTTCATAATCTTTAATAAAACTATCTTTACAAGAAATGCATATTTTAATATTGGAATATTCTAATGCTATATTAAGAAGCTTATCTACACTAATAGTAGGATTTTGTACAGCTAACTCATCTATTGCATCAATACATATAATAAAATATTTATTTTCTTTTTTTGATAATAAGTTTATCCTATCAAATAATTGTTTATTATATAATTGTTCATTAAACCCAAAATTAAAATCATCCATTATTTGATCAATTATAGAAGTTTCAATAAAGCAAGAATTATAAAATAATATTAAGTTATCATTCATATAGTTTTCTACTAAATTGCATAACGTATTTGTTTTACCAATTCCAGAAGTTCCTGTAATAAAAAATAATTTTTTATCACTATTAACAAAATTATCAAATTTTTTATGTATATCTTTTCTTTCTACATATAATTCTTTGATATATTTATTACCATACAATCTTAAAAGTTCTCTATTGTTTATTCTATTTATAAACTTTTTTAAATTATCGCCAGAATAACATATTATATCTGATAATGCTTCAATTCTTAATTTAATAGTATCTTGAAAATTTGGTTTTGATAAATCAGTTGATATCATATCTTTTTCAATATTTTGCTTAGTAAAAGTGTTAAATATGTGTGTTTGTTCACCATTTGAAACAATAGTAAATGGTGTCATCGGTTCAGTTAATCGTGAATAAGAAATTGCTTGACTTATTTCCTCGTCTGCAATCTTTATTTTTTCTTTCTTTAATTCCCATAACATAAACGGTTCATTATTAAGTTTAACTAAAATGTCTAATCTACCTGAAATATAATCTTTCTTTTTAACTGTATTTTTTCCTAGTTTTATAGTAAAATTTTCTTCAAAAGATAATAAAGAACTATTAAAACCTAAATCATTTAGAAAAGGAATTATTATTTGATTTTTTAATGTTTCTTCATTCATTGCTTTTTTCATTTATTATCACCTCTAAAATTTAAATTGCTCAAAGTTAATATATAAATATATTATACCTTAAATAATTTCCTTTTTAAATAAATGTAGGACAAAATCTTGAATAATTACCAACTTTATAATATAATTTTTATAGATTTAAAACTTTATTGATGAGGAACAGAAGTATGATTATTACAAAAAATATGTTAAATGAGAAAGTACCTTTAGAAATGATTCCTACACGATTGGATAGTGCAACTGATTTATATACTTATACTAAGAATGGTCTTCTTTTATATAATATAAATCCTAATACTTGGAATGTATTATATCCGTTTTTTCAACAGGTAAATAAATTTACAATTGACTCTTATGAAATTGAAAATAAGAATATAACTTATAAAGATTTAATCGAAATATATAATAATGTGTATAATACTGAATATGTAGCTAAAAGAGGTTTTGATGAAAATACAAGAAAACAAGTTCTTATAGATGAATTTAATAAAACATTTGGAGTTAGTGGAACAAAAATAAGCGATAAATTGGATTCACATTATGAACTTAAGTATTCAAAATCTAAGAATGTATATACATTATATTATCTAGAAAGTTATATTGCAAATAATATAGACGATGTTGATAAACTATTAAATCAAAAAGTTTATGAGCAAGAAATATTAAGCTTAAATAAATATCCTTTAGACAAAGAAATAAATGGCATAAAAGTTGTTGATAGTATAGTACTACTTGATGATAAAACCAAATTAGATTTAGTTAAGAAAAATATTTTGCAATAATATGTATTTTTTGGGGGAAATAGTATATGGAACATATAATGAAATTATTTGAATCAGATTTTAATAACTTAAAATCTGGAAAGAAAAAGAGGGAATATCGTTTAAATGATGATAAAAGAAAGCAAGTTAGAATTGGTGATACAATTAGATTTTTAAAATTACCTAATTTAGATGAAGAATTTGTAGTAGATGTTAATAGTATAGAAGTTTTTGATAATTGGTATGATTGTTATTCAAAATATTTTGATGATGATTTTAAGAATAGATATGATAGTGTCGAGGCTGTTGTACAAGACACTTACGATGGTGGTTATTACACAAAAGAAGAATCTGAAGAAAATGGTTGTGTTGTTTTCACAATTAAGAAACACAGAATACTTCATTATAATGCTACTGCTTGCTATTTAAAAAAAGATAATAAAGTATTAATGATTAAATTTGCTAAAAAATGGGGAAATGTATATGCTCCTCCTGGTGGTAAGTTTGAAACTGGTGAAAGTCCTTTAGATTGTATAATTAGGGAGTATTACGAAGAAACGGGACTTACTTTAATTAATCCAAGACTTCAAGGCATTTCTTACTGGAAAGATTCAGTTGAGGGAATTATATTTGTTTATACTGCTGAAGATTTTAAAGGAGATTTAACTGTTTCTGAAGAAGGTACTTTAGAATGGATTAGATTAGAAGATTTACATAATATTACTCAATTCGATCAAAATCAAAAGTTTACTCCATATTTGTTTAAAGATAATATATTTGAAGGTAAATTCTTATTAGACGATAAATGTAAAGTGTTAGATTATAAAATAAGAAACATATAGGTAAAGAAAGGAAAATAAATATGAATCAAGAAAAGTTATATAGTTTTTTAATGAAAGCAAAAAAACAAACTTATGCAAATGAAAACATAAAAAAACAAAAATCATCTAGAAATGGATCACATGACTATGAATATAGTTCTAACAATATGATTTATCATGATACTTATTTCGGTGGAACTAATTTTATGGGTGAAGAAGTAGTTTACGAAGAAAATGATACACCAATTTGGGGAATGAATTATTATGGAGTTACATTAGACCAAACTTTAAGTGAAGAAGCAGTTGATAAAGCATTAAGACCTGCTCTTATGCAAGTTGGAAGTGATGAAACAATTCCTGTAAGAGGTCCAAAAGAATATGTAAATGGTGAATATAAATATAGTTTTAAAGTTGATGGAGATTTAGAATATTTTGAAGGTGAAGAAACGATATACAAAAACGATAAAAAAGTTTATGTATTAAAATGTCATGGTGGAGTTATTAAAAGATAACTTTTTATAGGTCGTAATTATGAAAGTAAGACATTTTTTAATTACATTAATTGGATTGATACTTATATTGTCATCGTATTTCATATTTAAAGATGAAAATATTGTGTTGATACTTACATTAAGTCAAACAATTATATCCTATATTACATTAATGATAGCTATTGTTTTATTTGATAGATATCAAGCAGGTAGTAAATTAAATGATAAAACATTAAATGTAGTTATAGGGTATGTTGAATTTTTACAGAAAAAAACAATAATTTTAGAGTCATATATATATTCAAATAAAAAAATTCAAAAAAATGGTTTTAAAATTATAGATTTTCGTTCTAATCAAGACAATAAAAATTTAGCAGATAACAAAGTTTATATAAACTTTAAATCGTTCTTTTTCTTTTATAGAGATTTTATTAAATATTTTAATTCACCATGGATGCCTCAGGAAATCAAGGATGCATCAAAATTTTTAAAGCCTCTAGATAATAATAGAATATATAATTTAGATAAAATAAAAAATGATTGCAAGATATTAAATTTTGCTGGTTACGATACTGATTATGAAGATTTAGTAATTTTTAATGAAATTGAAAATGAACAATCATTATATTTAAAAATTAATAATTTGATGCTAATAATAGAAAAATGGGTAAAAAAACAAGCATCAGATATAAATTTCCACATATAAAAAGACAATTTAAGTCACAAAGACCTATAATTGTCTTTTTCTTTTTGGATATCCTTATCAAAACTATTAAGATTATTTTGTATGCCTTCGGCTCGTTTGGCTATTTCCCTACAATACTTATCATACTTATAAAGTTCTTTAATTTTGGGTTGTATATCATTTATTTCAGCAAGTATATTATTTTGTTTATTTTCAGTTTTTGCTCTGTGGTATCTTTTCCAAAGATTTTCTCTTTTACCTTTTAACTCACTTAATTGTTTGTTATTACTTTTAGCAAAGTTATCTAAATCATCCTTTGTTACAATATTATTCTCGTGCATAAATCTAACTTGTTGTGAAGTTTGCTCTAATTTGTAAACTTCTTTTCTAATGGAATAAGGAAGATATTGTTTAAGGTGCTTCTTTGGGAATACTCCTAATAAATAACAATAGTATAAATATAATCCATAGATACCTTTATATGGTTTATTAGTTTTACAATATTCTTCAAAAATAGATTTTTGTGTCATTGGTTTAAATACTATTTGTCTTGATGAATAAATTCTTTCACTTAATCTATCTTTTGAGTATTCTTCACCAAATACTTTTTCTATTCTAACCTTATCTTCACCATCTCTAAAAATAGTTATTACACCATTACGAAAATAAATTTTATAACCGATATTTCTCATTCTTTCAAATAATTGTTTTAAGGTTACTGAATAACTTATAGAATTATCTAAATCTTCTTTAAGTGTTTTGTAATAATCATTATTAATAACTTTATGATTATAGGTGCTTTTATAACTAATATCTTCATCTAAAACAAATAGTCCATATTCAGCACATATTGAATCGGATATATGTCTTAACTTTGCTAAATTAGTTCTATTGTTATTATACTTCTTACCATCTTTACAAGAAACAGAGTTGATTATGAAATGATTGTGTATATGGTTAGTATTTTGATGTGTCGCAACAACCACTTCATAATCCTTAAACATTTCACTAACAAACTTAACTCCTATCTCATGAGCAATATCTGGAGTAACTTCTCCTTCTTTAAATGATTGATAACCATGAAATGCTAAAATGCCATCCTTCTTTCTAAAATAATCTTTTGTATCACACATATCATCATAGGGATTAATCTCATCACAATTTAGTGTACTTACATAACAAACTTTTTCTTTTTTGAAATTATAATCTTTTTTACCTTCTAAATAATCATAATCAACTTCACCATAATGTTCATTAGTAGTTTTTTCAGGATTGATAATATAATTTATAGACTGCTTTAAATTATTCTTAATACTCCAAATTGATGTTGTCGCCATCTATATGGTTTATCCTTTCTTTTGGGGTGGTGGGAGTACCAGCCCGTTGCTCGCTTATAGAAAGAATCAATCATAGATTAACTCTTTTAAAATAATTTCTTCAGTCATATTTCTATAATTATTCATCAA
>CAKOIE010000041.1 GCA_934086395.1 uncultured Bacilli bacterium | reverse complement strand
GTTAGTGTAGAATATGTTGGGGATTAGTACCTAAAAAAGTACAATATAATTAAGTTAATTTAATAATAAATAAATCAAATTATTAAGTCAATAATAAATGATTTATTTGAATGAATATTTAATAGTCAAGGGCGAAACGAAGTTGAGTTTATTATAACCCTTGACTTTTAAATTTCATTATTTAAAATTTTATATTTAACAAAGCTTGCCTTTGTTCTTAATTGTAAAATAAATTAAATAAATCTAATGTTATTATCTATTGATATTAAATCTTTCATTGTTTTAAATAAATTATTACCACTAGATAAAAATGACATTTTAATATTAATATTTGTTTCTATATCTTTTTTACTAAGAAGAGATTTATCAATCTTAACATTTAATAGTTTATTTATGTTTTTATTTATTTCTATATATGAATCCTTGCCATACTTTAAGTTCATATAATCTTCTATGGTTAAATCAACCTTGTTTGCTTTATAAACAAGTAGTTTTAACTTATTATTTAATCCATTTAATGAGAAACCAAATGGAGAAGAAGTTATATATCTAGCAAATCCATGATTAACATGTCCTTCCATTGAACAAGGACATTTATATAATTCATCATTTTGATTTTGAATATATTCTATATTTTTTATAATACATTTAGCATGTTCTCTAATTTTACTTCCTTGTTCAGGATAATCTTTTATTTGAATTTTAACTAATTCATTAAATTCATCTAGTTGATTATTTTTAATATAACTATCAGCCATATTAATAAGCATTTTATTATTCTTAAATATATAACCAAGATGTTTTCTACGATAGTGAAATGGATCAAATACAAATTTAGAATTAGGAAAAATATCATTTAAATTTTTGGATGCAATTAATCCATCACCAGATACAAATATTCTTTTAAATTTATATATATCATATTTCTTATCAACATAATCGTAAATAACTTCCGCTAATTCTTCGTAACTAAGTTTAGCTGATGCAAAATAATGAATATTCTTTAGTTCTTTTCTTTTAACAAAATCTTCTTTATATCCTTCATGTACAATAGCACAAGGACAAATTTGATTTCCACCATGTTGTAAATTAGCATGTACTTCATCTATTTCAACATAAAGAACATCTGGTTGATTATTTGATCTTTGAATATCCTCTTTAATTGAGCCATTAAGTTTAGCAACTTTCTTTGATACAGTACTTCTAGAAATAGGAGTATTTCTAAGTGCATGTTTAGCAGCTTGAGACATATTATTTTCCATAGCATATTTTGTAATTGCATGTTCAGCTTCATTTGTCATTCTTTGATATGCTTTTAAATTCAAAATTTCTCTAATAGGATAATATGATTTCTTAGTTTCTCTATCAATATATCGAGTAGAAGTAAAAGTAATATTTCCAATAGAAGATGTGAGAGTTTTTAGTGTAGTTTCTTTTACAATATATTTTTCTAATCTATCACTAGAATATTTGAAACAGCGATCTAAAAAAGATAAATAATCTTCATATAATCTTAAAGTAAAATCATCTCCAGTTTCAATTATTTTTTGTTCCAGATTAAGTGGATTGATATTTGTAGACATTTTTTTATTAAAAGTCTTTGTAAAATCATAAAAAATTGGTATAATGTTCATGTGGTTAACCTACTTTCTAATTTATTGTTTCAACTTAATTATAAAGTAAAATTTTAAGGTTTAACCACTTTTTTTATACAGTAATTTACGACTATACGTAAAATTGCATGTTTCCCCGACTTTGTAAACACTATCAATAAAAACCCCATAATTGCATAAAAGTGAATAATATATTATAATTAAAATAAGAAATACTTAATTATAAAAAATAAAGAAGGAAGGATTTAAAATGAATAATTTAAAAAGGTACGAAATGCCATTTTTGATGACATTGGCAATTCTTATATTATTACTTCTTTTTGGAGTATCATATGCTTATTTTAAAACAACGATAAATAACATGGAGTCAGCATCAACAATAGCTTTTACATCTGGAGAAATGACAATTAATTATGAAGGAAATACTGAGGCAATTTTAGCATCAAATATTATACCAGGTTGGAGTTCAACAAAAAAATTTACATTATCTGGTAAAAACACAGCAGAATCAGCAAATTCTACGGAAAATAACATGCACTATAAAATAGTGTTAGCAATAGAACAAAATACATTTACACCAGGTGCGCTAACATACAAATTATCACCAGATAGTTCATCATCCTCAAATGGTAAGATGTCTCCTGAAACAAATGGCTCTATTGAACAAAAAGGAAATCAAGTTCTTGGTAGTGGCTATTTCTCTAAAACTAAAGAATATGTAAATCATGTTTATAACCTGACAATCGCCTTTCCCAGTACTGATTATAACCAATCAGCAGATAATGGTAAATCCTTTGCTGCTCACTTAACTATTCAAGAAGATAAAATAACTATTCTTGAAACAATAACAAATCTTGATTTAACAAACAATAGCCTAGAAATAGATAATACCCCTGATAAAAATATCAGATTTGTAGGAAATAATCCTAAAAATTATATTAAATTCAATAATGAAATATGGAGAATAATAGGCGTATTTAATAATATTATAACAGTAGATAATAATAACAACGAAAAAACTGAAACACTAATAAAAATAATAAGAAATGAATCACTTGGAAAATACTCATGGGATAGTTCAGAAGAAACTGTAAATAGAGGCTATGGAGTCAATGAATGGAGTCAAGCTGACCTAATGAATGAATTAAATAGTGACTACATAAATCCAGCTAAAGCAAGGGGAACAACCATGTGGTATAGTAGTGATAAAAATACCAAAAAGGCAAGCTATGATTTTAGTAAAAATATTAAAAGTAGTGGATTAACCAAAATTGCAAACGTAAAATGGAATACTGGTCGTACATCATCAGGAGAAAGTGCATTAAATTCTTACAATCAGGAAAGAAGCACAGTCTCTATAAGTGAGCAAAAAGATGGAATACCACGAAACACAATTTGGATAGGAAAAGTAGGATTAATGTATCCCAGTGATTTCGGTTATGCTACAACAAACGCAGATTGTAGAAATAAACTCAACTCATCTACAAATAATATTTATAATTGTCAAAATGATAACTGGCTTTATAGTGGTAAGTCCGAGTGGATGTTATCGCCAAGTTCAGGAAGTACATATTATGCATACAGTATTGATGCAACAGGAGAAGTTCACTATGAATTTGCATACGCCGATGAAGACGTTAAACCTGTAGTTTTCCTAAAATCAGATGTTATAGTTTCCGGTGGAACAGGAGAAAATGAAAATACTGCATATATTATAGATTAATAGTCATAAAATATGTCTAATATGCCACTTGAAAAACACACTTATTTATGATAAATTATTAACTGACAAGGAGAAATATATGGAAACAGCGTTATTAATTATATCAATATTACTTATCGCAATTGTCTTATTACAAAGTAATAAAGCATCAGATGCTAGTCAAATAATTACAGGTGGAAATAGTGAATTATTTTCTAATCAAAAAGAAAGAGGAGCTGAACTTCTAATTAGTCGAATTACATTCGTACTAGGAATGGCCTTCTTTGTACTATCATTTGTAATTTACATGATATAATTATTAAGAGTATCTATTTGACAGGTACTCTTTTATTATTGCTAAAATTATGATATATTTATAAAGAATAAATAGGAGAAACAATTATGAAAGAAGAAATAATTAAAAAATTAAAAAGTAAATATGATGCTTTAAGTTTATTAGAAATTAATGATCTATTAGGTTTAGAAAGTCCTGAAGAATTAAAAGAATTAGAGCTTGCCCTAGAAGAATTAGTTAAAGAATACGTTATTTATAAAACTAAAAAAGATAAATATATTTTATATGATAATAATCCTGGAGTTAAAGCAGGTAAAATAAGTATTAATAAAATGGGAAATGGTTTTCTTCTATTAGAAGGCGACGATTTATACATTAATTACCATAATTTAAATAATGCTGTTGATGGAGATACCGTCTTAGTTGAAGTTATACTTTATAATGGTAAAAAAGAAGGCAAAGTAATCCGCGTCTTAGAACGTGATACTAAAAATATTATTGGAACAATTATTTTCAAAAAGAATAAACCTTTCTTAGAACTAGATGAAAAAAAGAAAAAATTAACTATTGAAATAGATCCTAATACTTTATCAGGTTGTGTAGAAGGAACTAAAGTTGTTGTTAATTTAGTAAAAGAAACTAAAAAGAATTATTACATCGGTAAAATAGTTAAAGTACTTGGACATAAAGATGATCCCGGAGTCGATATCGCATCTATTGCTTATAAATATAAAATATATGAAGAATTTTCTAAAGAAGCCATGGATATGGCTAATAACTTACCAACTGAAGTAGAACCAAAAGATTTAGTAGGTCGTAAAGATTTAACTAATGAAATGATTTTTACAATTGATGGTGATGATACTAAAGATATTGATGATGCCATAAGTTTCAGTAAGCATGATGGAATTTACACATTAGGAGTTCATATTGCTGATGTATCATATTATGTAACTAAAGATAGTCCTTTAGATAAAGATGCCTTTACAAGAGGAACAAGTTCATATTTAGCGTACTCAGTTATACCAATGCTACCTCACGTTTTATCAAACGGAATATGTTCATTAAATGAAGGAGTAGTACGTCTTACTCAGTCTTGTGTAATGGATATTGATTCTAATGGTAACATTATTAAATATGATATATTCCCATCATATATTAAATCAAGTAAAAAAATGACCTATAAAAAAGTTAATGATATCTTAATGCGTGATATAGTAGATCCTGAATATGTTAAATTTGCTGATACTTTAAAAGGAATGAATGATCTAGCCCATATTCTAAGAAAACATAAAGAAAAAAGAGGCTATATAGACTTTGATTTAGATGAACCTAAAATAATATGCGATAAAGATGGAAAATGTATTGATGTTGTAGTTTATGATCGTGAAGATGGTGAAAAATTAATCGAAGACTTCATGATTGCTGCTAACGAAACAGTTGCAACTCATATTTATAATATGGATTTACCATTTATCTATCGTGTCCATGGTGAACCTAAAAAAGAAAAAATAGATTCATTCATTCATTTAGTTAGTTCTATGGGATACAAATTAGTTGGTAAATTTAATGACATTAAACCCATAACTATGCAAAAAATCTTAAATCAATTAAAAGATGTTCCTGAAATAGATACTTTATCTAATATCTTATTAAGAAGCATGCAAAAAGCTGTTTATCAAAAAGATAATATTGGACACTTTGGTTTAGGAAGCACGTGTTATACCCACTTTACTAGTCCAATAAGAAGATATCCTGACTTAATGGTTCATCGTTTATTAAGAGAATACCTATATAATGGTAATATCAACAATCAAGTTATCAACTACTGGGAATCAAATTTAGATTATATTGCTAATAATTGTAGTTTACGTGAACAAGCAGCTGTTGAAGCTGAACGTGAAGTTGATGACATGAAAGAAGCAGAATACATGGAAAGTCATATTGGAGAAATATTTGAAGGCCAAATTAGTGGTGTAACAAGTTTTGGTATGTTTGTAGAGCTTCCAAATATGATTGAAGGATTAGTTCATACTAACACCTTAGAAGGAGATTATTTTAATTACATACCTGAATTATTTGCCCTAGTTGGTCAAAAAACTAAAAAAACCTATAGACTTGGCGATAAAGTTAGAGTAAAATGTATTGCAGCAAGCAAAGAAGCAAAAACAATTGACTTCATAATACTGGATGGTGACAAAAAGAAAAATGAAAAACAAAAAAGCGTACTTTGATTATTATATTGAAAAAGAAATAGAAGCAGGTATCGTATTAACTGGTACAGAAATAAAATCAGTTCGTAATGGCTCTGCTAACTTAAAAGATTCTTATGCCAAGATTAAAAAAGATGAAATCTATATTATTAACATGTTTATAGCTAAATATGATAATGGTTCATACAATAATCAAGATGAAAGAAGAACTAGAAAACTTCTTTTACATAAAAAAGAAATTAAAAGATTAGAAGAATATTCTAATAAAGAAGGCTATACCTTAATACCTTTAGAACTATACTTTAAAAATAATAAAGCCAAAATTAAATTAGGTGTTGCTAAAGGTAAACATAACTATGATAAAAGACAAGCAATTAAAGAAAGAGAATTATTAAGAGAAGCTAAAAACATTAATAATTACTAACTAAAATTGGCCTGTATATGGTTAGTGTAGAATATGTTGGGGATTAGTACCTAAAAAAGTACAATATAATTAAGTTAATTTAATAATAAATAAATCAAATTATTAAGTCAATAATAAATGATTTATTTGAATGAATATTTAATAGTCAAGGGCGAAACGAAGTTGAGTTTATTATAACCCTTGACTTTTAAATTTCATTATTTAAAATTTTATATTTAACAAAGCTTGCCTTTGTTCTTAATTGTAAAATAAATTAAATAAATCTAATGTTATTATCTATTGATATTAAATCTTTCATTGTTTTAAATAAATTATTACCACTAGATAAAAATGACATTTTAATATTAATATTTGTTTCTATATCTTTTTTACTAAGAAGAGATTTATCAATCTTAACATTTAATAGTTTATTTATGTTTTTATTTATTTCTATATATGAATCCTTGCCATACTTTAAGTTCATATAATCTTCTATGGTTAAATCAACCTTGTTTGCTTTATAAACAAGTAGTTTTAACTTATTATTTAATCCATTTAATGAGAAACCAAATGGAGAAGAAGTTATATATCTAGCAAATCCATGATTAACATGTCCTTCCATTGAACAAGGACATTTATATAATTCATCATTTTGATTTTGAATATATTCTATATTTTTTATAATACATTTAGCATGTTCTCTATTTTTATTTTCTTGTTCAGGATAATCTCTTATTTGAATTTTAACTAATTCATTAAATTCATCTAGTTGATTGTTTTTAATATAACTATCGGCCATATTAATAAATATTTTATTATTTTTAAATATATATCCAAGATGTTTTCTACGATAATGAAATGGATCAAATACAAATTTAGAATTAGGAAAGATATCATTTAATTTTTTAGATGCAATTAATCCATCACCAGATACAAATATTCTTTTAAATTTATATATATCATATTTCTTATCAATATAATCATAAATAACTTCTGCTAGTTCTTCGTAACTAAGTTTAGCTGATGCAAAATAATGAATATTCTTCAGTTCTTTTCTTTTAACGAAATCTTCTTTATATCCTTCATGTACAATGGCACAAGGACAAATTTGATTTCCGCCATGTTGTAAGTTAGCATGTATTTCATCTATTTCAATATAAATGACATCAGGTTGATTAGTTGATTTTTTTATATCTTCTTTAATTGAGCCATTAAGTTTAGCAACTTTCTTTGATACAGTACTTCTAGAAATAGGAGTATTTCTTAGTGCATGTTTAGCAGCTTGAGACATGTTATTTTCCATAGCATATTTTGTAATTGTATGTTCAGCTTCATTTGTCATTCTTTGATATGCTTTTAAATTCAAAATTTCTCTAATAGGATAATATGATTTCTTAGTTTCTCTATCAATATATCGAGTAGAAGTAAAAGTAATATTTCCAATAGAAGATGTGAGAGTTTTTAGTGTAGTTTCTTTTACAATATATTTTTCTAATCTATCACTAGAATATTTGAAACAGCGATCTAAAAAAGATAAATAATCTTCATATAATCTTAAAGTAAAATCATCTCCAGTTTCAATTATTTTTTGTTCCAGATTAAGTGGATTGATATTTGTAGACATTTTTTTATTAAAAGTCTTTGTAAAATCATAAAAAATTGGTATAATGTTCATGTGGTTAACCTACTTTCTAATTTATTGTTTCAACTTAATTATAAAGTAAAATTTTAAGGTTTAACCACTTTTTTTATACAATAATTTACGACTATACGTAAAATTGCATGTTTCCCCGACTTTGTAAACACTATCCTGTATATGGTCAAAGTGTTAAACATTAGTTAAAATTATACCGATTTATAATTACCGATAGCAAACAAAGGTGAACTTTGTTTGAATAAAAA
>CAKOIE010000040.1 GCA_934086395.1 uncultured Bacilli bacterium | reverse complement strand
GCAACAGGAGAATTTAAAACAAATACAACAAATCAAACAATTACATTTAATTTAAAATTACAATTTCCAGATAATGGCTTAAACCAAGATAGTGAAAAAGGAAAAAGTTTAACTGGAAAGATAGTTATAAATTACGAAGAATCAGCAACAGATACATTAATGGCGTTATATGATAAAGAAAATAAAACAAATGAAGTATCAACAAGTGGATTATTTATAGATAATACAAGTGATGTAAATTTAAGATATACAGGTGCTAATCCAAATAATTATGTTAATTTTAATAATGAGACATGGAGAATAATTGGAATATTTAATGTATTTAATAATGAAACTAAAAAAATTGAAAAAATGATTAAAATAATAAGAAATGAATCTCTTGGATTATATTCTTGGGATACGTCTAATTCTAAAGTGAATGATGGACAAGGAATTAATGAATGGAGTCAAGCAAAATTAATGTATGAATTAAATTCAGATTATATAGACATGAGTAAAAGTGGAACAACTAAATGGTATAATGGTCCGGAAAATGCACAAAATGAAATTTATGAATATAGTAAAAGCATAAACAATGATTCGATTGATAAAATAGCAAATGTTAAATGGAATACTGGTGGAGCAATATATGGAGTAAACGTAATTACTTCTTATAATCAAGAACGAGGAACAATTAATGTTGATAATCCAACAGATGGAATTGTTAGAAATAGTTACTGGGATGGTAAAATTGGATTATTATATCCAAGTGATTATGGTTATGCATCATCAAATAATATATGTAGAAGTCAGTTGAGTTCACCTGACTGTAAAAATAATAATTGGATTTATATAGGTATGAGTCAATGGACAATAACTCCTTATAAAAATAGTAGTATAAGATCATTCAGTTCATTAGAACATGGTATTATAAATGATACCAATGTAAGCAATCCAAGTAATGTTCGACCAACAATTTTTTTAAAAAATCATATAAAAATAATAGGAGGAGAAGGAACAACTTCTAATCCGTATCAAATATAGTATATATATGATATACAAAATAGAACAAGTTTTCGCTTGACGGGGGGGCTTTTAGTAATATAATTTCACTATAGGTTAGGTGAAATAAAAATGAATAATGCTAAGAATGAAAGAGTAAAAGTATATGTAATGATTGGAACATTATTAATATTATTAATGATGTTCTCAGGAATAACATATGCTTTTTTTACATCAACAAACAATAATGGAAGTACATCAATAGTAGAAGTAACAGGAGGAAAGATGACAGTTAGTTATACTGATGGAACAAGTGATATATTAACAAGTAAAGATATTGTGCCAAGTAATGATATTATAGTAAATAAAACATTTACATTAACCGGAACAAATACGACAAGTGGTTTAGCTATGCCATATAAAGTAGGACTAGATTATGTATCAGAGTTTAGTGATGGAATGATCCATTATTATATTAAAAGAACAAATACAAATAGTAATGTAACAAGTAATCTAAATGGAACAGCAAATCAAACTATACCTGGTAACACCTCAGAAACAGGATATACTCATGGTACTTTAAAAAAAGGAAATAGATACTTAGAACTAGCAACAGGAAAGTTTAAAACAAATACAACAAATCAAACAATTACATTTAATTTAAAATTACAATTTCCAGATAATGGCTTAAACCAAGATAGTGAAAAAGGAAAGAGTTTAACAGGAAAGATAGTAATAAATTATGAAAAATCAGCAACAGATACATTAATGGCGTTATATGATAAAGAAACAAAAACAAATGAAGTATCAACAAGTGGACTATTTATAGATAATACAAGTGATGTAAACTTAAGATATACAGGAGCTAATCCAAATAATTATGTTGAGTTCGCTAACACAGGAGAACTATGGAGAATAGTTGGAGTATTTAATGTAAAAGATTCAACTGGTAAAATTGAAAGAAAGATTAAATTAGTTAGAGATGAATCATTAGGATCATATTCATGGGATGCAACTGGAAATGATAATTATGGAATAAATGATTGGACGGAAGCAGACTTAAAAAATGAATTAAATGGTGATTATTTAAATACGACTTTAACATCTAATACAAAATGGTATAATAATTACTATGATTCAAATACAAAAAAAGTAGTTCAAAGAAAAGAAGGGATATTTGATTATACAAAAGTTATAAAGTCTAATTATCAGGACATGATAAGTGAAAGTGTATGGAACATAGGAGGAAATGGATACAGTAATCCAAGTTCTGCCCCATATGGATTACCTCTATTAGATCAATATAATGCTGAAAGAGGAACAAAAACATATCAAAATAGTCGCCCTACCAAGTGGACAGGTAAGGTTGGACTAATTTATGTAAGTGATTATGGATTTGCTTCAAAAAATAATGAATGTAGAGAGAACATTAGGGCAGGTATAGTATATGATAAAGCAAAAGAACAAAATGATTATACTAATTCTAAATGCAAAATAGATAATTGGTTGCAGAAGTCTATTGTTTTTTGGACGTTATCTGTTTCTGCATTTTTACCAAATGGTGCAATTTATGTTCTTGATAGAGGCTCCGGTTATTTTTTTGAGGTATATAGTTATCATAACGTTTTCCCCTCACTTTATTTAAAATCAAATATAAAAATAACAAGTGGAACAGGTGAAAAAGATAATCCTTATAAATTAAGTTTATAGAATTATAGGATGATTAAATTCATCTTTTTTCTTGAAATTTTATTTTATACTTGTAAAGTACCATAAATTGGTACGCAAAAATTGTCAATATATGATATAATTTAATTGTTTACTATAGAAAGTAGAGATGTTTTGATGGAATTTATAGAACTTAAAGATGTATATAAAATATATAAAAACGGTGTAACGGGGCTTGCTGGAGTAAATTTAAAAATAAAAAAAGGTGATTTTTGCTTTATAATAGGTCAAACTGCATCTGGAAAATCAACCTTAATTAAATTGCTTTATCGTGAAGAAAAACCAAGTAAAGGAAATGTAACTGTAGGTGGAGTGAATGTTGCTAAATTAAGAAATAGTAAAATTTATAAATTAAGAAGAAAAATAGGTATTGTTTTCCAAGATTATAAATTACTTCCTAAATTAACTGTATATGAAAATGTTGCGTATCCATTAGAAAGTTATGGACTTAGTTCAAAAGAGATAAGACCAATGGTACTTACTGCCTTAGAACAAGTTGGACTATCTAATAAAACAAGATCATTTCCCTATGAATTATCAGGTGGTGAACAACAAAGAGTATGTATTGCTAGAGCAATAGTTAATAAACCAAAATTATTAATTTGTGATGAACCAACTGGTAATCTAGATCCTGAAACAAGTAAAGAAATAATGGATGTAATTGATAAAATTAATAAAGAAACAGGTACAACAGTTGTTATGGCAACTCATGATCAAGATATAGTTAATAGAATGAAAAAAAGAGTAATTGTAATTAAGAATGGCTTAATTAGTGGAGATTATGCGAAAGGAAGATATAAAGTAAATGAAGATATTTAGAATTATTTCAAGAAGCATTCAAAATGCGGGAAAAAGTATATTACGTAATTTTAGTTTAAGTATGGCATCTATTACTTGTTCTATTATTACTTTAATATTAGTATCTATTGGTATGTTACTTTCATATAATATCAACAATGTTACTAAAAATATTGAAGATGAATTAACAATTGTTATATTTATGGATAAAGATATTACAAGTGATGAACTTAATAAAACTAAAGAAGATTTAAAAAATATTGATAATATTAAAAATGTAACATTTAAATCTAAAGAAGATATTAAAAATAGTATGGCTAATGAGAATGATACTTTTAATAAAATAATAAGTACATGGGAAGAAGGAGAAAATCCTTTACAAGATTCATTTATCGTTGATGTAAAAAATGTTAAAGATATAAATGAGACTGCTACAACTATTAAGAATTTAGAAAAAGTTTCTTTAGTTAAATATGGCGAAACAACTGTTAATGATTTAATTAAAGTTTTTGAAGCAGTTAAAAAAGTTACTATTGGCTTAGTTATTGGACTTATATTAGTTACGGCCTTTTTAATTAATAATACAATTAAAATTACTATTTTCTCTAGGAAGAGAGAAATAGATATTATGAGATTAGTAGGAACTAGTAATATAGTTATTAAGTTACCTTTCTTTATTGAAGGATTCTTTATTGGTTTTATAGGTAGTATAATTCCTGTTCTTATTACTATATTTGGTTATAGTTATGCCTATAATGCTTTAAATACAGTTAATTTATCAAATATTATGAATATTCTTACTTTAGTTAGTCCGGGAGAAGTTGTTTATAAGGTATCATTACTATTAATATTAATTGGTACTGTAATAGGAGCGTTCTCATCAGTTAAGGCTGTTAGAAAGTATTTAACAATATGAAAAAGATTATTGTTTTGTTATTAACTATTATATTATTTATTCCAAATGTATTTGCTACTAATGCAAGAACTTTAGGAGAATTAAAAAGTGAACTTGCAGCTTTAAAAACTAAGAAAGCCAATCAAGAATATAAAAAGAAAAGAACTAATAATGAAATAGAAAGTGCAAGAAATAATATTTATTCTTCACAAAAAGAGATAACTCAAAATAGAGAAAAGATTGAAAACGCTAAAAAAGAAGTTGAAGAATTAAATATAGATATTGCTAGTACTAAGGAAAGTATTAAAAGATTAATTAATTCTTATGAATTATTACAAGGCGATAATATTTATTTAGAATATATTTTTCAGGCTGAAAGCTATGCTGATTTAGTATATCGTTATGAAGTTGTTAATCAAATTTTAGGTTATAATAATAGTCAGATAGAGTCTTGGGAAAGTAAAGTTACTTATAATGAACAATTACAAGTTGATTTAGCTAAACAGGAAGAAGAACTTAATAAGAAAATAGCATCTCTTGAAACTAGTATTGATTCTCTTGGCAGTGATTTAGAAAAAATTAGTGATATAACAATGGATATTCAAGAACAAATAGATGGAATTAATTCTTTAATTAAATATTATGAAGGACTAGGTTGTAAAGATAATCAAGATTTAAATGAATGTGTTTCTGTTAAAGGAGATACTATGTTTAGAAAACCATTAATTAAAGGAACTATTACTAGTTATTTTGGATATCGTATAGATCCAATTAGAGGAAGTTATAGATTCCATAGTGGTACTGATATTGGTGGTAATGCAGAAGGAACTAATGTTTATGCCACTGCTAATGGGGTAGTAGGAATGATTATTGATAACACTAGTAAGAAGATATGTGGTGGTAGACAAGTTTATATTTATCATACAATTAATGGAAAAAAATATACGTCAGGTTACATGCATTTATTAGATATAAGTGTTAAGGTTGGTGATAAAGTTACAAGTGAAACTGTTATAGGACATGTTGGTGGTGGAAGGAAGACTCAAAGCTGGGAAAGCTGTTCAACTGGAGCTCACTTACATTTCATGCTAGGTTATGGATGGTATGGTTCAACATATAGTTCATATAGTACTTGGATTAGTAATTTATTTGATGCTAAAAAGACACTTAATTTACCAAATAAATATACATATTGGTATAGTAGATAAAACAATGTAGGAGACTATGTTGTTTTCTTTTTGGGTTATTATCACTTTTTTTGCCTATTATGCATAAGTTAAAATAGGGAGTGATAGGATGAATAATAATTATAAAGAGATAGTTACTAAAGCAGTTATTGGTAAAAGTAAAAAAACAAGTAAAGATGAATATAGTATTTTAGTTGAAGAGGATATTAGTAATGTTTTAGGATGTTGGGTAATTAATCATACATTTAAAGGCTATAATTCAAGTGGAAAAGTAGCTGTAAATGGATCATATGATGTTAATGTATGGTATTCTTATGATAATAATACAAAGACTAATGTTATAGCTAGAACATTTAATTATAGTGATATAATAAATGTTAATTTAAAAGATAAGTTAACAGATGGTAATGAGATTATTGTAAGAAGTTTAACTGCTCCAAGTGCAAGTGATGTTTTTGTTGAAGGTAATACTTTAAAACTTAAAGTTGAAAAAGAATTAGGAGTAGAGATAGTTGGAGATATTAAAGTTAAAATAAATGTTTTAGATGACTATGATGACTATGAAGAAGATAATTCTAATTTAATAGATGATATAAATATTGATGAAGATTATCTAAATAAAAAGAATTAAGTATATAATTTAATACGTTTAAAAGCCTTATATATTCGCGCAGAGTATATAAGTTTTTTTGATTGTTTGATATAATAATTATAATGAAATGAGGAACAATTATGGAACAGTATTCATTAATGAATAAAAGTAATAAAGTTTTTGATTTTTGGTATGATGAAGAAGAACATTTAATTGTAAAATTTGATTATAATTATTCTAATAATTTAAAATATGCTCCTTTTGGATTAGTTAAAGATGGAATAGTAAATAAGAATAAGTTTAATAAATGGTGGAAAAATAGGCAAATACCGGCATCAAGAAATGGATTAAAAGAAATAATTTCTGATGATAATTTTGATTTATTAGATGCTAAAGCATATTGTTTATCGTTATCTGATCAATACTGGGTTAAAAGACCTAATGATAATATATTGTGGGAAAACATTAATTTTTTTGATAATGAATTTTCTGAGGATATTGGAAAAATATTATTTAATGGTGGTAAAACACCTGTGAAGTTAAATTTAAATACACCAGACATGACAAGTAATGGTAATTATAGTAAAAGATGGAAAATTATTAATGGAAAAAGATATTTACTTAAAGCTGGTAGTAAAATATTAAATCAAGAGCCATACAATGAATTAATAGCTACCAAATTGTATGAAAGATTATTAAATGATGATGAATATGTTAAATATGAAATAATTTCTGAAAATAATAATGATATATCAATATGTGAAAACTTTATTAACAAAGATACTGAATTAGTACCTGCTTGGAAAATTAATGATTATTTTGAATTTAAAGAAAATGAAAATAAATATGAACATTACATAAGATGTTTAGAAGAACTTAAAATAAAAGATGCAAGAAAATCAGTTGATAAAATGATAGTTTGTGATTATCTTTTAGCTAATAAAGACAGACATTTTAATAATTTTGGGGTAATACGAGATGTAAACTCTTTAGATTTTATAAAAGTTGCACCAATATTTGATAATGGTTGTTCATTATGGTATGACGAAAATGATATGTATGTTGGAGAATTCTTTTTAACTAAACCATTTGAAGAATATGAAAATATGCAAATTAATTTAGTTAAAGATTTTAGTTTCTTTAATTTTAATAAACTGGATGGATTTACTAAAGAAGTAAGAGAAATATTATCTAAAAATCCATTTATGTCTAAGGAAAGAATTAATAAAATAATAGATCAAATAAATAAAAGAATTAATTATGTAAATGAGTTAAAAAATAAGTAAACGAGGTAGTAATGAATAAGGAATTATGGCTGATTTGGAAAAATCCTACAACTTGCATAAAATATAAAGTTGCAGTTTTAAATAAAGAAAATAATAAATATAAATTTTATTATTGTAATCCTGAATTAGATGATGCTAAAAATGCTGGTTTTAATTATTATCCTGGTTTTGATGATTTAACTAAGATTTATGAGTGTGATACTTTGTTTACAAATATTATGACTAGATTGCCAAATGAATCCAGACCAGATTATTTAGAAATATTAAATTATTATAATTTAGACAAAGATTCTGATGAGTTTAAGATTTTAAAAGCAACAAGAGGTAGAAGTATTACTGATAATTATGAATTTGTTTCAGCTTATGATTCAAGCAAAATTGAATTTGATGTAGCTGGTACAAGTCATAGTAAAGATATAAAAAAATGTAAAAATTTACTTAAAATAAATAAAAAGTTATATTTGGAACCAGAACCTAATAATGACTATGATAAATGTGCAATTAAAATTTTATTTAAAGAAAATAATAAAACATATCATTTGGGATATGTGCCAAGATATTATTGTAAGCAGTTATTAAAAGAATTAGAAAAGGGAACTGAATATTCTGCTATGATTCAAGGATTAAATTTAGAATCTGTACTTAGTGATGAAAATATAACTGCTCATGTAAAATTAATTTTTAATATATAAAAAAGATGTTATAAAACATCTTCCAGACTGTTGACAAAAGGGTATTATTAATAAATAATGCTCTTTTTATTTGACTTATTAACATTAAAAATAAATTATT
>CAKOIE010000039.1 GCA_934086395.1 uncultured Bacilli bacterium | reverse complement strand
TACTCAACTAAATCATAAATAAATTGCATTAAACATTCTTCAATTTTATCTTCACGATAATTTAAATGACATTTCTCACAATTGTAATACATATACTTTTTCTTCTTACCACCATAACCTTTATATTTCATTATTCTTCCACAAGTAGGGCATTTAATCTTTTGAAAGAATAGATAAACTCTATCTCTTGTATAAGTCCTTTGATTAACTTTTTTTGTCATTGACATTCTTCCCGCATTGAACGCGATATTATTGGTTCTACAACATTCATATAAATAATAGGCTCTTTATTTTCTTTTTTAGCAATTCTTTTATATTGCTCATAATCTCCCATATAGATTTTGTTATCAATTATCTTTTGAATAGTCGTGTTTTTCCATTTCTTTGGATTTAATAATTTTTCTTTATTAAAGATATTTGATATTTGCTGAAAACTTTTACTTTCTAAATACATTTTAAATATTCTTTCAATAACATGTTTAGTTGTTTCATCAACAATAGTTTTTTTATTACCATCTTTCTTATATCCTAGTGGGGCAGGACCTGGTAAATGGCTTGACTTAATTGCTCCATTAAGTCTAAATTTAGTTCTTTCCGATACAATTTCAATTTCTAACTGAGATATAAGTTCTTCTAAATCACGAACTGAATGAGTAACTCTTTCTAGTTTGTAGGCTACAATATAATTTATTTTTCCGTTTCTCATATCCTGTAGCATCTCTTGAAATGCTGGTCTATGTTCCATATCTTTTGCAGATATTCCTGCATTTTCATAACCCTAAATACTTCATAACCTTTAAATGCACAGAGTTGTAATAACTTTTCCTTTTGTTCTCCTAAAGAAAATCCTTCTTGTGCCTGATCTTCTGTTGAAACACGAATATAAATCGCTGCAATCATTCTTTTATTATTAATAATCTTTCCTCCTTTTCTTTTAAAGAAAGGCACCAAAAAAGGTGTCATATAACAAGACACCTTATACTTTATATAGATTATTTACATGACAAAATAAACCAATATTATGGGAGTATACAAACTCTCAATTAATTAATACCTTGCTATGTTAATCATCTTCTAAATTTTTTTGTAATGTATCCGCACTCAACTATACTATATTTTTTCTGCGATGTATATAATTTATCTTTTTCATTAAATTCTTTTGTTTGTTCCATTTCTTTACAAGTCATTGCAAAATTGTTTTCATAGATTTGATTGTGAGAATTACCAAACTCAATATCATAACATTCTTGCAGTTTTAAATAATTAAATATAATGGGATAATTTTCTAAATTTAGATAGCATTGTGGAATTGTAAAATGTTCATCTAATTTTTTCAGTGTATCAACATGAACAGGTATTTTAAATAATGTGAAACTTTCAATTGGAATTGCAAATTTTTCACCACCATTTAAGCATGATTCTATTCTAGAATAAATTACGCTATTTACATCATAATTTTTAATTATTTGATCCATATGAATTGGTTTTCCTAGTTGCATTATGCCAATAACTTTTTTTACTGGCGAACTTAAATATAAATATGCACAAGTTGGCTCGTCACAAAATCTTTTCCTATATTCATATTTCTTTATATCATACAAAATAGGTCGAAAAAATTCAGGACGAAAACTTAAAAATATATTTTTCTTTTGATTCATCTAATCATCTCCTAAAAATTTTTGAATAAGTTAATGATTTTATATTTCGATTATACTGTATATCAAACTGTATTTCCACATTTTAACTCAAATTGTCAGGATAAATTGTTATAAGTAATATTAAAATTCATTCTTTATTTTAAATTAATATGATAGTATATTGAATTGAGAAATATTTTTAATAAGAGTAATAAATATAAAAAATTGCTAAAATAGAAATGGAGATAAAATGAATTATGGATATCAAAATGAGTATGACTTTGTAGAACTTTTTAATAATAAATATTTTTCTCAGTTAGATGATAATTCTAAAAATTTTTTAACTGATTTATTTCCTTTGACTATTGATGATAGTGAAAAAATTAGGTGTTGGAAAAATAAAATTGTAAAAAAAACAGATATTTTTATTAAGTTTAAAAATTATGTAAAAAATGTCAGTTTAAAATGTGGAAATAGTAATTCAGTACATCATGAACAAATTCAGGAATTTAAGAGATATTTAGGAAATATTGGTATACCTTATAAAGTTATTGATAAATATATGAATTATCATTATGGTTATGCGAGGGATGGAGAAGGAAATATTGATTTTTCGAAACGATTAAGTTCAGAAGAATATAAGTTGTTTCATCAAAATGATTTGGATATGTTCAATAACGAAATAAATAAAACAAGACTGATAGTTGATATGATTGATAGGTTTATTGTACGAGGCAGGAATTCTGATTATGATATTGATGTTTTGATTTGTGGAACAGTCGATGATTATGTTTGGATAAAGAAATATGATTTATATGATTTAATATTATCTAAGAGATGTTTGGATTTTACATCTCCACATGTTGCTTGTATGACAATTGGTCCAAAAAAGCGTAACATTAATGATGATTCTAAAAATGATAAAGATAGATATATTGTTTGTATTAGATGGAATTTTATAAAAGAAGATATTATTAATTTTAAAAAAAATAAATTGTAGTTTTTTTAATTTTCAGGTCTTATTCATGTCTTATTTTTTTGATTATTTGTTTTTTTCAAAAATTTCATCATTAATAATTTAATTTTATGAAATGACAATAAATTCAGGATTTGTTGGGATGGGAGTGGCAATTTAGTGCATAAAAAAACGTCATTATCTGACGTGAATTTTTTTTATGGAGCCAACGTCGTAGGTATATATAACTTTTTTTTCAATACACGAATTGATATATAAATCACTAATAATATATTAGCATAAAATCTAGAAAAAGTTTTAAGAAAATTGTCGATTTATGATAAAATTATTGTTAGAAGTGGTGATATTATGAACGAAGTACTTAAATTAATTAGAAATAAAGATTATATTGAAGCTGAGAAAGAAATAGAAGAAATAATAAAAACATGTGATTTAGATGAAAAAAACAAGATTAAATATTATTATTTAATTTCACTAATTAATAATGATTATGATAATAAAAATAAAAATATTCTTAAAGCCAAAAGATATATAAAAATGTGTATTAATTCGAAATTTGTTGAAGAGCCATATTATATATTATATTCAAAATTAGAAGATGACAAAATAATATTAGAATCTACAATACAAAGTGCATTAAAAAAATTTCCTCGTTCTCAATATTTAAATCAATTTGCATTCAAATTAAAAAGTGATGAGCAAAAAAAAGAATTTTATGTTCAAATAAAAGATACACCTATTTTTAAAGAGAAATTTATTTTATTATATAGTCAATTTTTCTTTTCACAACAAATGTGGAATAAACTAGTAGAATTAGATAATTATTCAAAAAAAGTAAAAGATAAAATAAATTATATATTTTTTATCTTTGCAATAGGTGTAGCTAAATTGATGAGTAGTTCAAATAAATCCGAATTAATTCAGGCAAAAGAAAAATTAGAAAATCTAATGAATCTTAATAATGACAATATTTTGGAGAATAATTTGCATATTTTTTTAGCTTATTGCTATATGAAATTGAATGAAAATAAGAAATTTCAAGAAACAGTATATAAATTACCTATAGCAATAAAATATATGGATCTAGATGATTATACTTATTCATTTGAAATGAATTTTTCAAAATTATATAAGTTTATGTTTACTGAAATGATTAACTATTGTTCAAAAAACAAGCAATTAAAGCAAAGACTTTCTGTGATATATTCACTATATTTGTTTTATCCCACTCAATTTTTTAGTATTGTAAGATTTTCTAAAAAAAATATTAATGATATTATATCTGGAAAGAATTTGTTTGATAATTATATAGATTATTATAAAAGCGTTTGCTATATGTATGATGCATTAAAAGAAAAACAGAATGCTTTTAAAACATATTTAGAATCTCCAATACATAGTTATGATAAACTAGAAATAACTTTAGACACAATTTTAGAAGATGTTGCAGATGATGAAATATTATTATTTCAAATAGATTTCATGGAATTTTTAAAAACAACTTATTTAACTAATGAAATTTATCAATGTATTGTAACACCATTCATAGATAAATGTTATGATTTAAAAAAATATGAATTAATTTATAAAATATCTAATCAAATTGGAATTAAAAAAATTACTTTGCAAAAAGACAAATTACCACTTTTTGAAATGGCTTATTCTGCAAGAAATTTTGATATTCTATTTTCAAAAAGTCTATATGAATTAAATCTAAAAATTGAAAAAAGTCATGCTACTTTTAATAATTTAGGAACTATTTATGAAGAATTAGGATTTTTATCAAAGGCAAGCGATTTATTTAACAAAGCATTAAAATTAGATGAATTTGAAGATATATATAAAAACAATTGTGAAAGAATTTCAAAAAGAATATTAAAACAAAGCGAAGCAAGAAGCGATTTAATTATTAATAATTTTGATTTCTTAGAAATATTATTGATACTATCTATGCAAAGAGATAAATATAATATAATTAATATTGATAAAATTGATATTACAAAATTTGAAAATTTGAGTAAAGAAAATATAAAAAAATATTGTAATATGTTTATATCAAAAGGTTTTTATATAAAACAAAAAGATAATATTGTTGTAGATATGGATTTATTTGAATTATTAAATAATCTATCAAGCACAATAAATAAAAATAAAGAATATAAAAAAATATCGGATAATATTAATTATGAGAAATTAAATTTAATAGGATATAATGAGGAATTAATAAAAAATTTAAATAAGATTTCAGATAAAGATTTAGTAAAAATTTTAAAACGCGATTTAAAAGAATGTGCAATTGCATATGTGGCACAACAATATAAATCTACTATAATACTGGGAGGAAGTATAATAGAAACGATCTTAACTTATATTTTAAAAAATAGTGGTATAAAAAAATATAAAATTGATATTAATGGTAAAAAAACAATAATAAATTTAGATAGAATGGGAATTGAACAAATGCTATATGTGGCTAAAGAAGAAAAATTAATAAATAATACTATATATCATTTAGACCATTATGTAAGAGAGTATAGAAATGCAATTCATCCTGCTGTTGAAATAAGGAAAAAATATTCAATTAATGATAGAAATGCGGCAATGATATGGCAAATATTAAAAGAAACAATTTTAACAATTTTCTAGTATTATTAATAAATCTATTTGGTTGAATTTGCAAATAATATATTTTTATGTTATACTATAATACAAATTTAAGGGGGGATAATTATGCAAAAAAACAATAATGAACAAACATTATATGAAATATTAAGAGTATCACCAACTGCTACTCTTGAAGAAATTAAAATAGCATATAGAAGAATGGCTATGGAATATCATCCTGATGTTAATCCTGGTACAAATAATAAAACGTGTCATGAAATGATGTGTAAAATAAATGGAGCATATAGTGTTTTAAGAGATGTAGAAGCAAGAAAATTATATGACCAAACACTTAGAGAAAGCGGTCAGTATCCACATTCAAGTAATGTTGATGAATCTAGTAAACAAAACAATAATACAAGTACAAAAAAAGAAAATCAATCTAGAACATATACAAGAGCATCTTATAATTATGATAAAATGTATGAATTTTATAACTCAATTGATTTTGATGAATATACACAACAAGATTTTATTAATTGGATAGATAATTTTTCAACCAGATATATAAGATTAGTGTTTGATTATTATAAAAAATTAAATATAAACGAAATGGATATGTTAGAGAGATTATATACTGATTTTAATAATATTATTGATTATGAAAAAAATTTATCTAAGAAAAATTCAAGAAGAAAATCAAAAAGTTTGTAACTTTTGCTAGATAAATATAAAAGATGATTAAAAGCATTAACGCTCATAATCATCTTTTTCTTTTGCTATATAATCTCTTGAACTATTAATAGGTTTAGAAAAATTTATTAATTCTTTATAATCAACTTCATCTAATCCTCTATGCTCATATAAATCATGAGTTAGTTGAACATATTTATCTTTTTCTTTATGGTCTATAAGTTTAGTAAAAATAAAATGTTTTATAAAATAAAATTTGTCTTTTAACTTTTCTAAAAAAGATTTTAAATTAAGATTTTCTTTCTTAAGTTCAGATATTTCTTCATCTTTTTCTTTAATACTTTTTGTTAATCTATCAACATTTAGAGATAAATCTTCATTATTTTTTTCTAACAATTTTAATCTATCACGATTACTTAATAATAATGATTCAGAACTTGTTACAAAAGAAAGTCTATTAGATTTTTTAACTAAAAGAGATAAAGAAATCGAATCAATAAAGAAAGAATTAGAAGATACAAAAGAAAGAAACTTAAAAAAGGAACTATCTATACAGAAGAAATTTATTGTTGAAGCTGAACAAAAAGCAGAAGCCGACTTTAACAAGAATATAAAAATTTTAAAAACGGTATATTATATATTATTTTTTCTAATCTTAGCTTTAGGAATATATGCGATAGTATATTCTATAATAACTACTGGTAATTTTATTATTGCTGCTGTATTATTATTAATTAACATAATCAGTTTAATTGATATGGCATCACCTAGATCTAAATTTATTTTAAGAAAAATAGATACCTATTGTAAAAACAAAAAAAGAGATTACATAACAAAAGAAACAAAAAAGATTATGGAAAAATATGAATAATTGCTATTTTAAAAGATTTATGTTATTATATATATAGCAATTAAAGGGAGGTTTTTGTATGGAAAACAAAAGATATGTAGTGTGTAGAGATGAAATTTACGTTGGTGAAGTTGTAAGAACAGATAGTATATATCGTTATGAGGGTGATGACGACTTTTTTAGAACTAAACCAGGGCAATTGAGTACAGATTCCTGGAGAAGTTATAGAAGTATGTTATTTGTGCCAAATGAAGATAAATTATCTAACGACTTATTATATAGATCTCCAAATTATCCTATCCTTAATGTTACAGATGATAATACATGTCTAAATTTAGGAGAAAATAGTATAGTAATAAATGATGCATGTAATTTGGCGGCACTTCTTGAATATTTTGGATATAAAAAGGATTTAATTTTTGAAGATATTATGAAAATTCGTAAAACATTCTTTACAGGAAGATTTGCGAAAGATAATTGTCAATTATTTGGTTGGAAAGAAACAATGGCTGAAGATGTAACATTTTATGCTAATGGTGTAGAAGTAACTAATCCTAGAGAATTAGAACGCAGAAGAAGACAATTTAGAGCAGAACAACAAGCAGGACATAGAATGTTCTCAGGTGTAAGTGAAAGTCCACTTCCTAGAGAGTATTGGGATGTTTTAGATGACAGAGGAGATAATACATTAATGGATGTTATTGAACTTTGGGACGAAAAAATGAATGCATTTGCTCCTCACAAACAAGAAGGTCCAGTAAAAAGATTAAAAAGATTTTAAAATAAAGAATGATTCTAAGCATTAACGCTCATAATCATCTTTTTCTTTTGTTATATAATCTCTTGAACTATTAATAGGTTTAGAAAAATTTATTAATTCTTTATAATCATCTTCGTCTAAACCTCTATGCTCATATAAATCACGAATAAGTTGAACATATTTTTCTTTCTCTTTGTAATCTAAAATTTTAGTAATAATGAAATGTTTTACAAAATAAAATTTATCTTTTAACTTTTGTAAAAGGGATTTTAAATTAAGATTTTCTTTCTTAAGGTCAGATATTTCTTCATCTTTTTCTTTAATATTTTTTGTTAAACTATCAACTTTTAAAGATAAATCATCATTATCTTGTTCTAACAATTTTAATCTATCACAATTATTTAGTAATTCTGTTTCCACTTCTTTTAGGGTGGTTGTTAGTTCTGCAACACTTTGATATTCAGCAATAGTTCTATCAATTAAATGAATAAATGCAATCATTTTATCTCTATCAATAACTTTTAATACTAATTCACTTTTTACAAAACCTTTTGATTTTAAATTATCTAATATTTCTTCAATTTCTTTAGTTTTATTAGATAAATTATTGTTCTTTTCTTCAATTAATTTTAGATTTCTCTGATGTATTTCAATGTTATTTTTCATTTGTTGATAGTTATCCATTTCAGTTATATGATAGTCTTTGTTTCTACCTTTTAATTTTGGTTTTAACTTATAATTAGTCTGATATTCTTTATTAAAAGATTCGATAGAACGTAATCTTATATGGCATATAACTAGGTGGTGAAAGTCCACTATACGCGTAAGTATCTGCGAAGTATTAGAGAAGCACAACGCATCAACCGTGAGGTAGGGGCTAAAGGAAGTGTGGAACAAATGTGAATTAGTAGAAAATAATGTTGGAATAGCCAATGGCTATAAATGGGATAAAATTATTTATGATGGTGTAACTGTATATCTTCCAAATAGTTGGAATAAATATCTATAATATTATAAGTAGGGAATATTAGAGTTCCTTACCTTATTTTTTTATTGGTTTAATTTTTAAAATTGTATAATAAAAAAGTATTTTATTAATACTTTCAGGCTGTTGACAAAAGAAATTTTTGTTAATAGTCTTTTTATTTTAGAAGAAATATAGTAAAATTAAATTGCG
>CAKOIE010000038.1 GCA_934086395.1 uncultured Bacilli bacterium | reverse complement strand
TTATAAGATATATTTTACTATGGTAAAGGTATAATTTTAACTAATGATAAGGTATAATTTCTAAAAAGGATTAACATGTTTTGTTATAAAATGGAATAAAAATTTATTATGTGATATATTAGAGTTAGGATAGTGATATAAATATATGGATAGTGATAAAAAAAGAAAAATAATTAATTCAAGTAAAGGTGAATTTCTAAATTTTTTAGAAAATGATATAAGAGGGGAAATAATTGAATTATTAGATGATGAGGGAGTTAATTATTTAAAACAATATAATGATATTGAAGGAAGAATAACATACATTTTAAGTTGGTCTAAATATGTTAATACTTTATTTAAAAATCAGAAATTTTTAGATTTATTTTTAAGTACTAATATTTCAAACTATTATGCAATATTATCTATGTTAGATGAAAAAACTTATGATTTAATTGTAAATAGATGTTTAGAAATTAATAAAAATGCAGACTTTATAAGTCAGTTAATTAGTTATTTTAATAAAGATTATCAATTAAAATTAATTGATAAATTTGATTATCCTAATGATTTAATATATGAAATGTTTAAAAAATGTACAATGACAGTTGGTAAGAAAATAGTAGAAAAATATAATATAGATTTATTATCTCATAATATATCAATTAGAAATATAATTAATGCTGGTAAGGAATTATCATTTAAAGATATGGAAAAAAGAAATAAAGCTGTGTATACAAATGATAAGTATGAACCTTTTTATTTATCGTCTGATTTGTTAAATAAAGATATTGCTAAAAAATTATGGGATGAGTTAAATATATTTGAATACAGATTCTTAATTAATGATGCTAATTACTGTGGTGATTCTTCTAAATTAAATGATTATGTTAAAACTAAAGAAGAAGAATTTATTTTAAATACTTATTATCCTGAAAAATACCAAAATATTTTTGATATGGTAAATAAATTAAGTAACTTAGATGCTAAATCCAATGAATATCATTTAATATTGAGAATTTTAATTAATGAAATACAGATATTTCCTACTGAATACTATAATCTTAGAATGCTAATATTTAATGACGAATTTGCAGAAGCTATTAATTTAATGAAAAAAATATTAGATGAGAAAAAGTCAGACTACATTATAGATTATCACTTTGAAGAAAACTTTTACAATGTTATGTATGATTTAAGAGAATTATTAGAATTTTATTATGCTGGAAATATAGATATTCCTAAGGATAGACTTTATTTATATCAACAAATATTAAATATAGATATGTTATCAACAGAAGAAAAAATCGAATTACATAATGGATTAAAACAGCACAATATGATGGAAATTTTCTATGACGACATGTCATTTGCTAGAAAACAAGTTAGAAAAGCCATAAAAGATTATTCAATGGTTAAAGAAGAATTAATTAAATTAAAAGATGAAGAATTGTCTAATGAATATGGAGTAGATGTTTATAACATTGAAGATAATCCTTTTTTTGCTATTGTTAAGTCAAATATAAATGCTGAAGATAGTTTGCCAGTGGGACATTCTTATTATTTAGTTGGTAATGGTTGTATTTCGGTGTTTGGTAATGTAAATTATTCAAATACCTATGTTTATGACTCAAACGAATTAAATCCAGAACAAATAGTTCATATATTTCCAATAGATTCATTTACTATCTATAAACCTTTTAGTTTTACAAATAACGCAACAAATCGAGTTGAACAGTTAATGATGCCTGATGAACTACTATATGATAAAAAAACATATAATGAAATATTAATATTAGAGCGTGGTAAAGAAAAAACTGATCTAGATTCCAAAATTCCTAAACTAAAAAGAATCGCATTATATTGTGTTGATAAAATAACTGCTAATGATGTAAAAACTGCCAAAACCCAAGGCATTGGGATCATGCTTATTAATTCTAAGAATTATAATAAAGGAACTAAAATGCCAGCAAGAGTATATAGACATATTGGAAAAGATTATTTTAATATTTATATGGAAAATGGTACTTTATATGAACTAGATGAACATTACCAAAATAGACAAAGAGGAATATAACATGTATAAAAGAATATATGTTGAAATAACTAATATATGTAATTTAAACTGCTCATTTTGTCCTAAAAGTGATAGAGATAAGAAGATTATGACTGTTACTGAATTTGAAAATATTATTAATAAAATTAATGGTTATACTAAGCATATTTATTTACATGTTAAAGGAGAGCCTTTAATGCATCCTAATTTAGATGAAATAATTAAAATAGCAAATAAGAATAATATAAATGTAAATATAACAACTAATGGAAGATTATTAAAAGATAAGTTAGATGTTGTAAATAATAATAAAATAAGACAAATAAATATCTCATTACATAGTTTTAATTCTTTGAATGAAGTAAAAGATATAGTTAAGTTATGTGATGGTATTAAGAATACGTATATTAATTTTAGGTTATGGAATGATTTAGATAATAATGAAATATTTGATTATTTAGATGAACATTATAATGTTAAAATAGATAGAAATAGTTTAAGAAATAACTTAAATGATCATATATTTTTAAGCGTTGATAAAGAATTTGATTGGCCTAGTATGGATATATCTGTTATTAGCACTAAAGGAACGTGTAGGGCTTTAAAAGATCAGATTGGTATTCTTGTTAATGGGGATGTTGTTAGTTGTTGTTTAGATAATAACGGAGATAATAAATTAGGAAATATTTTTAAGCAAGAAATAGAAGAAATTATTAATTCTAATAAATATCAAGAAATGTTAAATGGGTTTAATAGGCATGAATTATTAAGTCCTTTATGCCAAAGATGTGGTTATAGAGAAAGATTTAAATAGTTAAAATAAGGCATAATTTATAAAAGTCGTTCAAAAAACGTGTAAATTTGTATCAAAAGTCGTTCAAAAAACGTGTAAATTTATGACAAAAGTCGTTCAAAAAACGTGTAAATTTTGACTTTTCCCTATTTTTATTGTATATTTATAGTGGTGATAGATGATGAAAAGAAAAATCTATAATGAGTTACTAAAGTGGAAAAATGATTCATTAAATGTAAAGCCTTTAATGATATTAGGGGCTAGGCAGGTTGGAAAAACATATATTATAGAAAAGTTTTGTGAAAAAGAATTTGAAAATTTTGTTTCTGTAAATTTATTTCAAAATGTTGAAGTGGTTGATTTATATAAAAGAACTGATTTAAATTCAGAACAAAAGTTAAACTATTTGCAAACTATAGTTAATTTTGATTTAACAAAAGAAAATACTGTACTTTTTATCGATGAAATACAGTGTAGTGAAGAATTAATATCAGAATTAAAATTTTTTTGTGAAAAACATAATAATATAAGAATTATTTGTGCTGGTTCATTACTAGGGGGAAAGTTAAAAAGATTAAATTCGTCATTTCCAGTTGGAAAGGTAAAAATGATAAATATGTATCCAATGGATTTTGAAGAGTTTTTAGTTGCTAACAATAAAGAAATGTTAATTGAAGAGATTAAAAAATGTTATGAAAATAATTCAGCAATGATTGAACCTTTACATATACAAGCAATGGAATATTATAAATATTATTTAATTTGTGGTGGAATGCCGGAATCAGTTAAAAATTTTATAGATAATGGTTGTGATATCATGAAATATGATTCAACTATTAAACAAAATATAATAGATTCTTATTTTAAAGATATGAAAACATATGTTACCAGTAATTCAGAAGCTTTAAAAATAGAAAAAATATATCGTTCTATACCTAGTCAAATAGCAAACTTGTCAAGAAAATTCCAATTTAGTAAAATTGAAAAAAATGGAAGGGGTAGAGAATACGATACACCTCTCGATTGGTTAAATGCAAGTAATATGATTTTATGTTCATATAAAGTGAGTGTACCAGAAAAACCATTAGCTGCATTTATTGATTATGACAGTTTTAAACTATATCTTAATGATGTTGGATTACTTAATCATTTATTAGAAGTTAAATATAAAGATATTTTAGAAGATGATTTATCTTTGTTTAAAGGATCTATTACAGAAAATTTTGTTGCTACTCAGTTTGTTAGTAATAATATTAGTTTGTATTATTGGTTAAGTTCTGGTAAGGCTGAGATCGATTTTATGATTTATAATGATGATGGAATAATACCAATTGTAGTAAAGGCAGCAAGAAATACTCAGTCAAAAAGTTTAACTTTATATAATAAAAATTATAATCCAAAATATTCTATAAGAATAAGTTCTAAAAATTTCGGATATAATGAGGAAACTAAAATTAAAAGTATTCCTTTGTATGCTATATTTTGTATTAAAAATTAAATTCCAGATAAATTTGTCTGGTTTTTTAATTTTCTTAAAAGTTATTACTAAAACATGATATACTATTTATGTATATTAAGGATAGAGGAATATAATGAAGAAAAGGTATTGGATATTAATAGTTATTATTATACTATGCATTGGAATATCTATTTTATTATTAAATATTGTTAAGAGAAATAATACCCATAAGTTAATAATAAAAGAGGTTATAAAACCTTATGGAGAAATAATTACAATTAATGATTTTCTAAAAGAAGATATAAAAAATGTTAGATGTGATCAAGATTTAGAAAATATTAAAGATATAGGTGATTATGATATTAAAATTATAGTTGATAATAGAGAATATATATCTAAATTAATTATATATGATAATTTACTAGATAAAATAGAGTTAAAAGAAGTCACAATGTACATTGATGAAGAATTACCTTCTATTAAAGATTTTATCGTTAATGATATTGATTTATCTTTATATAAATATGATGAATTATCACTAAAAAAAGAATTAGGTACGCAAGAAGTATTAATTAAAATATATGATAATTATGATAATAAATTTGAAGGAAGTACTAAATTAACTATAATAGAAGATACAGAAGGACCAGTATTTAAGGGACTGACAAATATTACACTAGAATCCGGAAATAAATATAATTTATATAATAATGTTAAAGCAGTAGATGAGAGATTTGGTGAGGTTAATTTTACAGTTGATGATAGTAGTGTTAATTATGATGATCCTGGTAATTATAAGATAAAATATTATGCTGAAGATAAAGTAGGAAAAAAGACTACTAAATATAGAAAAATAACAATTATAGAAAAAGATATTACTTATAAAATAGATAATTTTCCAACATACTATCAATATCCTGATTATCCTAATGGTTGTGAAAGTTCAGCTTTATATAATTTACTTAGATTTTATAAGATAGATGTAAGTATGAGTCAATTGGTTAATACATTAAAAAAGGGGGATGGTCCTCATTATGAAGATGGCGTATATTATGGAGGCAATCCTGAACTTGAATTTGTAGGAGATCCTACTGATAGCCATGGTTATGGTGTTTATCAAAAACCAATAATTGAAATCGCTAATAAATTTAAATCAGGAATGATTGATTATACAGGTCATTCTTTAGATGAAGTACTTGCAATAGTTAAAAAAGGAATACCTGTTCAAATATGGGCATCAGTTAATATGCAAAATACAGATATATGTACTAACTGGATTTATAAAGAAACTGGAGAAAAAATAAATTGGATATGTAAACTACATAGTGTGGTTGTAATTGGTTTTAATAAAAGTAAAGTTATAGTATCTGATTCTTACACTGGTAAAATAGAAAGTTATAATCGGAAACAAGTAGAAAAAATATATAATTTATATGGTAAAAGAGCAATATATTATCCTAATTAAAAACTAGTACTAATATTAATAATATTAGTTTTTTTATCTATTAATCTAGAAAATAAATTAAATATAGTTTATAATGTTTACAGGATAAAGGTGATAAACTTATGGATTTAACTAAATATGGTTTAACAATGGATAATAAGTATTTACAAATAGCACTAACTCATACAAGTTATGCTAATGAACATAATGTCGAATCTTACGAAAGATTAGAATATTTAGGTGATGCAGTATTAGAACTGGTAATATCTGATTATTTTTTTAAGAATACTAAGCTTGCAGAAGGTAAAATGAGTAAGAAGAGATCTATGTATGTTTGTGAAGAAGCCTTAGATGCTTATGCTAAGGATATTAATTTAGCTAAGTACATTAAAGTTGGTAATGGAATGCATAATGAGGTTAATGCAACAATTGTTGCTGATGTTTTTGAAGCAGTTATTGCTAGTATTTATTTAAATAATGGATTATCTAAAGCTAAAGAATTTATTTATGATATAATTATACCTAAAATAGAAGAAAATAATGTTTATTTAAGTGATTATAAATCTTATTTACAAGAATTAGTTCAAACTAATCAAAAGAGTGTTGAGTATATTGTTGTAAATGAATATGGTCCATCTCATGATAAAACATTTGAGGTAGAAGCAAGGGTTGATGGAATGCTTTATGGTAGTGGTATTGGTAAAAGTAAAAAAGAAGCAGAACAAAATGCAGCACGTGATGCAATTAAGAAAAGTAGTGGTGGAATTAAATGAAATTATTAAGAATAAGCATTCATGGATTTAAATCCTTTGCTGATAAAGTAACTATTGATATAAAAGATGGAATAACAGCAATAGTTGGACCTAATGGATCAGGAAAAAGTAATATAGTAGATGCTATTAAATGGGTACTAGGACAGCAATCACTTAAAGATATTAGAGGAAATAATTCTTCTGATTTTATTTTTAATGGAAGTAAGTCAAGAAGTCCACTTACTAGAGCATGGGTATCACTTACATTTGATAATTCAGATCATTATTTAAAAAGTGATTTAACCGAAATAGAGATAAAAAGAGTTGTATATTCTACTGGAGAAAATGAATATTATATAAATAATTCCACTTGTAGATTAAAAGATATTACTAATTTATTTTTAGATTCTGGAACTAATGTTAATTCATTATCAATTATTTCTCAAGGTAAAATAGGTGAAATTATTGATGGAAAGCCTGAAGATAAAAGAGTTATTTTAGAAGAAGCAGCCGGCGTTTTAATGTATAAAAAAAGAAAAGAAGATGCCTTAAGAAAATTAGATAAAACTAATGATAATATTGAAAAGATTAATTTAATTATTGATGAATTAAGTATTAATTTAGAGCCTTTGAAAGAACAGGCAGCAACTGCTCATAAATATTTAGATTATAAAAAAGATTTAGAAAGTACAGAAATTGCGCTTCTTGCTATAGATATAACCGATATTAATGATTCTTATAAGAAACATAAAGAAGAGTTAGATAAATTATCTAATGATTTAATGGTAAATGAGAACAATAATTTAGTTGATGGAGCTAAAATAGATTCACTTAAAATGCAAGTATTAAAATTAGAAGAAGAAATAAGTAAGAAAAGTGATGAATTATTTAAGATAACTAAACAATTGTCTAATTTAGCAAGTGAAAAACAAATTATGATTGAAAGAGAAAAATATGAAGTAGATGATGCTAAGTTACAAGCTAATATTATAAATTTAAAAGAAACTAAATTAAAAATAACTAATGATTTAGAATCTTTAAAAGAAGAAATAGAACTTAAAAAGAATAATTTAAGTTTGTTAGATAAAAAATATAATGAATTAGTTACAGAATATAAAAATGAAAATATTAAGAAGAATTTATTACTTAGTGATTTAGGTAAGTTAAATAAAGATGAAATGTATTTAAAGAGTCAAATTGAAATACTAGAAAATAGTACTTTAAATGATAGTAAACTTCCTTATGCAGTTAAAAGTATTTTAAATAATCATCGTTTAAAAGGGATTCATGATATACTTGGCAAGTTAATTGAGACTGAAGAAAAATATTCCTTAGCAATCGATACCGCTCTTGGTTTTACTGCTAATGTTATTGTTACTGATAATGAGGTAAGTGCTAAAGAAGCAGTATATTATTTAAGACAAAATAATTTAGGAAGAGCAACATTTTATCCTTTAAATGTTATTAAGGCTAAAAGAGTAGATGATATATCTTTAAAGAAATTAGAAGTTGTTCCTTGTTTTATAGGGATTGCATCTGATTTATGTAAGTTTGATCCTAAGTATCGTAATGTAGTTTTAAATGCCCTAGGTAATGTAATTGTAGTTGATAATTTAACTAATGCTACTAATGTTGCTAAAATAATTAATCATATGTATAAGATTGTTACTTTAGATGGAGATACTATTAATGCGGGTGGTTCAATTACAGGTGGAACTAATAAATCAGTTACAAGTATGATGAGTCAAAAGTTTGAACTAGAAAATAAAATTAAGTTATTAAATTCTAAAGTTAATGAAATAAAATTAAAAGAAGAAGAAATAAATGCTCATGATAAAGATGTAACTATTTTAGAGAGAAAAGTATTTGATGCCAATAATGAACTTAATAGTGCTAAAGATTATTTATTAAGAAAAAATAATGAACTAGAAGCACTTAACAATAATTTAATTAGTGTTAATAATGAGATTAATGGTAGTGTTGGACTACTTAATAATGATATATCTAGTAAGTTACAAGATATATTAGATGAGTATTATAAAGTTAATGGAGAAAAAGAAAAGTTAGAATTAAGTATTAATGAACTTAAATTAAATAAAAATGATTTACAAAGTGAGATTAACGAATTAGAACTTGCTAGTCGTAAACAAAATAGTGAATATAATAAAATGATGAATGATGTTCGTACTTTAGAAGTAACTATTAGTAAAGAAGAAAATAAATTAGATAATTATTTAGTTAGATTAAGTGAAGAATATGGTATGACTTATGATAAAGCCAAAGAATATAATTTAGATATGAATATAACTGATGCTAGAATTAAAGTTAATAATCTAAAAAGAGATATTAAGGCTTTAGGTGAAGTTAATACAGGATCTATTAGTGAATTTGATCGTATTAATACGAGATATGAATTTTTAACTAAACAAAAAGAAGATTTAACTGGTTCTATTAATGATTTATTAGAAATTATTAATGAATTAGATGGAACTATGAAAGATAGATTAACTGCTACTTTTAATGCTTTAAATAATGAATTTTGTAAAGTGTTTAAAAAGTTGTTTAGAGGAGGAGAAGGAAAGCTTGTATTACTAGATGAAAATAATATTTTAACTAGTGGATTAGAAATTAAAGCTTGTCCTCCAGGAAAAGAAATTAAGAGTTTAAAGACATTATCAGGTGGAGAAGCATCTATGACAGCGCTAGCACTTTTATTTGCAACTTTAAATATTAGAACTGTTCCATTTTGTATATTAGATGAAGCAGAGGCAGCACTTGATGAAGCAAACGTAGATATATTTGGTAATTATTTAAAAGAATATAATAATAAGACTCAGTTTATTGTTATTACACATAAGAAGAGAACTATGGAGTATGCTTCTAGTTTATATGGAATAACAATGCAAGAATCTGGTGTATCTAAATTAGTTAGTGTAAAGTTAGATTAATTTATACAATAAATAAGAAAATAGAACATATTTTCGCTTGACGGGGGGG
>CAKOIE010000037.1 GCA_934086395.1 uncultured Bacilli bacterium | reverse complement strand
ATTTTCATTCAAACAAAGTTCACCTTTGTTTGTTATCTGTAATTATAAATCGGTATCATTTTAACTAATGTTTAACAGCAAAAACCATGTATATTTCAACATAGTTTTTAATTATACTCTCATTAATTCTTCTTCTTTTGCTTTTGCTTTATCATCAATTATTTTATTATATTTATTAATTAAATCTTGAATCTCTTCATAATAAGAATTTTCTTCATCTTCAGGTAATTCTTGTTTTTTAACATTGTTACGAGCATCTTCTCTAGCGTTTCTTAAAGCTACTTTGCCATCTTCTGCTAAAGCTTTAACTTGTTTTACATAATCTTTTCTTTTTTCTTCAGTTAATTCCGGTACAGTCATTATAACCATTTCACCATTATTTGTAGGTGTTATACCTAAATTTGCTTCATTAATTGCTCTTTCAATATCTTTAATACAAGATCTATCAAAAGGTTTAATAAACAATTGTCTTGCTTCCGGAACAGTTATATTTGCTAAACTTTGAATAGGTGTAGAAACGCCATAATAATCTACCATAACACCACTAACCATTGAAGGATTAGCACGTCCTGCTCTAACATTATTAAATCTACTTTCCATATTTTCAATAGCTTTCATCATTCTAAGTTCAGTTTCTTCTAAAATATCCATAAATTAAATTTCTCTCTTTCTAACAATAATATATATTAAATTTTAACTTAAAGCAAGAATTAATATTGCCAAAGTTAGCCCGATAAGTAAGGATACCTCTAAAATAACAGTTGTAAGAATAACCCCATTACTATTTATCTGATGCTTTTGCTCCAACTTACGAACTTTTTGATGTCCTTCTATTTGAGCCTTATGTTCTTCATTTAAAGCCGGATTATTTCTTTCATCATTTATTTTATCATAATCACTAACTATATCCATATCAGTAATAGTTGCTCTTAAATAATTTATATAAAAATCTAAAAGAGATTGTTCATCCCTACTTATAACCTCATCACGCATTCTACTAATTAACCATTTACAATAACCATCCAATTTATTTTTCATTTCCAAAGTAATAATTTCATCATTAGCAAGTCTTTTTAATATATTATATGCTTCTTCATAACTCATTTTATCATCTCTTCCTACATAATATATGATTCATACTTAGCAAAGTAATAATAACCATTTCTTTTAATTTTTACTATAGTAATACATACATCATCATCTACACATTTATCAACATCAGCTTTATTTTCAATACTTTTCAAATAATTAATAGTTGTACCATCATAACATATAAGTTTATTAAGATTATTACAATCACCATTTTGATTATTAAAAATATTATTAAAAGCATTCTTTTTAAAATAATAAATCTTTTCTATATTTAAATTATTTAATATATCATTAAATTCATTAGTTAAATTATTTACATTAATACTTTGAATATCCCCATTATTATAACCAATATTTTCTCTTTTTTGATATACATAATAAGCAGTATAAATATCTTCTACATTATCATTATAACTTATTTTTCCTGAATTAATAAATAATTTATTATAATTTGAATAAAGCAATATCATTCCAATTAATAATATACTCATTACAATTATAGTCTCTAATAAGACAAAACCATTTTTATTTAACAACTTATAGCACCACCTTTTAAAAGATAAGGATTAGATAAAGTTCCGTCTCCACCTATTATTTTAATACTATTATTAAATTCAAACACTAATCTAATAAAAGTATTATCACTAGTTATATCATTATTATTTATACCTCTAACATTATTTAAAGACATATCAAACACTTTACTACCACTATAATAATTATTACTATTATTTGCAAGTAAATATTTACTTGCATTATTAAAATCCCCCTTTAATATTATATCCTTTATTTTATTATCACCAATTGAATTTATAACATTATAATCATTTTCCGTCATACTTCTAGACTTTATTATTTTATTATCATTTTTAACATATATAGAATTAATAATATTATTTAATAACTCTAAATTATTTAATTTATAAGAATAATTTTTTGATACAAAATAACCTAATCCATTGTTCTTACTAAATAAAATATAATCAATTGTATCTCCAGAATTAAATAAATCCTTTTTATCATCAGTTACACATATATTTAATCTAAAATAATCTCCTACATTAACATTATATATATATTTAGTTGTATGAATATCTTCATTAATTTTATCAATCTCCTTATTTAAAAGAACCGTATTATGTCCTAAACTACCAACAAACGCTAAAATTATAGCACAAAAAAGTAAGAAAAACGAATATAATAGTGATGTAGCAACAAATCCCTTCCTATTCATAATGCCTCCTCTAGTCTAAATTAATTATATAATAAATTATATTTAAAATCTATACCAATATCACGGCATACTAAAAAAGATACTTTTATAATTAAAGCACCTTTTATTTTAACCTATTAAAACATATAAACATATTATATTTTAGGTGATAAATTATGAATTTTAATAATTGTAATAACTTTAATAATTTTCATAATCCATTTAATAAATTTAGTTTATTTATATTCTTTTTAATACTATGTACATTAATATTTTATCAAGCAATAATTACATTTTTCTTTCCATTAAGATGGAATATAATTATATTATTTATAGAAATATTTTTACAATTTTATTTATTATTTAGAATAATATGGCCTAATTAATTTATTAGTATATTCTATATAACTTATTGATTTACTAACCACAATAGTATTATCTAATTCATTATTTCCAAAATCATAAGTTTTAGGCATCGAAATCATGATAAATAGTAAAGTTTTTTCATAATCAAGTAGTTCAAAATGTTTAAAATATTCATTTAAGAATAAACTAAAATCATATTTATTAAAATCATTATTATATAGATTTATCAAATCAATAATAGGACTATCAACTAAATATTTATCCCAACTAATAAATTTATTATTAATAAAATGATCTATACTTAAATTATTATGATTATATACTACCCTTATTTTATCTAAATCATTAACCATCTTATACCATTTATCTAATTCTCTTTTAAGAAAATTAATATTAGATCTAATTAAAGAAGAATTAATAATAAGAATATATAAAGAAGGTCTTATATATTCCTCACTTAAAGCTCTATCAAATAATTTATTATAATAATCTTCTAAATAATTAATATTAGAACTAATATTTTCATATATTTCCTTAAATTTATCTATTTTAACATTTTTAAAATAACTAGTTTTATAATGAAGTTCAGCTAAAATCTTTGCTTCATCAATCATTTTTTGATTAATAGGTTCCTTTGTATCATCTAAATATTCATAAACATAGTTGTTATCATATTCATCTATTATTTTAGGAAATTTATTAAAACTTCTATTTTCTAAGTAGTTATATAAAGATTTTAAATCTTTAACTTTTTCTTTTACAACATAATTTCCATCTTGAGTAGTAAGAATATAACTTTTACCACAAATAGTTATTTTACTTGGATTAAAGATTTCCCTATAATTCTTCATTAGGAATAATTAATTTCATATTAAGTTCTAAAGAATCAAAAGTATTATATTCTTTTAAAGTATTAACACTAATATTATACTTTTTAGTTATACTTTCAATTGTATCACTTATTCCAACAGTATGAACATGATATAAAACATATTCATCTTCATCATTAATAGAATTAATTATCATATTTTCATCTATCTTATCAGGCTTAGTTTTTTCCTCTTCTTTTTCTATAGGCATAACTATCTCATTAGGTAAATAACTAGGTTCACTTCTTAAATCAACTATATCTATATCTTGTTTTTTCTGTTCATTAAGAAAATCATCTAATTTTTCTTCATTTTCAAATACTTTAATTCCTTCTTCAGCAGTTATTAAATATTCAATATGAACACTTAATTCATCTAAATTATTAAAGTTATAATTAAAATCATTTATATCTAATTTAATTGTATCTAAATTAATATTAGATGGTAATTCATGTTTAAATGGTATTTTAAAACTAAAATCTTCTTTATTAATACTTATTTCATGTAAACGATAAGTTCCAGAAACTATAAAATCTCCATAAATAATAGAACCATCAATATTAGAGTTTTGTTCTACTGAAATAGATGTTATTTCATATATTTTAGATTTAAATAAAAAATCTCTATCTAAAGTATAAACCTCATTCATATATCATTTTCCTTTCTTTTCTAAATAATTATATGAAAATTAAAATATATATATGAATTAAATAAACTAGAATAAAGAATAAAGAATAAAAAACATCTTTAGTTTAAAACTAAAAATATTCTCCTTTTTTGTATAACGGTTGTTTAGCGCTCTGGTCACTCCTCAGTGTTGCCATATCCTCTATAACAACCATTAACAATATATCATATATTTAATATAAATTTAAAGATAAAAGTTTAATATAAATATAAAGATATAAGTTATTGACATTTAAATGAAATAGATGTTAAATATATTACAACATTTATTAAAAATTTATTTAAATTACTAAATAAATTTTAATCTAATTTATACAAAGACACAGTTAGTTGAACGGGCTCTGGTCCCTACCCGCCATAGGCACGCCTCGCTTCGCGACACCTTATCCAAGAAGGTAAGGATTACCTTCTTCACCAGTTCCACTAGCTATCAAGATATCAGATTTCAAGAAAAGGGCCGGACGCACACCATAACTGCTGGCCGCACGGAAGTAGAAGCCACCCCCACTCGAATTGACAAAGAGCACAATATTCGCATAGCCACGAAAAGGGGACAATGTCCATTGATTTTCATTATTATATAACCAATTATCTTTTTTACAATTATATTCATTATTATTATAAGAACTCATGTAATTTCGGCATTCATTATTTGTTGACGCATATCCATAATCGCTTGGATAAATTAAGGCGATTTTACCATCCCAGGAGTAAGTTCTTGTTACTCCATCTGATGGATTACTGATATATTGTGCAATTCTTTCTAAATTATATGAACTTGATGCAGCAGCATTGAAATCTGCACCACCTAGATACCAGCTTACTTTTGCTATCTTATCTATATAATCACTTTTTATATTATTTTTATATTCATATGTTCCATTTTTAGCATTATCTTCCCCATTAAACCATAAGGTTGTCCTACTTGTTGGACTTGGATTTATATAATCTGTATTTAATTCAGTCATTAGATCAGCTTGACTCCATTCATTTATTCCCCATCCTTTATTTGTTGATGATTCGGAAGTATCCCATGAATAATCTCCTAGAGAATCATTTCTTACTATTTTTACTAATGATTTTGTTTTTTTATTTCCTTGTTCATCTATTGTTGGGATATCGTTAAATACTCCTACTATTCTCCACGTTTCATTATTAAAATTAATATAATTCTTTGGACTAGCTCCAACATATCTTAAATTTTGCTCATAAGTTTTATCTTCTTCTAATCCATTATCTGTTAAATTTAAATCAGAAATATATTCACTTATAGTTAATTCATGATTTATTACTATCTTTCCAATTAAACTCTTTCCTTTTTCACTGTCTTGATTTAAACCATTATCAGGAAATTGAATTATTAAATTAAACGTTATAGTTTGATCATTTAAACTTGTTGGAAATTCTCCTGTTACCATCTCAGTATATTTTTTACCATTTTTGAATGTTCCATGAGTATAGCCTGTATATTTATCATTTCCTGGAACTGTTTGATTTTTATAATCATTTTCTGTTTTGCCTGTTTCTGGTTTTATTACATAATTTGCTGTTACATTTGAGTTTGCTGGTCTATTTACTTCTTTTATATAATAATGTATCATTCCATTACTAAATGTTGAGGTATATTGTACTCCTACTTTATATGGCATTTTTAAACCATTTGTTGTATTTGTTCCTGTTAAAGTAAATGTTTTATTTACTAGTATAGTGTTACTTGGTTCTATGTTTTTACTTGTTAGTAAATCACTTGTTCCATCACTATAATTTATTAACATCTTACCTCCTTCTATGGATACTAAGGATGTTGATCCTTGATTGTTTAGTGCTGTAAAGTATGCAAATGTACTACCTATTAGCACTATTAAAAGCATTGTTATAGTTGTTCCAATAACTATTAAGCTAATATTGTCTTTTTTCATTTTCTTTATCTCCTTCTATCATAAATTAATTATAGGATAAATCGCCCCCCCCTAGTCAATATGAAACTTTTGTTCTCTTTTAAGTTTTTTAATTATCTTATATAATTAATTTATGAAAAAATTATTAATTAATTTGATAGAGTTATATCAAAAAATTCCATTTAGGTGTCATTACAATTGTAGATTTATTCCTACTTGTTCTGAGTATACTAAGGAAGCAATAAATACTTATGGAGCATTTAAAGGAAGTATTATGGGATTTAAAAGAATATTAAGATGTCACCCTTTTGGAAAATTTGGATATGACCCAGTAAAGGAGAGAAAATGAAATATTTAAAGTTAATACTAATTACATTAGTTGTAGGGGTTAGTTCTTTTGGCTGTTTTAAAAGAGATAGATATGATAATATTGATATTAATGTTACATCTTATCCTATAGAATATATTACTAATTATTTATATGGAGATTATTCTAAAGTTAATATGATATATCCATCCGGGATAGATATTAATAATTATGAATTATCACCTAAACAAATTAAAGATTATTCTAAAGTAGATATGTTTATATATAATGGTTTATCTAAAGAAAAAAATATAGCAGCAGAACTTCTTAATAAAAATAAGAATTTAGATATTATAGATGTATCTAAGGGATTGGAAATAGAAAATGATGCTACTGAATTATGGCTTAGTCCTACTAATTTTTTAATGATTGCTTCTAATATTAAAAATAGTTTAAAGGAATACGTTTCTAATCAAAAAATGATTGATAAAATTGATAGTAATTATGATAGTTTAAAAGTGAAAATTTCAGAAATTGATGTTGAACTTAAAACGATTGCTGAAAACGCTAGTAATAATACTTTAATTGTTGGTAATAATACATTTAATTTTTTAAAGAATTATGGATTTAATGTTATTTCTATTGTTGATAATGAGAATTCAAATACAAATATGAGTCAAGCAAAGAAATTAATTCAAAGTAAGACATTACGTTATGTATTTGTTTTAGCAGGTGATGAAGAAAATAAGAATGTTAAGGACTTAGCAAATGCGGGTGCAACTGTTATTGATGTACCAAATTTGTATACAATTAACGATGAACAACGAAAAAACAAGCAAGATTATCTATATTTTGTAAAAAATATGATAGAAAATATAAAAACTGAAGTATATTAAATTGACAAGAGCTAAATTTTATAGTAAAATTTTATTGTTGGTATGGAGTAGTACTCAAGAGGTTGAAGAGGCGCCCCTGCTAAGGGTGTAGGTCGGGTAACCGGCGCGAGAGTTCAAATCTCTCCTGCTCCGCCATTAAAATTTTAGAAAAATTTAGTTTTTTTATAAAAATTTAAATTTTAGACTAGTAATTTTAAAAATTTATGTTATAATGAGTAGGTACTCAGTTTTAATGCCCAGTTAGCTCAGTTGGTAGAGCAACTGACTCTTAATCAGTGGGTCTAGGGTTCGAATCCCTAACTGGGCACCATTTATTTTAACAAATGGGCTTGTAGCTCAGCTGGTTAGAGCGCACGCCTGATAAGCGTGAGGTCGATGGTTCAAGTCCATTCAGGCCCACCATTTGTTTATTTGGCCCGTTGGTGAAATGGTTAACACACATGCCTTTCACGCATGCATTTATGGGTTCGAACCCCGTACGGGTCACCAAGTTGACTATTAAAGATTCTCTATTTGAGAATCTTTTTTTATATAAAATATTTTATGTGACTTCAATATTTTTAAATATCTTTGATAAATTGCTCCATTGTCATAATAAATTAAGTTTTATGCACCTTCTGAATAATCCTTTTTAATCCTTGTAAGCCTCTTAAATTTTCATAATCTCTTGCTAATTCTTCTCCAATAAAGCCTAAATTAATTCCTCCCATAAATTCTTCGGAATATAAATCAAAATTAACTTGAGTTAACTTGATGCTTTTTAGTTTTTTACTCATTTTTTGCTTACTTAATATAAATCTAAACATAATATTTTCTCCTTTCATGTATATATTTTTTTGTACGTACTAAAAGCACCTTTAATGGTGCTTCTATAATATATATTGTAAAAAGTAACCCAATTTACTTGTTATTTTTTTAAAGTTGTACACTTACTTGACATTATTAGTGCTTTTTTAAATTTGGAGAAAATAAAAAAGAAATATTATTGGTTATCTTGTAACTTTAATATTTCTTCTTTAGGCAATTTAGAATATTTTGAAATCATTTCAATATTAACTCCATCTTTAAGCATATCTTTAGCAATTTCAATTGAACGTTTTAGTTTTCCTTTTCTTTCACCTTTTATTTCACCTTTTATTTTGCCTTTTTTCTCACCTTCATTTAATCCTTCTTCTTTAGCAAAGCTAAGATCTGTTATTCTAATGCTTTCTTCCATTGCTTCTTTGTCATAATAAATTAAGTTTGATGTATCTTCTGAATATTCTTTCATAAGTCTTGCAACCTCCTTTAAATCTTCATAATTTCCTGCAAGTTCTTCAGTATATTTAATACTTCTTGATGTTAATATCTTCAAAAATCGCATATCCCAGTCGCTTATAATCTCATTATACGGATTATCATACACTTTATCAAGTCCTATATGAATTACAACAGGTATTTCAGGTAATATTTTATTATTTAACTTATTTTTTGTTAAAAATAAATTATTAATTCCTCCCATAAATTCTTCGGAATATAAGTCAAAATTAACTTGAGTTAACTTGATGCTTTTTAGTTTTTTACTCATTTTTTGCTTACTTAATATAAATCTAAACATATAATTTATATTTTTAATTTGAATACCTTTGCCTTTAGAGGTATTTGCTTCTATATTAATATATTCATCTTGTTGGATATTAACAAGTAAATCTACAATCATTTTTTTATCATTAAACCTTAAATCTGGCATAGTAGTATCCATAAAATAAGCTGATTCAATTAAATTATTATTAAATCGACAAAGATGTGATAAATACTTAATTATAACTTTAGGATAAACCTTACAAATATATTTAAAGGCTCTATCTTCTATTAAAGGTATTTGAAAGTCCTTATTAATTTTAATATTATTTTGAGTAACTTTAAATGGAGTGCCATATACCGTCTTTTCTATAATCTTTTGTTGCAACTTAAACCACTTCCTTTTCTATCAACTAAACTATAGAAATAACAATAAAATTTGAGTTAAATATTTTAATACAATTCTTAAACTAAACATAATATTTTCTCCTTTCATAAATATTTTTTCGTACGTACTAAAAACACCTTTTATGGTGTTTCTATAATATATATTGTAAGTTGTAAACAAATTTACTTGTTATTTTATTAAAGTTGTACACTTACTTGACACTATTACGTTTTTTTAAAATTTAGAGAAAATAAAAAAGAAATATTATTAGTTATCTTGTAACTTTAATATTTCTTCTTTACTTAATTTTGTACATTTAACAATTGTATCTACTTTTATATTATTTTTAATCATTTCCTTTGCTATCTCTAATGATTTTTTAATTTCGCCTTGATTTATACCTTGTTTAATACCTTTTTTAATACCCTGATTTATACCTTGATTTATACCTTCATTAAAACCTTCTGCATGACCTTCATTATATCCTTCAGATATACCTTCTTCTTTCGCAAATTTAAGATCAGTTTTTCTCATACTTTCTTCCATTGCCTTTTTATTATAATATATTAAATTAGATGTATCTTCTGAATATTCTTTCATAATCTTGGCAACCTCCTTTAAATCTTCATAATCGCCTGCTAATTCTTCTGTATATTTTACATCTATTGATACTAGCATATTTAAAAAACGCCTTGTCCAGTCATCTATATCCTCATTATACGGATTTTCAACTAATTTATCAAGTCCTATATGAATTATTGTTAATCCTTTTTTAAAATGATACCTTATCATTAATAGAAATGATACCGAACATTATATTATAATATACCCTGTA
>CAKOIE010000036.1 GCA_934086395.1 uncultured Bacilli bacterium | reverse complement strand
ATGTTGAAATTAGATTATATCAAATTATCTATAAATTAGTTGAAGAAATGGAATCAGCTATGAAAGGTATGCTAGAACCTGAATACGAAGAAAAAACTATTGGTAATGCTGAAATTAAAAAATTATTTAAATTTAGTAAAGTTGGTACAATTGCTGGATGTATTGTAACTAATGGTGTTATTAAGAATAAATCTAAAGTAAGAGTTATTCGTGATGGTGTAATAATTTATGATGGCACAATTTCATCAGTTCAAAGAGAAAAAGATACTGTTAAAGAGGTTAAAAGTGGTTATGAATGTGGTATTACAATCGAAAACTTTAATGATTTAAAAGAAGGAGATTGTTTTGAAACATATGAAATGATTGAGGTAAAAAGAAAATGAGTAAAATTAAATTAGAAAGAATTGCATCTTCAATTTTAAGAGAATTATCTTCTATTATTTATGAAGAAGTTCATAATGAGATAATTAAAAGTGTAACTATTACTGAAGTTAGAGTTACTAATGATTTATCAATGTGTAAGGTTTTCTATACTTTTTATGGAGATTATGAAAAACAAGAAGTTCAAGCTGAATTAACTAATGCATCTTCATTTTTAAGAACTGAACTTGCTAAAAGAATTGATATAAGAAATACTCCTGAAATTAGATTTGTTTATGATGAATCTACTGAATATGGAGAACATATTGATGAAATAATTGAGGAGATTCACGCTGAAGCAAATGAATAATGGTTTGCTAGTTGTAAATAAACCAAAAGGTATGACATCAAGAGATGTTGTAAATAAGGTTTGTCGTAAATTTAATACTAAAAGTGTTGGACATATAGGTACTCTCGATCCCTTAGCGGAGGGAGTACTTGTTTGTTTAATAGGAAAATATACTAAGCTTGCTAATATCTTAACTAATCATGATAAAGAATATATTGCATCTTTTAAATTAGGTATTTTAACTGATACTTTAGATATTACAGGAAATGTTTTAAAAGAAGGCAAAAAAGATTTTAGTAAAGATGAAATAACTAATGCTTTAAATCATTTTAAAGGAACATATAATCAAGAAGTTCCTATATATAGTGCTGTTAAGATTAATGGTAAAAAGTTATATGAATATGCAAGAAATAATATTGATGTTAAGTTACCGAGTAAAATTGTAAATATTTATGATATTGAACTTATAAATATTAATGATGATATTATTACTATTAAATGTAAGGTATCTAAAGGAACTTATATTAGATCTTTAATTAGAGATATAGGTGCATTTTTAGGAACATATGCTACAATGACTAGTTTAGTTAGAACAATCTTAGGTAATTTTAATATTGATGAAGCATATACTTTAGAAGATATTGAAAATGATAATTATAAATTATTAAAATTAAATGATTTTTTAGATGTTGTTACTATGAAAATTGATAATGAAGAAGATTATAAGCATATTAAAAATGGTAATGTGATGAACATAAAATCGAATAAGTATATCTTATTTACTTATGAAGATGAAGATATTGCATTATATGAACCATTTGATAATAAAATTAAACCATTAATAATGTTTTAAAAGATTCATGGGTAACTGTGAGTTTTTTGTTTGCTTAATTAATTAAATGTTTGCGGTTTCAAACTGAAACAGCAAATAAATTATAAAACAACATAATCTAATTTTTTCTTGACATTAGTTTTCTTTTACATTAGATTAAATATACCTCCTTATTTATATTTTAACTAAATAAAATAATTGTAGGAGAGAAAATGGACGAACTAATTAAACAAGAAAAAATAGCAAATTTATTAATAATAATTCTTTTCATGATAGATATATAGTATTAGATAAAAAAAGTATATGTAAGTGGAATGTTTTTAAAAGATATAGGTAAAAAATACAGTTACATATATAACATGAATGAGCCATTATTTATTAATGAGTTAATTAAAAGAATTGATAAAATAATAGATAAATAAATTGAATAACTTTACTATTTATTGTAATATAATACATAAGATCTAGAATGTGAATATTTTAATGCAAACAAATAAAGAAGAAAGAGTTTTAAATTATTATGTTTTATGTAATAAATTAAAAGACGTTATTAGAACTGGATGGAAAACATGGAATGTTAAAAGAGATAGACTAGAAAGTGTTGCTGAACATGTATATGGTGTTCAGATGTTAGCAGTTGCCATGAAAAGTGAATATAGTTATGATATTGATATAATGAAAGTTATTTTAATGCTATCAGTCCATGAATTAGGTGAAACAGTTATAGGTGATTTAACTCAGTTTGATATATCTAAAGAAGAAAAAGAAATAATAGAGCATGAAGCAGTTTCTAAAATATTAAGTGGAATACTTGATGGAAAAGAAATTGAAAATTTATTTCTTGAATTTGATTCGCATTCAACAAAAGAGGCAATGTTTGCTTATATGTGTGATAAACTAGAATGCGATTTACAATGCAAATTATATGATGAAGAGGGCTGTGTAGATCTAAATAAGCAAGATGGAAATAACACATTAAATAATAAAATAGTTCATGAATTACTTGTATCAGGTGCATCTTGGTCAGAAATGTGGTTAAAATTTGGACAACAGATTTATCCTTATGATGATAATTTTAGAAGTATTTCTAACTATGCAATAACTCATAAATTAAGAAAATAAAATGTGGTTTCAATTAACTATAATTAAATTTATTAGGAGGCACTTATTATGAATATTTTAATAGTAGAAGATGATGATTATAAATATAAAAATATGGTTAGAGATTTAAAAGCGATAGTCGAAGATTTAAATATATTCAGATTAAATAATTGTATGGATGCATTGATGTATTTTAGAACATTAAAAAATAATTTTGATAATGATTATGATTTATTAATTACAGATAATTATATGCCTCTTCGTAAGGATTCATTTGATTTAGTACAATCGGCGATTTATATAATTAATAGTTTTAAAAATGATGTAAGTGAAAGTGTACCTATTTGTGTTTGCTCTGCTGATAAATTTAATGTAAAATGTGATTATGATTATAGTGTTTTATATGAGCCAACAAAAAGTTTACAAGAAGATTTTTCTAAAATAATTGATGATATAAATCGTAAAGAAAAAGATTTAAAAGATGAAAAAATTTTAGAAATTTATATTAAATAGATGTCTTATTTATGTAAGTGAACATAAAATTAAGAAATAGAATTAAATATGTTGTAGATAATTAAAATATTTTCTATAATATATTTAGAGTTGCTGGTTTAGTATAGTGGCAATACAGAAGCATGGTAAGCTTCAGCGAACAGTTCAATTCTGTTAACCAGCACCAGATTGATAGGAAACTCGAACTTTTCGAGTAGTAATAAATATTAACTAGAAGTACCGTCTAGTTAATAAAAGAAGAAATATTAGAAAAAGAATATGACTACTTTGCTTAGTCGTATTCTTTGTATACTAAATTTTTGATAATTTAGAAACACACTTGCACATTGACATAATCAATGAGCGTGTGTAAAAGGATTTGTCCTTTTAAATCCTAAAAATATTTATAATTAATGTAAATATTTAATAAAAGTATGTTATAATAAGTAATTAACAAAGGGAGGTTTTATTTATGAATCGATTAGAGTTTAATGAGGTTTTAAAAACACTTGGTATTAATAATCCTTTAATTAGCACAAAAAGTAGATATGGTGAAAGTGAACAAGTCCATTTTTGGCAAAATATTGCAATATATTTTGGAGGAAGTTATTATACAGTAGTTAGAGGAAAAGTACCTCTAGAAGTTGCAAATATTATTTATCAAAAATATCCAAATAATCCTTATGAAATAAGAGTTGATGGTGGTTGCAATGATTATGTTCCAAATGAACATGCTGTTGATGATAAATATAAAAGAGAAATACAAGAGCATATAGAAAAAGAACATACCTCTGATGAATATTTAGAAGATTGCAAAAGGTCTAGAAAAAATTTATTAAGAAGAAAAAGTGATAATAAATATATTGAAACATATCATATTGATTCAAAAGAAGGTTTAGTTATTCTTTTAACTGAATTAAAAGATTACTATGCAAGAAAACAAGGATTACCAGAAACAGAAGTTCAAAAATTTGATGATATAATGTTTAGTATTAATACTGAAATTTTAAGGAGAGTAAATCCAAACATTACAACTTATGATTGGATGCAAGGAAGTAAAGAGTGTTCCCAATTGTTTAATGAAACACTTCAAAAAAATGAAACTACTGGTTATGGACGTGCTTTGAGAAGATTAATAGACAAATTTGATAAAACAATTAATCCATTTATTAATGAAGAAATAGAACTAGATTCTATGGAAAATTATTTACAAAATGTTACTATTAATTCAAATACATATAATTCAGTAAATGGAGAATATAGAAAAAATTGCTGTTATGTTTCTATTAAAGATAAAAAAACAAACAACGAAGTAAAATATTATAGAAATCCAAATGGTTTCTCATATCAATTAATGTATTGTTTTGGACCTAAACAATATGCAACAGTATTACATTACTTTTATGAAAAAGATTCAATTGGTATAAATGACACAAAAGAAAAAAGTGGAGAATACATATACATAGAATATTTTGGTGATAATGTAAAAGATAAAGTAGACATTAGATATAATATTACACATGATATTGCTGGAAAAACTTACAAGACTAAAAAACCTATTACACAAGAACAAAAAGATTATATTTATGCTCAGCTTGAATATGCAATAGAATTGGCTTCTACAATTACAATTGATAATATGAAGAAAAAAGGATATTCTAAGAAATTAGTATCAGATAAAAAATAAAAAGGAGGAAATATATCTATGAAAGTAAAAACAACTAATGCATTAATGAAATATTTAAGATAACAACATAATATTTCTATTGATGGTTCAAAAGATAAAAAGAATTTAAGAAATATTGGATACTATCATGGTTACAAAGGTTATAGATATATTAAAAATCTTAAAAACAGAATAACATTAACTAGTTTTGATGAAATAGTATCTATCGTTGATTTTGATACTAAATTAAAAAGTTTATTATATTCACAAATAATGCAAATAGAAACTATTTCTAAGAATTGTGTTTTACAAACTTTAGTTGAAGAATATAAAACTGATAACTTTAATGATGTTTATGAATATGGTATGACTGATTATAGAAATTATAAAAATGATAATGAATATAAAGAAAAAATGAAACATCGTATTAAAGTTCAAAACAATATATATTCTTCATTATCGAAATGCTACAATAACGGGAATAAAATAGTTAGTCATTTTTATTCAAAAGATCGTTATGTACCATTGTGGGGAATTTTTGAAATAATAACTTTAGGTGTATTCGCTGATTTAATAAAAAGTTTAGAATTAAATGTAAGGTTAAAAATAGCTAGACAAATGAATATTAATAAGGCTTATGATACAAATGCATTATTTCCAGAAAAAATAATGTATTTAATAAAGGCATTAAGAAATTCCATTGCTCACAATGATGTAGTATTTGATGTTAGATTTAAAGATACCAAAGTAGTAAGTTCATTATGTAAATTTTTAGAAAATGAAATCAATTGTCGAAATGTAGATTTTAATACTATTACAGATTATATTATTCTTATTTCATTTTTATTAAAAAGCTATGGACTTCCAAAAACTGAAATTAATAGATTTATAAATGATTTCGAAAAAATAGCAGAAGAATTTAGAAATAAGATTTCTATTAATATTTATAATCAAGTTATTTACACAGATAATAAGTTAAAATTAAATGCTTTACGAAATTATATAAAAAAATAGCATATATATTGCATAATTTTACTAATTATGGTATATTATAAATGTGAATGGCGGTGAATGTCTTCGGACTACACCTGAGCAAGTTGGATGCGTCTAACTTGCTTTTATTTTATATAAATGATATACTTATATTAGTTAATAGATATTACTAACTATATCTTTTGTCTTAGAAGTTGTTCTACTTCTTCCCTTAGGGCACCATTATTTTAATATTTTGAACTTTGTAAGTTCTTTTTTTCTATAAATATATTGAAAGTGAGGAAAATATGTATAGGTTAATAAATCATTTGTTTAATATTAATTTAGTATTACTCTTTGTCTATTTAATTATTGTTATAGTTTTATATATTTTTAAAAATAAACTTAATAATAAGGTTAGCAGAGTGTTATGCTTAAGTTCAATGATTATTGCTATTATTCATTATATTTATTATTATGTTCCTGGTGATTTTCAGTTTAATATATTTTTATTTATATATATCTATCCAATATTTATTATTATATGGCAGTTAATTAAGAAATTTAGAAAAGCATATAGGGTATTGTTTTATATTTTAATGTTTTTTGGAATATTTGGATATGTTTTAACTTATTATGTTACTTTACAAATGGATAATTTACATGTATTAACAAGATATAGGTATACGAATAGTTTTAATAAGACTATAGAAATATTAAAGAAAGAATACGTATTAAATGAACAAAAAAAGATAGATTATAATTATTTGTATGATTAATATTACAGTTTGATTAAACAGGCTGAAGAAAATAATGATGAAAAGTTGTATATGAAAACAATGTATGAATTTTCTTCTAATTTTAAAGATGGTCATTTTATTTTTAATATATTTGATGAACAAATAAAAAATAATTTTTATAAACAATATTATAATAAAGATTATGGATTTGGAACTATTTTATTAAGTAATGGAAAAGTTTCTGCTATTTTAGTTGATAAAGATAGTGAAGCATATAAAAAGGGTTTAAGAGATGGAATGATTGTTACTAAAAAAAATAATTTAAATGTTGAAGAGGTTATGAGAGATATTGTTATTCCAAAAAATAATTATCCAGTCTTAGAAGATGAATTACTATTTAAATCTTTTTATTTATTTGCTACTGGTAATGAGAAAGTTAATGTAACTTTTATTAATAAAGATGGTAAGGAAAAGAATATTGAAGTAAGTTCTATTAGCGATGAAAATAATAAACCGGAAAAATTATGGAATAAAATTATGTATTATGATGAAAAACTAAATAATTTTGATACTAAGGTTATAAATAAAAATACTGGTTATATTGTTATTAATCACGAAAATACTGATATATTTAAGGCATTAATTGGTTACGGAATTGATGACGCTTCTTATTATATGGATGAAATTTTAGATAAAAAAATAGGTAACTTGGTTAATCAAGGTGTATCAACATTAATTATAGATTTAAGAAATAATAATGGTGGATATTTAGTTGAGGCAGAGGCAATAGCATCTATGTTTACAAAAGATAGTTATCTAGTACTTAAAGAAGCAAAATATAATAGTAATTTATATAATAAATCTTATTTAAAAGGAAATGGCAAATATAGTGATTTAAAATTAATTGTTTTAGTTAATTCTAACACAATAAGTTCTGGTGATATTTTAACTTATTTATTAAAAAAGAATGAGAATACAAAAGTTATTGGTTTTACTAATTCTAATAATTCTTCACAAAGTATAGGTGGATTAATATTGTTAAGTGGTGGTAAATCTTCAATAGTGTATCCTACTTATAAAGCATTAGATGAAAATGATAATATTTTTATTGATTCTGATTATAATAGAGATGCTACTTTAAAATTGGATGTTAGATTAGATTTAACAAAAGATAATATTAATGATATAGTGTATTCTAATGATGATTATGATTACTTATTAGAATATGTAGTAAATAATTATCTAGAAGATGAGAATTTAACGGATTAAATATGATAAGTAATGGAATTATATAATAGAGAGTAATAAAAAAAATATACTTTAACATTTGATGAAATTAATAATATTTTAAATTTTAAATTAGATCATTCTTTTTTGAAATATAAGAAAGAATTGGAATTATATGGATATAAAGTAAGTAAGATAAGTTTAAAAGAAAAATATGTTATTATTGATAAATTATCTTAAATGTTAATAATTAGTGCGTATATTCCACTTATAATTGGTAGTATTTTAATTAATAAGATGTTATCTTTGATTTAAGAAAAGGAGAAGATAAAAATGAATTTAGGTAAAAAAATAGCTGAATTAAGAAAAAAGAATAATTTATCGCAAGAAGAATTAGCTGACAAAGTTGGTGTTGCTAGACAAACGATTTCCAAGTGGGAAACAGGTGATACAACTCCTGATATTAATCAAGTAAAGATTATATCTAAAATATTTAATATAAGTATTGATGAACTAGTAGATAACGATATTAATAGTGTTATAGTTGAAAAGGTTAGTAATACGGAAAAGTTAGCAGGAATTACTATCAAAATATTAAAGGTATTTGGTATAATGCTTATTGTTTTTATTACTTTGATATTCTTATTTGTTATAATTTTCATGATTGATATGCCTAGAAAAGATTATGATATAGTAGGCAGGACTAAAATTAGTTGTCAGTTAAATAATGATGAATATGTTTATGAAGCTGAGTACAATAAAAATTATCTGGTAATAAATAGTGGCGGAGACGCTTATATTATGAATCACACTAATATTGAAAGTTATGAAGATGTTAATAAAATAATTGCTCATATAGAAGATTATTTTAATGATCATGGTGGAAAGTGTGATGTTGTAGAGGATAAATGATATTAAGAAAAAATCTTAATATTTTTTAAATATATTGAAAAATATTTGTTTGCCATTATATAATTGAAACATAAAACTTATTAGGAGAATGTCTATGAAAATAATCACAATATGTGGAAGTTTAAAATATCAAAAAGAAATTATGGATGTAGCAGAAAAACTTGCTTTAAAAGGTAATTGTGTTTTAACACCAGTATATCCAGTAAGCAATAATGAAAGAACTGAGAATCAATTAAAGCTATTAAAAGAAGAACATTTTAAAAAGATTGAATTATCTGATGAAATAATGGTAGTTAATGTTAATAATTATATTGGAGATAGTACTAAATTGGAGATTGATTACGCTAATAAATTAAATAAAAAAATAGCTTATTATACCGATTATATGAATAAGGAAACAAAATGATTTTAAATGTTATTGGAAAAACTGATATAGTTGCTTTTTATTCAGAATAGTTTATGTATAGATATAAAGTTAGATTTGTCGATGTTAGAAATCCATTTAATCCTAAATTAATAAGTAGAATAAATTTTAAAGATATTGACTTAATTCTTTTTTTGAACAAAGAATCTATTGCCAATGTTAAATCATTTAAAAGAAATAGATAAATTAATATAAAAATGATATTGAACTAATGTTATAGATAAAAATAAAATAATAGAAGCAATCAAAAAGTTATCAAGTAAAATAGGAAAAGATAATTTATATGTTAGATATGTTCCTAATTTTATTAGTAAAAAATATAAAAATTGGGTTGCTCGTAAAGAACGAAAATGTAACTGTGTCCAAATGATTGATAAAGGAGTTTATAACTCTTGTAAACATTTTTGTAAGTACTGTTATGCTAATTTTGATGAGAAGTTAGTAAATGATAATTAAAAAAACATAATCTAAAATCTTCATTACTTATTGGTGAACTTTATGATGATGATATTATCAAAGAAAGAACTAAATAATTTACATTATATTTTATAAATGTTATTATTTTAATAGGTGGTAGAAAATGGCTGAAAGAAGTAGAACTAAAAAAGAAATAGTTGAAATGTTATTAAAAAAGAATCTTGAAAGTAATGATGAAGAAGAATTAATCAATATGTTAATTGATGAACCAATTGCGGTAGATACTGATAAACAAAGCGATATAAATCGTACTTTTGGAGATAAGGTAGCAGATAAGATAACTGAGGTTGCAGGCAGTTGGAATTTTATAATTGGTATGGTTGCTTTTTTAATATTATGGATAATATTAAATATTTATGTATTAGAAAATGCTGATCCATATCCATTTATATTACTTAATTTGTTATTATCATGTATAGCTGCATTACAAGCTCCAATAATTATGATGAGTCAAAATAGAGAAGCTAAAAAAGATCGATTAAGAAGTTCTAACGATTATAAAACAGATTTAAAAAGTGAACTTATTTTAGAAGAATTACATAGAGAAATAAGTAGATTAACTACTAATCAAAATAAAATATTAAAATTGTTAGATGAAAGAAAAGATAAACAAAATGATAAAAATAACTAAGGATAATATTGAATCAGTTTTAGAATATTACCATGATTTTCATGATAGTATTATTGATTCTAAAGATATAGAATTTAAAGATAATGTATTAACTATTTTAATAGATATTTATTGGCGAGGAGAACCTATTTTAAAAGAAAATGGCTTTTATGAAAAAAGTAATTATAAATTAAAACTAAAATTTAGTGATATAAAAGAATTTAATTTTAAAAATAATGATTATTCAATTGATGAAATATATTTTAAAATAGTAAAAGATAATAATGAAGAATATTTTTGTTTTGCTGATGATGAAAAAGAACCTTACTTTTATATTATTTGTAAAAATATTGAGTATGAAGAAGTAAAAAATAATATTGAAAAGGAAATAATTTTATGATTCATATGATTGCACATAATTCCCTATATTACAAATAAAACCAAAAGGTACTAAATTTTATTGTATAAAATAAAAAGAAGGAATCTAATTATTTATAGAAATCCTTCTTTTATTTTTTTAATAAAGTTTTAACCGGTTTATTTTCTAGTTCTTTTTGATAATCATTTAATTTATTTTGATTTTCTTCATTAACTTTAGTTTTTACTTTCTTTAAACAATCAATTAACTCTAATCGTTTTTTTTCAATATCATTAACTATTTTTCTAAGTGTAATATTTTTATCACTAGTAACAATACGTTCACCATTAATTTCAAGATAAGAAGTTATAATATTTATGCTATCAAAATCTTCAGTATACATTTTAATACTATCTGAATTAATTTCAGCCTTTCCTTTAGTACAAATTTTAGGGGCATTAATAGTAATTAATGAACTATTAATACTTGAATTATCAATATTTAAAATATTATCTGAAATTAATAAAATTGATCTACTATTCGTTGATAAATTACTATTTTTAAGTGTTAACTTTTCTTTTACACATATTCCTAATTCATAATCACCATTAAAATCTATCATATTTTCTTTTAAATTTTTAAGTTCTAATTCATTAGCAATAATATTATGTCTGTTATATCCAAATCCAGATAATTTAAAGAATGAATTATCAATTATACATTTGCCAGCACAACCTATTTGTAATCCAGTTTTAAAATCACAATCTTTAATTATAATTTCAGAATTATCTTGTGATAAAATATTTAATCTTTTATATGTAACTATTTTATCAAATACATAATAAATTTTTTTATCTAAATTTACTTCTTTAGAACGTTTAGATAAATCCATTAATATTCCATTATCTATTTTATCTTCTTTTACATAACATATAATTGCATCATTAGTTTCTCTCACAAAACCGATATTACCGGTAATATATCTTAAATATAATCTTCTTTTATACTCGCTCATTTTATCTAGTATACTCATTTAAATCTTCCTTTCAACAATTAGAGTTATTATAGCATATGCAAATATTAAAGACAATATTTAGTTTGTATGCTAAACTATAGATAGAAGGAGATACTTTTATGAAAAAAGAACTTTTAATTAAAATAATTTTAATTGTATTAATATTTGGAGGTTTAATTTATTATTTAAATTCATTAAATAATGCCAAAGTTACTTTAATAAAAGATAATAACGAATATACTCTAAAAAATGTTACTATGAACATAAAAGAAAATACGTTAACTAAAAGTGGTGCAACAATTATTATTACAGATAATAATAAAGTTAAATATACTTATCTCAAATATTATAAATTAGAAAAAAGAATTGATCATATTTGGTATGAATTAAAACCAAGTGGTGATGTTTTATTTGATGAAATGGGATATTTAGTAGATGATAATAATGAACTTGAAATGGATATTGACTGGTCTAAAACATATGGTAATTTAACAAGTGGTAAATACCGAATTATTAAAAGAATATATGACGGAGAATATAAGTATTTTAGTGTAGAATTTGATTTATAAATTTCATTATATTTATTATTTAAAATAGAATTATAGTAAATTTAAATTTATTTACAAGGTATGAACTAAAAGAAAAATAATATTAAAATAACAAAATGTAACTTAATTGTAACTTTTAGTGTGATATAACTTAATTGTTGAAAGGCTAACTATTAAAAGTCAATAGTTTTTCTAAAAAAATTTAATATGGAAAAGAATCCCACGCCAAAAGACTTC
>CAKOIE010000035.1 GCA_934086395.1 uncultured Bacilli bacterium | reverse complement strand
CTATCAGAGATTATAAAAATACCCCATATTTATATATGGAGTATTGGAGTAATAACTAATATGGTCTAACATAGACATCATTATTAGACTCCTTTTAATTATTTTACAAATAACTTTTACATGCTTTTTATTTATCATAAATAGCACGTATTTGTTTCTTAATGGATATTATATAATTAATAATATATATATAAACAAGCGAACAAACAAAAAATTTCATTAAAAAAATCACTTAATTTAAAGTGATTTTTTTATTTAACAAACACAATCTACATAGCAGTCATTTAAACATCTTATTATACAACAACAACTTAAATTCATTGTAAAGAAACTATTTGTTGCAATATATGGTTGAACATTACAACCACTTTGATCTGGATTTACCGCAAGTACTCTAAATGTACAACAATTTCCTTCTAACTTTTCTACTCTAAATACATTTGAACATCCTTCACATGAACTATTTAATGATGAATTAGAACATGTTGCATTTGAATCTTTACTTGTTGGCATACTTAAAGGTACACCATTACCACAACAAGTATATAACATTACTGGTCTAGTATTACATACTAAGCAATTTGTTCCTCCTCCAAGCATAGGTCTATCACATGAATCTAAGCAATTATCAGGACAGGCATTTTGTTGAAGAAGTAAAATTACTTTTAGTATTTCAGCAATACTGCTTTTATTATTTGAATCATTGTTATTATTACACATAATATTTCACCCTTTCATTATTTCTCAATATATTTTATGTTTAACTTATAAATTAGTGATTTTATTTTTTATTATTTTTTAGTATAATTAATACAGGTGATTAAATTATGATGTGGTGGCAATACTTAATAGTATTTTTTGTATTATTTATTATTTCATTAGTAATAGTTAAATTAAATAAGAAAAATTTTACATTTGAAATTAATAAATTAGTACAAGCTTTAGGTGGAAAAGATAATATTCTTGATTATGAAGTAAATGTATCAAGATTAAAAGTAACACTTAAAGATATATCTTTAGCAGATAAAGATGCAATTACAAGATTAGGAGCTAAAGGAATAGTTGAAATAGAAAATCAGTTAAAAATCATCTTTGGACCTAACGCTAAAACATTAAAAAAATACATAAGTGAAATGAAATAACTTATGTATTTTTATTTTATTTAATTATAATTTTATAAATATTCTTTTTACCTTTTTTAAGAATAATTTCTCCTACAATCTCCAAATTAGGATCAATTACTTTTTCATTATTAACCGTTATACCACCTTGAATTATTAATCTTCTAGCCTCACTCTTAGACGGTAAAATATTACCCTCAACTAATATATCAATTATATTCTTACTAGTAACCTCAACTGTAGGCATCTCATCAGTTACCTCACCCTTAAATATTTTTTCACTAGTCTCTTTTGCAGAAATAGCAGCATCTAATCCATGAATATCTTTAACTACCTCAAACGCTAAAGTTTTTTGAGCAAGTCTTTCTTCGGGTTTTTCATTAAATTTCTTTTCTATATCTTCAATTTCCTCTATAGATAAAAATGTAAATACTTTTAAATATTCAATAACTTTAGAATCATCAGTATTAATTAAATATTGATAAATTTTATAAGGTGATGTTTTATTAGAATCAAGCCATAAAGCATTCCCTTCACTCTTACCAAACTTCTTACCAGTTGCATCTAAAATCAAAGGCATTGTAAAACCATAAACCTCTTTATTATCCATTTTTCTTGCTAGCTCAATACCAGTTGTAATATTTCCCCATTGATCAGATCCTGCAGCCTGTAAAGTACAATTATAATTTCTATTTAAATATACAAAATCATATCCTTGCATTAAAGTATAAGAAAATTCAGCATAAGTAATTCCAGTTTCTAATCTACGATTAATTATATCTTTATTTAACATATAATTAACATTAATATATTTACCTACATCTCTTAAAAAATCTAAGAATGTAACACCTTTCATCCAATCATAATTATTAACTATTAGTGCTTTACCTTCTAATAAGAATTCAACTTGTTTTTTTAACCCCTCAATATTTTTAGCAACTGTTTCTTTAGAAATAATTTCTCTTTCAGCAGTAGGTCTAGGATCCCCAATTAAGCCAGTTGCTCCTCCAACTAAAATAATCGGCTTATGTCCATGTCTTGCTAATCTTTTAGCTGTTACAAATGATGCATAATGTCCAATATGTAATGAATCAGCTGTTGGATCTGTACCTAAATAAAAAGTTAAAGAATCATTATTTAGTTTTTCTTCAAGTTCTGGTGAACTTATATCCTTTACTACACCTCTCCATTTTAATTCTTCAAAAAATGTCATATAAAATTCCTCCTTATTTTTTTTAACAAAAAAAGTTCATTAATCTAAGGGTGCAACTTTATGCACGGTACCACCTTAGTTTATGAACTTTATTCATACACTTATTAATCTTATCGTGATTTACTCGATTTAGTTCCGGGGTTGTAAGTCCTTTCATCACTAACAACGTTATTATATCAAATTGAATTTTTTATTACTAGTATGATTTACCACATTTTATTAAAAAAAGAATATACACTTACTTGTACTAATTATTCCTTTTCTTTAAAGCATTTAATCTATTTAAATAATCTTCTTTAGTTAAATGAATATCTTCATTTAATTTTGAATTATCATTATCTTCATTATTTTTAATATTAACATCTTTATTTACAATAATACTTTCTTTTAAATCATCTAATAAACTAGAATCATAGTCATTCTTTTTAATATTATCAATAGCTTTATCTACTTTAATATCAATATTATTATTCTTATTATTCCCCTTAATTTTAGTAAAAGTATTTTTAGTTCCCAATAATTTAAATAATTTTAAAACATCATAAATTATTACACCCATTGCAGGTAAAAGTACAACAAAAAACCAACCAATTTTACTTGCAACAAAAAATTGAACTCTACCTAATTGAGGTATTTTAAATGTAACCTTACCAATAACATTTCCAAATTTAGCTGTACTAGAATCAGGTGCCGGATTATAATCACCCTTAGTAACAAATTCATATTCTCCATTAATAATTTTAATATCTTGAACACGATGCGTTACTGTTAACCCTTCACTAATAGAACTTGTTGAAATAAAAGTAATAACATCTCCAACTTTAATTTCTTCCGGATTATTAACAGCTTGATTTAATACAACATCATATACATGAATAGTTGGTTCCATCGAACCAGATATAATTGTATATAAACTAACAGTAGGTTTAAAATTGGGATCTTTCTTAGCTTTTTGAATAGAAATAACATAGTAAACTAAAAAAATTCCAATTAACACTAATAAAACAATACACGCATATGATAATATTTTACCAATATAATTTAAAATCTTACCAATTTTTTTTAAAGTAGAAATATCTTTATCTTTATTATTTAATGATTTTTTTATTTTATCCTTAACATCCATCATAATAAAACCTACTCTCTATTCTATTAAAATTATATAATATTAAATTTGAAATTACAACCATATTTAAAGAAAATAAAAAAGCCTTCAAAGGCTTTTATTATTTAATTACTTAGCTTTATTACTGTTAATATCTCTATTTACAACAATTTTGCCATAAAACTGAGCACCTTTATTTTCATCTTGGCTTGCTCCAGTATCAGGGAAAGTCATTTTGAAAGTAAATCCAATAGAAGTACCAGTATCATTTCTTACTGCAGGGAAAGCACCAGTAACTAAAGTTTCATAAGCTTTATTTTCATCAATAACATCTTTACTACCATCATTATATGTTACCTTATTTGAATTTTTTTCAGTAGGCACTACTGTTTTATTTAATGTACCACTTTTAGTTTTAGCAGTTTCATCAAGTGATGAGGTAACACTAGTGTTTTCATCAGTTCTTGTAATAGTATAATGTAATTGTCCTGTTGTAAATCCATTCTTATATTCTAACTCAACAGTATAAGGCATAGCAATGCCTTTACTAACATCATCAGAATTTCCAATAGAAGTATTAATACCTTTTAAAGTAAATTTTTTTTCAATTAAAACAGTATCACTTGGTTCAAATCCAGTTTTAGTTAAATTAACCTCGTTACTTCCATCTCCATAAGTAATAGCCATTTTACCACCTGTTATTTCTACTATTGATGTACTTCCATTAGTACCAGCAGCAGTAAAGTATGCAAAAGTTGCACCAACAACAGCAACTAATAAAGTTGCAACAGCTATGACAACTAATAAAGCTGTATTTTGTTTATTGTTTTCCATTCTATCTCCTTATTTTTTAATTATGCTTCACTTACATCTTTCATATAAATTCTAGCAGAATGATCTTGTCCATCATTTTGGTTTACAGTATCATCTTCTGGAAAATAAACTTCTAAAGTATATTTCATTACAGTTTTATCTTTACGTTTTCTAGTACCTGTAACTAAATGTATACTACCTGATGACGGAATATCTTTCATAACATATTCGCTTCCATTTTTAGTAATATTAGTTACTTCAGTATAATTATCACTAGTAGTATCATCTAAAATCATTTTCATTTTTAAATAACCAGCATTAAATGTATTTTCACCATCAACAACTAAATCAACTCCTGTGTTTTGCAAAACATTATCAGCAGCACCAGCTGCCGCAGGATATGTAACTGTAAAAGTTTGAGTTGCCCATGCTTCTGCTTTAGGATAAATTCCTTTTAAACTAATAGGATCCCCGCCTTCAATTTTAATACTACCACCAGTACCTGCTTGAATAAACACAGACTTATCGTTTTCTCCATTAACAATTGCAGCAAAATATGCAAATGTTGCACCTGTAACAACAACAAGAAGTGTTGCTATACCAATAACAGTTAATAATATTGTACTACTCTTTCCACCATTTTCATTCATTTCTTTCATTCCTCCTTTACTATAATTAAATCTTAACATTTAAATTATTTAATTTCAATACATAATTAAAAAATTTTACCTAAAAAATAAAAATAGACAGGAAGGTGTCTATTTTTAAGAAGAAGAAAATATAATAGTGTGAGTTTGAGATTATATGATTTTTTATATTTTTCAATGCTTTTAATTTTAATTTTTCTTTCTTCTTCATTGTAAATATATAACTTAAATGTGAAAATATTGTGAAATTATTTTTTATTTATATAAAAATAGAACTTTGTTCCTTTATTTATTTTACTATCTACTCCATATTCAAAGTTATGGTTTTCTAAAATATTCTTCACAATAGAAAGTCCAAGTCCTGTACCAACTACATTTCTACGATGATTTTTATCATTTTTATAATATTTACTCCAAATTAATTTTAAATCTTTTTTACTAATTCCTTTACCTGAATCAATTATTTCTACTTTATATCTATTTTTTAACTCTAATATATTAATTTTAACTGTTAAATCTTCTCCTGTATAATTAATAGCGTTATTTATTAAATTATATAGAACTTGATTAATTCTTTTTTTATCAGCCCTAACAATTGCTATTTCAGGTATATCTAAAATAAACTTATAATTTTCTGTTTCCTTAATTATTTCATATCTTTTAATTATTTCTTTTAATTCAGTTACTAAATCATATTCTTGAGTATCTAAAGTATCTTTATTACTTTCTATCTTAGATAAATCTAAAATATCATTAACTAATATATTTAATCTATCTGATTCATCTATAATTACATTTAAATTATCTTTTCTTTTTTCTTCATTATTATTATTAATATCTCTAGCCATTTCAGCATAAGCTTTTATCATTGTTAAAGGTGTTTTTAAATCATGAGATACATTAGCCATTAAATCTTTTCTTAAGGTATCAGTATTCTTAATCTCTGAACACGCATAATTAAGAACACTATTTAAATCATCTATTTCTTTAATATCATATGTTTTATTATTTTGTTCATATTCACCTTTAGCCATTTTCTTAGCTCTATCAGTAATATCTAATATTGGTTTATTTAACATTTTAGATACAAAGTAAGATACTATAATCGCTAAAAGTATTGTTATTAAAGTTATATAAATTAATTGTCCTCTTAAAATATGAGTAGTACTATTAACATCTTCTAATGGAGTATTAAGTATAATATAAGTATTATCACTATAAGCAATACCATAAATTAAATTCTTGGTATTTGTTAAAGGACTTCTTAATGTTTCTATTTTAGTTTTATTATTAGAATATAAACTTTCTTTTAATTTTTGAACCTTTGAATTTTTACTCTTTAATATACAATCTCTATTTAATGTATTATAATCTAGTATTTCATCATTTATTTTTAATTCTATACAAATATCATTTTCATAAGCAAGTTTTTCTAATTTAGATATACTATTAGATTTTATAATATCTGCAGCAATATTTTTAATATCTTTTATTTGGTATTGTTCATAAAATAATTTTAAGAATTCAACTTGAAATAACCATAAACAAATAAGAATTGTAATTGAAAACGTTATTAGATAGGTAAATGTTTTTACCATTAAACTATTTTTCTTTATATTCAAATTTATAACCTACCTTTCTTATTGTCTTTATATAATTTTTGTATTTACCTAATTTATTTCTTAAAAGTTTTATATGAGCATCAATTGTACGATCACTTGCTTCATAATCAAAGCCAAATATTTTATTTATAATATCTTCTCTAGTAAGTACTAAATTTGGATTTGATAAAAATAAATATAATAATTCAAATTGAGTATGAGTTAGTTCTACCATCTTTCCATCAATAGTTACTTCTCTTGTATTATTATTTAAAATAATATTATCTAATTTAATAATTGATTCTTTAGAGTTACGTTTAGTTACTGCTTTTATTCTAGCCATAAGTTCTTTAGGACTAAATGGTTTAGTAACATAATCATCTATTCCAATATTAAATCCATTAAGTTTGTCTTCTTCTTCAGTTCTAGCAGATAACATAATTATTGGAATATCTTTAATTTCTTTTATTTCTTTACTTGCTTCATAACCATCCATATCTGGCATCATTATATCCATAATTATTAAATCATAATCATTTTCATAAACTTTATCAATTGCTTCTTCTCCATTTGCTGCTTCATTTACTTTATATCCTTCACTTTGACAATATTCTTTAATAACATTTCTTATTAAATATTCATCATCTACAACTAATATTTTTATAAATACCACCTCTAATTACTTTATATTATAACAAATATATGAAAATGTAATGAAAATATTTTATTTAGGTTAAAAAGAAAACCGGACGTTTTGGGTTGAAAACCGGACGTTTTGGATTGAAAACCGGACGTTTTGAGTTGAGAACCGGACGTTTTGAGTTGAAAACCGGACGTTTTGAGTTGAAAACCGGACGTTTTGGGTTGAAAACCGGACGTTTTGAGTTGAAAACCGGACGTTAAAAAATAATTCAATATTTCAGAATTATTTTTACTTTAATTTATTTGTAATTTCTATAAAAAATTCTTTACTCCATAAATTTAGATTATCTATATTTTTTATAAAAGGTTTAACATCTTCAATTGCTTTAGTATAATCTATTTTCTCAAATTTACTTATTAATATTTTTTTAAGTTCATTAATATCAAATTCATCATTTTCATTAATAAAATTGGATTCTATTAATTTATTTTTTAATAATTCTATATTAACTTTTGTATCACTTGCTAAAAAGAATATGTAATCATATAAGTCACGCCCTTTAACCCTATCACTCCATCCTCTACAAAGTATTGCATGAATTTTTCCAGCAAGTAAAGACTCTTTATCATATAATTTTATTTGGTGAGGACTTGGTAACAATTTATATTTGTCCTCATAAGTTGCTCCCAGTGGTGGATTTATATCAACTTCTAATTTTATTTTTAAATTTTTTAATATTTGATTATATTTATGTTCTTCTTCACTAGGAAAAAATTTTAATATAAGTTCTAAAGTATCGCCTTTTAAAAATGCGGATGTAATATTAGAATCAAAACTTTTTTCTTTGGTTGTTATGTTTAAATTTATGCCATAGGCTTTTAATTCTTTTTCAATATAATTAAAATATTTACTTATATCAAAATCTTTATTAGGTTCTAGTAATGCAAAATCTAAATCTTCAGAAAATCGATCTAAATTATAGAATATTCTTAAAGCAGTACCACCATAGAATGCTGCTTCATTAAAAAAATTTCCTCTAGATAATCCTGATAAAACTATTTCTTGAATTATTTCTTTTAAAGCATTAATTTCATCATTTGTATTTTTAATATCATATTTAGATAGCATTTGTTCAATAATATTATTCATTCATATGCCTCCTCATATATTTAGCTAATAGTTCTACGTTAGTTGAATGATATAACTTACTTAATTTATTAACTTTAAGAATATCTAACTTATTAAATTCTTCTTCATCTATTCTTAAATCGTTAAATAACATATTTTCTAAATTAGTATAGTTAAATAATGGTGATAATGTATAAAGTTTATCACAAAGTGCTTTTTCTGGTGTTGCTATTTGGTATGAATAATTATTTTCTTCTTTTAGAATAATTTCTTCAGGGTAAGCAGATGACGGGATATCTCTATAAGTAAATGTACCAAAATCAGTAATATATTCTTTTTTCTTTTTCTTTTCAAATGTAGCACAAGTAATTGTTGTTACTCTTTCAGGAATTAACCCATAATAAGATAATGCATATTCAAAAGATATATAAGATGGACCATAAATACTTGATGCTAATAAGTAACCTGGAATATTAGGATCAGTTTCATATAATCCATTAGTAATTTTAAATAATTTTTTATCTTTTATATCTCTTAATAATTTAGTATCTTTATTACTATAATCATTATAATCTTTTATTGCTAAGCCTTTAAAAAATACCATATTTTCACCTCTATTTACTATTATATGATAAATTGTGGTGAAAATCAATGATGTTAGTATAAAAATAACCTTTTCTCTATTTTGTATTTAACTTTTATTCATTTATAGGTTATACTTTAGTTATTAGGAGTGTGTTTATATGAATGAAAAAAAGAAAAAGTGGATATGTTACGGAATTATATTAATTGTTGCTACTTTAATGTGTTATCCATTATTTAGGGATAGTTTCTTTAGTAGCCATGATGGAGATTTTCATATAGCAAGATCATTTGGAACTTTAGAACAAATAAGAAATGGAAATAGTATTTTTGTTATTGCAAGATACTCTCATAATTTAGGTTTTGCCTGGAATTTATTTTATCCTCCTGTTTCTACTTTTATTAGTGCTTTTTTTGAACTATTAAGTGGTGATGTAGCAATAGGAATGAAATGTTTTATTTTCCTAACCTATTTTTTATCAGGAATATCAATGTTTAAATTAGTTAATGATATTTATAAAGATAAGAAGGCTGCAATTATTGCCAGTGTTATATATATGACTGCACCTTACCGCATTCTTAATAGTTATACAAGACTTGCAGTTGGTGAAATGGCTAGTTTCATATTTATACCAATGATTTTTAGAGGTATATATTATATTTTAAATGAGAAAATGGATAAAAAATATATTTTTATATTTGGAACAATTTTATTACTACTTTCTCATAACATTAGTACTTTACTTGTATTTATTTTAGGCTTTATATTAGTTTGTTTAAATATAAAGAAAATTTTTGCTAATAAGAAAACAATATTATGGCCTTTAATTGGTTCTTTAATTATTATTGTATTATCTGTATTATTCTTTGAAATACCTTTAATTGAAACTAAGATGGCTGCTGAATATGAAGTATTTAGATATGGTAAAATGTATTCTAGAACATCAGTTATGGGACATGCTTTAAATCCATTACAATTATTATTTAGGAATGCGGATGGAACTGATTCATCTATGTATTTTTGTATTGGATTACCAATTTTAATTGGTCTGATTCTTACATTATTTTATTATAAAAAAAATAAAAATAAAGAACTTTATAAATATTTCTTATTTGTTGGTGTCATCTCTTTGATTAGTTCTACATTTATATTTCCATGGATTATGATGCCTAGTATAATTTTAATGATTCAATTTCCTTGGAGGTTATTAGAAATAGTTATTTTTGCTCTAGCAATAATTGCAGGCATAAACTTCTCCTCTCTAATAAATAGTTTTAACAAGAAATGGATTAGATATGGAATTATTTCTTTAATTATATTAATTAGTTCAGGATATGCTTTAACTTTTACTAAAAATATAGAATATAAAGTAGCTGATAATAATTTATTTTTAGAAGAGGAAATTATAGATACTAAATATGAAGTTAGTAGATATTCTTCATTCTTAGAATATTGGCCACAAAAAGCGATTAAAAATATTGATTACATTAATACGCGTGATCAAAAAGTTTTAATAACGGATGGTAATGCTAAAATTAGTAATGAATCTAAAGTTAATGGAGTTTTAAATTTTGATATAGATAATGTTCAAAATGATACAACCTTAGAGTTACCTTATTTGTATTATAAAGGTTATATGGTAAGATTTACTGATAATAATGGAAACAAAAAAGTTATTGACTGTTATGAAAATGAGATGGGATTAGTATCTATTAAATTAGAAAGTAGCGATACTGGTCATATTGAAGTTAAATATGAAATGACTAAATTACATAAAATATGTTTATGTATATCACTTACTACAATGACTATGTATATTGGTTATTTAGGATATAATTTAATTAAGAAAAGAAAAATATAGGTTACACATTAGCCTATATTTTTTTAATAAATTAAATCAAATTCAAATAATCATCATAAATTAAATTGATAATTTCATCATTAAGTGTAATTAGTGCATATATTTTCCCATGTTTATAATTAAGCTTAATAGTTATATCCTCCATTATTTCACTAGCATAAAAATTGTTAGTATCAAATATTTCCAATAAAATATCTCCATTATCACTATACCAATTTCCTTTATACGTTTTATTAATAAATGTATTAATGTCATTATTGTTTTCATGAGCAAAATTTAATGTAAAATAACCATTTATGTTATTTATAGTAAAAATAACATTTATTCTTATTCCAAACCCTTCATTTTTATTAACAATACTTTTAATCACTTTTATCTCTTTTTTTGAAATACAATCAACATTTTTATCATTTATCTTTAACATAAAATCTATCCTTTCATATATTAAATCATTTTCTATTCCCTAAAAGTCAATTTTTTTAAAGTTTTGGGAATAGAAATAAGCAAATTACATATAAAAAGAGAATTATTATTCTCTATTCACACATAGTACCACTAAAAGTCATATTTGAATCGCCTATGTAAATATCTGATGTTCCATTAATTTTATTACAAATTAGAATACTTAAATCATATTCTTTTGATGAAAATAATTGTGAACCTCCATCATCATAACTTCGATAATCTTCTAGCAAACTTGTTATATCTTTAACATCATCAATAGTTTTAATGTACTCTTTTAAAGAATATTTTTTACCATCTTTGTTATAATAAACATCATTTAATTTAGTTTCTATGTAAATAATTCTATCATCTAACTCTGAGTATGTATTAAATTCTTGTACTTCGATTTTATTATCTTTTGATACACTTAATATTGCATCATTACTAACTTCTTTTGAACAACCAGTTAATATAACAATTATTCCAAATAAACATAATATTTTCTTCATTATAAATTCCTTTCTAATAATTAATTATATATTTTTATATTTATTAATTGTTTCTTTAACATTTATAATATAAATATTTGTTAGAATTCCATCGCTTGGATCAATTTCACTAGAATTTAATATACCACCTAATGATTCAATTGTTTTAATGGAAGCTATATTTGTAGATTCACATGCTAAAGTAACTTTTTCAAGTCCTAATTTCTTGGCTTCTAATAATCCTAAGTATAGATTAATTTTATTATATCCTTTTTTTCTTTCAGTAGGTCTTATGCCATACCCAATGTTACCATTAAATTTATTTATACCAGTAACATAATTTAATCTAATATTAATAGCTCCTACAATTTTATTGTCACTTTTTCTTATCAATAAATAGGTATTAACTTGATTCTTTCCGTTTTTTATAGCATATTCTTTATTTGATCTTTTTAAGCAGTTTTCTAATGTTTCTTCAAATGAATATCCATCTAAAATTTTTGCAAATAGTTCTATTCCATTTATTTCTGAATTGTATAGTTCTAATTCATTTATATAATCAATAATATCTTCTTTTCTTTTAATATTTGGTATTTCTAAATAAAAATTGTTCAATTGCAAAACCTCCAAACTTAGTAATTAATTTTTATATAAATTAATAAGATGTGAGTCATAAATTATAATTATTTCAAAATTATTGTGGTCTTTTCTAACATTTCAGGAAAACAATTTTGTTCTATTTATACTCACACATTAGATTAATTAATTTCATATTTAAATAACCTATAATTTTACCTTTCACTATATTAACTTTTTAGAATAATAAATTATTGCATTCTTCATTAGTTATTTGAAAACTAAATATTTATAGATTACCTATTTTTTTTAATTTAATAAAACTAGACATTCCATATGTGTCATCTAACTATAACTGCAATGTATAGTTACTATCGTATGTTTATTTATAATATATTCTATATGCTTGAGCAAACTAGTTTTTTTGTATGTTAGTAACATGTTATTTTACTAACATAAATTGTAATTTGTATGATTAATAAACTATAATTCTATATATAATTTTTTTCTCTTATTTGTTACAAAATGTATATA
>CAKOIE010000034.1 GCA_934086395.1 uncultured Bacilli bacterium | reverse complement strand
AAGAATATAATCTTTTTTGTCTAGCATTACTTAAGTGCTCAGGTTGCTCCTCAGCATTGCCTTGTCTCCTTAAATAATGCTTTTATTTTATATATTTTTTCTTAATTTGTCAATTCATGAATTATGTAACATTTTTACTAATTATTAGCAAGAATATAACTATATATACTTATAAAACATATGTAACATTTTCACTAATTATTGTTTTAAAAAAATGTAACATTTTTAGTAATTATTCATAGCAAAATCATAATTTTGTAATTTTAAAATTTTGTATTAATAAACCACTAAAAAAAGAAGATAATCTTCTTTAAAGTTACACAAATTAGTGGTAAGTTAAGGATTTGAACCTCATCAAGAAATGCATATTTAAATTGCTAATGCACAATCAATATTATAACTTAATAATTAATAAACTAACAATTTTTTTTAGTTAAGCAGATCCAAGACTATTTTATATATTTCTGTATTTGGATTAGCTTCAACATTACCAATTACCTTACTATTTTCTAGTTGATATTTTTCTAACTTTTTTGCATTGGTTATTGCATCACCCATATTACTATAAATATTGGGATAAATATCAACATTTTTATCATAAGCGATATAATGCTTTCTTAATCTATTAATTACTTCTTTATTGTTCATGTTAGATGAAGTATATTCATAGTGAAGTAAGAACCATAATTCAATAGAAGGAGTTGAAGTTATAATTTTAATATTATTCTTTTCAGCAAGCTTTTTTGCTTCATTTATTAAACTATTTTTTGCAAAGTCAACATCTACATCAAATACACAATAGGCTTTATCTTCATCTAACAAATCTAAACCAATTCTTTTAATTTCATCAATTAACATTCTAACTAAATTTAATGGATCTGTATAATTTCCTTTTGCAAATGAGATTGAATAATTTTTATTGCCATCATCAAAATGATTAAAATATAATTTCTCAGTCTTATTTTTTCCTTCTACAGCTATTAATATTTTACTTTTTGGTTTTCTAATTTTTCTAACTCTATCATTACTAATTTTTCTACTTTGTTCTAATCTTCTTCCCATAAATTAAAATCATTTTTGATAAATGGTACTGCACCATACCTACCAAGCATATATCCTCTCTCAATATTTTCTGTTTTCCTTACAGAAAAATCACTTAAAGGATATAAATCACTTATTCCATTATTATGATCTTTTTCTGTAAACCATATTTGATCTCTTCGTAAAATATTTAATTTTAATAAATTAGTATCATGAGTATTAAAAATTAATTGAGCACCATTTTTATTTATATTAGAATCATTAAACATTTGAACAATCATTTCAACTAAATATGGATGTAAACTTTTATCAAGTTCATCTACTACAATAATTTTTTTATTATTTAATGCATCCATTATAAAAGGAATAAAGCAAAAAACAATTTGAGTTCCCATAGATTCTTCTTCATATGATAATTCAATATCTGAATCAATATGTTTAAAAAAAGCTGTAAATACTTTTAGTTTTTCTTTCATATTTATTTCCGCTTTAATATAATCAGGTATTGTTGCTAACACATCTTCAGGAACATCGGTTTCTAAAACTTTATAATCAACTATATTAAAATCTGCTTTTTTTAAAAATTCTAAAGCAAAACTTTTTAATTCATTATCATTTTTTAAATATTCTCTTATTGCTGTATCTCTAAGACCACTTAAATTATTAAATGTATTAATATCTACAGTTAAAAATTTATACGGAACTTTAGTTTGCTCATAATTCCAATTGGTTGCAGTTGCAATAAAAAATTTATTTGCTGCAGTTTTAGATGCAATATCATTTAATATTCTTCCATCTTTTTGAGGAAAAGAATACTCATTAGTATTAGTTCTATCAAAAATTTTTGTTTCTCTTCCACTAGGATAATAATATAAGTATTCTTCATATATTTTCTTAGAATCTGCTACAAATCCATAAACATAACGAATATTTTCGGCAATAAATTTTATTTCAAATTCACTTGGTTTATTAATTGTTTTTTTATCAAATTTAAATGGTGCAATAAGAAGCTTAGAATTCATATTAAAATTATTTGAATTCCTTAACATATAAATAACACTAGCTAAAATTTGGAATAAATTAGTTTTACCTGAAGCATTTGCTCCATAAATTGCAGATGTTTTTAATATTTTTTTATCATTATATTCTACATAATTATCATCTAATCCTTTATTTGAGTTTGCTAACATACTAAATGTCACTCTTTCTTTAAATGATAAAAAGTTTTTAACACTAAATTCTATTATCAATTTATAACTCCTCCATTCGATATTATTATATGTATTTTTTTGTATTAAATCAATTATTTTTTAGATTTTATTATTAATATTTGCAATTTTTATGCAAATTATGTCAATAAAATAATAAAATTAGTGATTTTATATTTATTTTAAAAAAAGATAGATTTCTCTATCTAAATCAACTTACCCTATTACATTTAATAGTTATTCTACTTTTACTATCTTTAGTACATTTATATCTCTACAAATAACAATTAACTATTAGTAATAATTTTCTCTACTAACTTGTAATATACACATTAAGGTTATTCCTAATAATCCACCTATAAATAATCCTATAAAAAAGATTGTAAACATATTCATAAACTTATTTCTCCTTTAATATCTATTATTATTATATTTAATTTTTTTGATATTATTTGTCGAAATATGGAATACTATAATATTTTTAAACTAATTCTTTTATTAAAAATGTTGCATATAAAGGAATAGATTTAATTTTACTTTCAGGATTAAATCCAAAATCTTTTGAACTAATTCTTATCATATATTTAGGAAAGTATAAATTGTTATAAACTATTAGACTTTTTGATTGAGTATTATTATCTGCTTTAACCTCAATAGGGATAATTCCATCATCTTTCGTTGTTATTAAAAAGTCTACCTCAGAATCTCTATTTCCTTTCCAATATAATAAATCTATATTACATGCTTTAAGTTCATTTGCCACATAATTTTCAGTTATTATTCCCTTATATAATTTCATATCATCTAAAATAATCGTTCTAGTATCATTATTAACTAATCTATTAAAAATTCCAACATCTGAATAGTAGACCTTAAAAGTATTTTCATCTACAAATCCCAATAAAGGCTTTTCTGGACATTTAACACATTTACAAATTTGAACCATATTACTTTCGATTAACCAATCTAATGGTAAAGAAAAATCTCTAGATTTTGCATCAGATTCTACAACGGAATATTGAAATTTTTTAGAAGCATTTTGAAGTTGTGAAGATAAAGAATTATAAATTTTTCTTATTTTTAAAGTTTCATTAGCGTTTATAACATGACTATTCATATCACTTTTATAATCTTCAATAATATCATTTAATATACTTGGATCATATTTAAAATAATCATTTTGACAATCTATTAGATTTTTTACACTACTTGGCATTCCGCCTGATAATAAATATTTTTTATAATATTCTAAAGCCTTATTATGAACTGGACCCATTGCCTCGTTTTTTTCAAAACATTCTTTTATTCTATTAAGTAAAAGTTCTTGTTTATTTGCTATTAAAAATTCTTCAAAATTCATCGGATACATATGTAATCTTGTAACTTTTCCAACAGGAAAAGGTTTAGTTAGTCTTGATAATTTGACACCTAAAAGTGATCCAGCACATATAATTCTTACATTACTATGTCTTTCATTAAAAAATTTTAATTCAGATATTAATTCTTCACATGCCTGAATTTCATCAATAAATAAAACACTATCTTCTTTTTCAAAATCAAAATCCAACATTAATTTTAAATTATTGTATTTAACCTCTGATGATTCATTAGATTTATACAAATTGACAATATCAGTACTTTCTAATAAATTTACTTTTTTAAAATATTTAAATTCATTTTGACAAAATTTTTCAATAATATATGTTTTCCCACACTGTCTTACACCTAAAACCATTAATGGTTTAAAGCTCTTTGTATTTTTCCAATTTAATAAATCATCATATATCTTTCTTTGCATTAATTACCACCACCTATATAATATCATATTTTCCTTATTTTGTAAGGGGGGTTCACTTAGATTTGCACCTTTTTGCACCCACTTTTTACTTAGATTTGCACCTTTTTGTACCCACTTTTCACTTAGATTTGCACCTTTTTGCACCCACTTTTTACTTAGATTTGCACCTTTTTGTACCCACTTTTCACTTAGATTTGCACCTTTTTGCACCCTCTTTTATTTTTTAAACATAAAAAAGAGAAATAATCAATCATTATTTCCCCAAATTAATACCATTTATTTATATTCTTTATTTATTATTTTTACGAATAATAATATATGCTGATTCAGTTAATAATCCCACAAATAATATTACTGAAAGTAAAATCCATTTATTATAATTTGCATTAGAACATGTTCCTTGATTTGGTTCTGATGAAGAGCATTTTTCTAAAGCCACTTTATTAACTTCAATATTGAATTTAACTTTATCTAATCTTTCAGCTAAAGCTTTTTTAGCATCTGAATCAACTAAACTATTTACAGCTTTAACAGCTTTTTCATAGTCATCATTATTTAATGATTTTTCTGCTGCTTCTACTAATTTTGTTGCTTCTTCTAAAGCTTTTTTATCAGCTTCTTCCTTTGCTTTTCTTTCTTCTTCTTTCTTTTTAGCTGCTTCTTCTTCAGCTTTAATTTCTGCAGCTGTTTTAGCAGGTTTTACATTAATATTGTAAGATTTTGATCCACCATTAACGGTTCCACCACTTACAGTTGCTTCCATTTTAGAAACTGTAATAGTTCCTGTACCTTCTTTAGTACCTTTAACTGTTAGAGTTAATATAGTTGATCCACTTTTAATTGGTGATGGTGCATATAAAATATATCTATTTCCATTTTTTCCCATTTGGGTTAACCCACTATTAATAGTTGCATTTGTTACAGTAATATTTCCTGATGAAGCATAAGTTACATCTACACCTTCAATAAGATCACTTGCATTTAATTTAATATATATTTTAGTTGTGTTTCCAACTTTAATTGTATTTGTTCCTGAAATACTTGTTGTTGCTGATGCAGCATATACGTTTCCTGCAAATAGGATAGCAAGTACAAGTATTAATAAATTTTTTATTTTTCTCATATAATCCTCCTAATTAAAAATCTTCTTACATAGATATACTATGTCAGTAATATCAATTTTATTATCATCATTCATATCAGCTGCTATTGTTTCATATTCACTTAAACTTATTTTACCAAACATTTTATTAGCCATTCTAACTACATCTGAAATATCTAATCTTCCTGATGGGTTAACATCACCTTTAACTATAAATAAGAAATCTTTAACAACTAAATCATTATTGATTATTTGTACTCTACTACCTGTACCAAGGTTACTTCCAAATAAATTTATAGTTCTTAAGAATCCATAATTACTTACTAATTTTTCAACTATTGATGCATCTAAACTTGCACCATTATAAATAATCATTTCTTTAGACATATTTATTTGAAAATCTTTTTTATCAGAATCATTTCTAACATCTAGCTTAAGATTATCAATAATATATTTTCTTACGTAATTACTTGCTTCTTCAAATCTATTTAATGCTTCTGTTTGATATTCTTTAGTATATTTCTTAATACTTGCTATTTTAATTTTAGAATCAATATTATTAAATCTTGTATTTAACTTATTACTTGTTAAATCTATTTCATCTATTAATTCATATAATTTATTATTTCTATTTGTAATGCTTGCATCACTTGTTAAATCTGTATTATCAACTATTTCTTTAACTTTCTTTTCTAAAATAGCCTGATATTTACTTTCTAATTTATCATATAATTTATAATAATCTTTCTTTAATGTTCTATAATAATTACCAAAATATTCTTTAAATAAATCATCATAATCTTCTAAATGATAATCATTATAAATACTCATAAATTCATCTGATTTATTAAATAATTTATTAACTATATCTAATTCATAAATATAATCAAATTTATCAATTACCTCATCAAGTGAATATTTATCAACATTATCATATAAATAATTAAATGCATCACTATAATATATTTTTCCTAAAGTTGTTATATTTGTTTTATTATATTTAGCAAGTTCTCTAATAGCAATAAATACATCTAAATTACCATTAACCCCATATTCTTTTCTTTCTTCTAAATAAGTTTTAGTTATTTTAAGTGTTTCTTTATAACTATTATAATTATTTAAAAGTTTTTCTTTTAATGCTTCTAAATCATCAGCAGCCTTAGTTTCTCCACTACTTCTTAATTTACTTATTGTCTTATTTAAGTTCGTTTCAAAATCTAAACTATTAATACTTTTAACAAAGTCTTTATCAACTAATTTTTTAGTTGCATTCTTATTAGTATCAGACCAATTTATTAAATCCCCTAGTAACTCATTTACACTTACTTTAGATGAATTAATTCTATTTACTACTTCTTCTTCAGTATAAGTAAGAGCTTTTACATTAATAAATAAACATAATATAATGCTTAACATTAATGTTTTAACATATTTCATAGTCATCCCATCCTTTACACCTAAAGTATATAACAAAATATACGAGAAAACAAGCGATAATTTTAAATATATTTTAATTATTAAAAAAGATAACTCTAAATCAAAAGAATTATCTTAATTGCAGAATACTACTTCATTATTTTCATATTTTAAACATTTATCTTTACTAACTTCTTCTTTTGTTACAGGATCAACTAAGACATCAATATAACCTTTGTTTTTTAAATCACCTATAGTTATTTCACCTTCACAGTTCTTATCTAAAAAACATTTTTTAGCTGATTCTTTTATTTCATTATCTAAAACTAAGTATAATTTATCAACATGATTTTGATAGACTTTAATTGAACCTATAATAAATAATATTATTAATGTTATGATAATTATTAAACCTTTTTTATTTATCTCCATAGTAATCCTTAATAAACTGCTCTCTAAATTCTAACATACGGTCTTCTTTTATTGCTTCTCTCATTTCTTTAGTTAAATTAACTAAATAGTTAATGTTGTGAATAGATAAAAGTCTAGCACCAAATGTTTCATCACAATTAATTAAATGTTTAATATAAGCCTTAGTATAATGTTTACATGCATAACAATTACACTCACTACTAATTGGAGTAAAATCTTCTTTATATTTAGCGTTTTTAATATTTATTTTGCCATATTTTGTTAGAGCATGACCATGACGAGCTAGTCTTGTTGGAGAAACACAGTCAAAAATATCAATGCCACGCATAACATTTTCAACTAAGTCAATTGGATCACCAACACCCATTAAATATCTAACTTTATTTTCTGGTAAATATTTGGTACTCATTTCAACCATTTTATACATTGTTGGTTTATCCTCACCTACACTTGTTCCGCCAATTGAATAGCCATCAAAATCCATTTTAGTTAATTCTTCAGCACAATGTTTACGTAATTCTTCATATTCGCCACCTTGAACTATCCCAAATAAGCTTTGTCTTTCATTATTAAATACATCTTTTCCTCTTTTAGCCCATCTAAGAGTTCTTTCTACACTTTGTTTACAATAATCATAGGTTGCAGGATAACCAATGCATTCATCAAAACTCATTGCAATATCACTATCTAATTTATTTTGAATTTCAATTGATTTTTCGGGAGTTAAAAGTAAAGCATCACCATTATATTGATTTTTAAATTTAACTCCTTCTTCAGTTATATCTTTTCTTTTAGCTAAACTAAATACTTGAAATCCACCGGAATCAGTTAAAATAGGTCCATTCCAATTCATAAATTTATGTAAACCACCAGCATGATCTATTACGTCTTCGCCAGGTCTAAGCCATAAATGATAGGTATTAGCAAGAATTATTCCACAATCTATTTCTTTTAATTCTTCAGGAGATAATGTTTTAACAGTTGCTTGAGTACCAACTGGCATAAACATAGGAGTTTCATATTCACCATAATTAGTTTTAATTTTACCTAATCTAGCATTACAATTTTTATCTTTTTTAATTAATGTATATTCTATTTTCATATATACTCCTTTAAATTTTATCTGGTAAAGTAATAGCTAAAATATTAAGTAAATATTTATTAATTTTATATACTTCATCTATTAAAGTTAAATAACTTTCTTTAACACATTCATCTTGTTCACTTAGTACTTCATGATTTGAATAGAAAGCATTAAATGATGAAGTTAATTTATAAATATATTCACATATTTCATTTAAACTTCTCATATTAAATGATTTTTCAATAACACTTCTTAATTTAATAATATTAATTAAAATATCTCTTTCTTCTTTAGTGTTTATCTTATAATATTTATCATATTTTAAATTACTTTTACTTAATAAACTCTTCATTCTAACTGTACTATATAGAATATATGGACCTGTTTTACCATTTATATCACTAAATTTAACAGGATCAAATACATAATCACTAGTACGATTAGGAAGTAAATCTGCATATTTAATTGCTGCTATTGCTAAAACTTCAGCTAAATCATCTTTATCTTCTTCTTTAATATTATCTTTAATTACTTTTCTTGTTTCTGCTTTAACAACACTAATTAATTCTCTTAAAGACATGATACCACCATCTCTAGTTTTAAATGGTTTACCATCTGGTCCATTAAGAGTTCCAAAACCAAACCATTCTAAGCTTATATCTTTAGGAACAATTCCTGTTTTATAAGCAGCTCTAAAGGCTTCAACAAAATGTAGTTCTTGTCTTACATCAGTTAAATAAAAATATTTTGATGCCTTAAATCTTTTAATTCTTGAGTAAAGTGTTGCAAGTTCAGTTGTATCATAAAGAACTCCTCCATCACTTTTTAATAACATTACAGGTGGTATCTCTTTTTTATCAGTTTCTTCTTTAACATCAATAATAGTTGCTCCATTAGAAATAGTTGCATATGGTTTAGTAACTGTTAAAACATCTTCAATATAATCATCAGCATCTCTTTCACCTTCATATAAATCAAAAGTACAATTAAGTTTTTTATAAATATCTTCAATATCTAAAATTGATAATTTAGTAAAGGCTTTATATAAATCATAGATTCCTTTTTCTTTCTTTTGAAGTTTAACAGTAAGTTCTCTAGCTTCATTTAAATAATCTTCATCTTCTTTAGCTTTAGCGCTCGCTAAAGGATAAATAGTATATAAATCTTCTAAAGTAACTGGTGATTCTTCTGAATAAGTATCTAAATTAGGATTAAAAAAATCTAAATTAGGATACCTATGTTTAATTTCACAGATAATTAATCCCATCGGTCTACCCCAATCTCCATAATGAACATCACTTATTGTTTTATAACCAACTGCTTCACATAATCTTTTTAGGGCTTCTCCAATATTAGGACTTCTTAAGTGTCCAGCATGAAGAGCTTTAGCAACATTTGCTCCACCATAATCTAAGAATATAGTTTCATCAGTATTTATTTTAAATGTATTTATATCAAAATTATTAACTACTTCATTAACATAATCTATTAAGGCTTTATCTGATAAAGTTATATTTATAAATCCATTAACATTAGATACTTCTTTAAACATATCATTATCTTTTAATTTACTAACTATCTCATCAGCTATAACCATTGGACTTTTATGCATTGTTCTAGCAAGTTTAAACGCACCATTATATTGATAATCACTTATATCTGGTCTATTACTAACAGAAACTTCTGGTACTTCATCATAGCCAAGTTCTTTAATTATTTCATTTATTTTTAATACTAAGTTCACTTAAATCAACTCCACAAATATATTATCATAGTTTTAATAAGAAAAAAACTACATATAAGTAGTTATTTTCTTAATTTATCATTTAAATACGATTACATCTAATTGTTATACGATTTTTACCATCTTTAGTGCAAGTATATAAAGTTAAATCAAAATCACTTTCAATCATATCCTTAACATCAGTAGATTTAAGTATTTCAATTAATTCAACTTCATAAACATATTTATTGTTATTAACATCAATAAAATTAACTTTATCTTTTTGTTTTAATTTATATAAAGATCCAAAATGAGATTTATATGAATGACCACATATAACCAAATTATCATTTAAACTACCATAAAATAAAGCAGGAGTCTTTTTTAACGAATTATAAGAATAACCATTAGTTATAGGTAAAAATAACTCTAAAGAAGGAATTTCTATATATCCTATATATTCTTCATTATCTATTATTTTATAATCAAATCCATTATCATTTTCAATAATATCATTTGTATTAATTAATTCATTCATAGTTTTATTTACCATTTTAGATGAATAAATATCCTCCATATAATAATATACATAAAGAAATAAAGAAATAGATAATAAAATTATACCTATTCCAAATAAAATCTTAGATATCTTGTTCATTTTTAACCTTTAAATTATAAAATATACCTAACATTATAAATATTATACCTAATAACCCGATTATTAACGCTAAATAATAATTATTACCTGTTTGTACTAATGTTTTTGTATTTGTAATAACAACTGTATTATCTATTTTCTCATATGTTGCAGTATATCCTTTAGGAACATTTACCTCAAGTATACTATATTCATCACTTTTTTCTAAATCTTCCCAAGTATAACTCCAATTATTATCTTTATTTAATTTTATTTTACTAATTAATTCATTATTTTTATATAATCCAACTTCAATATATCGAGGTAAATTTTCTTTATCATTTTTATTACTTAAAGGAGTATTCCATATTTTTTTAACATTAATATCTATAAGTTTTAAAATATCAGTCTTTGGTTTACTGCTTATTTCATAAGTAAACTTATTATCTACTACTTTTGGTATCGTAATTAAATATGAATTAATACTAGAATAACCTTTTACTTTATTAGTTTGCTTAACTAAATATAAACCTAACTCTAAATTATCAAACAAAACTACACCATCTTTATTTGTCATTTTTTTCATAACAATTATATCATCATTAAGACAAGAATTAATTTCATTTGTTAGTGTTGATGATTCTAAATTATCAAGTGAAGCATTACAATTTATTTTATCAACATATTCATAAAATAAATGATATTCCTTTTCACTAACATTTGCTATTTTATATAAAGTTAATTCTACTCCTTCTATTGTTTTATTTTCTTCTTTATCTGTTAAAGTAATATTTAATTTACCTTTCTTATTAAAGTCTACACTATAATTATCAGCATAAACATTTATAGTAAATAACATTATTAACATAAATAAATATTTTAAATATTTCATATTTACCTCCTTAGTAAATAATCTTTCCCATTAGGATAAAGATACTTACTATATATATCTTCGTTATTCTTTTTAACAGGTTTTATAATAATAATTAATATTAATAATATTATTATAGGTAATGTTAAAATAGGTATAACTATTAATTTATTAAGTTTAAATCCTTCAGTTGTTATATAAACTTTATTAATATTATTATCAACTCTTTTGCCTCTTACTAATAACCTATGGGTATTAATTCCATATGGTGTACAGGTTAGAAGAGTTACATAATCATTATTTTTATCTATTTTTAATTCCTTACTATTATTGGGCTTAACTATCGATATTTTATCAACTTCATATGTTAATACTTCATCTAATACGGTTATTTTAAAAGTGTCTCCTAATTCTAATCTATCTAAATCAGAAAATAGTTTAGCAGATGGTAAACCTCTATGTGCTGATAAAACACTATGGGTACCTTTTCCTCCAATAGGAAGACTAGTTCCTTCAACATGGCCAACGAAACTATTTAATGTATCATTGCTTGTACCATGATAAATAGGAATTTCTACCCTAATTTTATCGATAGATAAATATCCAATCATTCCTTCATCATTAACGTTAAGAACATTATTATAATTCTTCAAATCGTTATAATCTAACAAAGGATCTTTTAATTTAGATAATTTTTTATTATAATTTATAGCATCTTTTTTTATTTGTTTAAATTTATTAGTATCATAACTATTTAAAATACTTTCATAATTATAAATAGTTTTAGAACCCATTTTTTCATTATAATAATTACTTAAAGTAGGATAAAAGAGAGTTAAAAGTCCTATGAAAAACAATACAATCATTATAATAGTATTTCTTTTATTCATATTACTTCAACCTCCTTTATATACTTTTACAATTATTACTAGATATTTTTATATAATCTTAATTTTGTAACTAATACTAATCCACAAATAAGAACTAATGATAAACCACTTATAATAAATAGTTTAGTACCAATTCCACCTGTTTCAGGTAATTCAGAACCAGTATAATTTATAACTTTAACTAATGTTCTTTCTATAACAGTAATATTTGTTTTTCCATTAACTCTAAATTCAACTGGACTTGTTAATTTATTATATCCTTTTGGACTAACAGCTTCCTTCAATTTATAGGAATCTTCATCTAATCCTTCGATAATAGCTTTACCAGCTTTAATATTAACACCTATTTCATTTCCAGTAGCAACTCTATAAGTATTACTTACTTCATCTTTTAAAACTACTTTTATTTCATTACCATTTTTATCTAATAGTTTAAATTCAGCACCTGTTAATTCTACTCCTTCTTTATTTGTTTTAATTATTTCAAATGCATATGTATATGTAACAGTTTTCTTTTTATCTGTTTCTATATCATTACCATATTGTAGAAATGTTTCATTTATATTTCCATCACCTTCAACAGTAGCATCTTTATTTAAAGTTGCAGTATAATATACGTCGATATTAGTATTCTTAGGTTGTTTAAGAATAAATTCATCTTTAAATTCAATTACAAATGTATAACCTGTAACATCTGTTTTAACTACATAATTATTAGCATCTACAAGAGCATCTCCTATTTTAACAATTACAGAATTAGAATTAAATGTTAGACCAGCATCCATTTTATCGTATAAAACATAACTACCATAACCTGCTCCAGTTGTAATAGTTGACTTGTAATTTATAGTACTTCCTATTATATCGTCATTTTCTTTTCCATATGTTCCTGTACTATTTTCTAAAACATTTTTATCTATATTTGGATTTAATGTATTTTTTTCATTAACTGTGGCAGTTGGATTTGTTGTAGTTAAATGAAGTAACGCTCCTACTGAAGAATTTACTAAGTAGTATCCTAAATCAAGGTCGTCAAACACTACTTTAGTAGTATTTGCTGTTTTAGTAATGATTGGTGCAATATTGTTATCTTGAGCATATTTATAAGCTTTTTCAGCAAATTCTTTAGATTTAGTTTTATCTACACCATCCTTCCAAACATAATATTTATCCCCATTTTCATTCTTTGCTTCTAAATAATCAGTTGCTCCATCTAAGAATGTTTTCCAATCTGAAGCTGCTCTATAAATGTAATGATCATTAACTTTATCATAAGTTTCTAAATCTAATACTTTATAGATTCCGTATTCTTCATTAACAATTGTCTTGTTAATAGTGATTGTACCTTTTTCAGCAGCATTAACTGTTGGAATTGCTAATACTAACATGAATAACATACAAACTAGTTTTTTAATACTTTTCATTTTTCCTTCCTCGTATAATCAATCTTATAGAAATTATTAATCTATTTGATTGATTCTTTCTATTTGTATTTTTTTTTGAGTT
>CAKOIE010000033.1 GCA_934086395.1 uncultured Bacilli bacterium | reverse complement strand
TACATTTTTGATTAAATATAAAATATTAATATTTTAGCTAAATACTTTAAAAATAATTTTAAATTAAACATAATTTTCCTCCTTATAATTTATTTTTTCGTACGTACTAAAAGCACCTTACTAGGTGCTTCTATAATATATATTGTAAAGAGTAATCCAATTTACTTGTTTTTTTTAAAAGTTATACACTTACTTGACACTATTATGTTTTTTTAAATTTGGCAAAAATAAAAAAGATAGCTATTAATTACTATCTTTAAAATCTATTTTTTTATCAATATCTACAAGTTCTAATCTATATTTTTGTTTAACATCAGGATACTTTTCGTGGTCAACCTCACTCATAAACATATCATAAGGTCTAATCCATAATTTATTATCTCCATATAACGCTCTATAAACAACATATTTTTCATTATTTTCAGAATTATAAGCAACATCCAAGACTAAATAATAATTACCTTTAAAATGTCTATAAACCCTATTAATTTGCAATTCTCTCATAAATTGTTTCCTTTCTACCAAGAACTTCCTCCGCCACCGCCGGAGCCTCCACCAGAGAATCCTCCACCTGAAAATCCTCCACCAGACGAACCAAAATCAGTAGACGATTGAGGTCTAGAACTCATAACCTTATTCGCACTAAGAAGAGTTCTATTTAAAGAACGATTAAACATATAATAATCAAATGCATCAGAAGATTCATACCAATCAGGAGGAGCAATAGCAATCCCTTTAAATTGTTTAATCCAAGCATCGCTTACACCTAAAACATATGCATAAGGTAAAATATTATAAAAATATGTTGGATCATCATGAACTAAACTTTCTAGCTTATTCTTTTCAGCAGTCTCTAAAAATTTCTTAAAACCATTAATTTCACCCAATATTTTAGTTCCGTACTCAGTTCTCTTAATCACAACAAGATAAAAGAAATATATCAAATATACACAAACCATACATAATATAAATCCAATAAGATAAACCGTATCATAATAAATATATTCAAAACCAACCAAATTAAAATTAAATATAGCAAATATTACAACAAATATTCCTGAAAAAATCAAAGAATTAGTTAACCCCATCTTAGTATAATTGTTATCATATATTAAACTAAACAATATTAAAATAATAGAACCAATAAAATTAGCTATAATTATTTGAAAGTAAACCTCACTAAACTTATAACCTATAGCAGGGATAAATGTTGATAAACTAGCAGATATAAATATCAAGAAAAATAGTAAAATTCGTTTCTTACTAGACTTACTACAAAATATCTTACTTTTATTAGTATAACTATTTTTACGATACACAATAGAACCAATTACACTATAAAAACTATTTTCTAGTTCTTTACTAGTAATAGTATCCTTACCATTTACAAATAGTCCCTTAAAAAACATTTCCTCTTCTTTATTATTACCATCATATTCTTTAACTTTTTGGATGGTAAATTTATTTTTACTCTTTTTATCTTCAATTATTTTAATATATCCCTTACTTGCTAAATATATCAAAAGAGATACAACATCAAAATTATTAACATTTCCCTTTTTAGCAAATGCAACGTCCAAACTATTCATGTTTTCTGGTGGATAAAACGATACAACATCAACAACTTGATCATCTTTACCATATTTTTTCCAAATTAAATAAGCAAATATAACACTCAAAATAGGAATAACATAGTACCAACATTCTAACAAATTAGTACCAACAGAGTTTCTCACAAAATAACCATCAGGTAATTCCATTCTAACATTTAATCCTTCTCTGGCACTCAAAGTCCCGTTAAAACTACCTGTTATCACATTACCATCAACCTCATAAATAATGTTATCAGTGTTACTATAACCAAACATTCCATAACTAAATCCAAGTTTACTAGCATCAAATTCTTTAGGCATTACAATTTTAAAAGTTACATTACTAATATCAGTATCCCAATTTGTACCAATAATATTAAAATATAATTCATCATACTTATTATTTTTATCAAGTCCTATATCATAATCATAAGAAATAGTATAAGAGTGTTTTCCAGTTAGCTTTTTATCAGCACTACCAATTTTAAGAACATAATTTCCATCTTCCCTAAATGATTTAAATTCATCATTAACTTTAATATTAGATATTAGCACTCTATTTCTTTCACTTGTACCATCTTGTCTTTTAATATTGTTATATAAAGGAATTCTTCTAATAATCCCATGCTTACTAACATTAAAATACGTATCAATATTTTCTTTTATACTATATTTATTATGTTCATCAACAACTATTTCAACATCATACTTAGTAATATCATAATCATTTGCATAACAATTTAAACTAAAAAGAAAAAAAGTAAATATGCAAAATAATAAATTTATAATTTTTCTATTCACTTTTTTCACCTTCTAAAACTTTACTTTAACATTTTCTCTTTCAGCAGCATCTACTTCAAACATACTTCTTGTTTTAAATCCAAAAATACCAGCCACTATATTACTAGGAACCATTTCAATCTTATTATTATAGTTTCTAACAGTACCATTATAATATTTTCTTGAATTAGCAATATCCTCTTCAATCTTACTTAAATCCTTGCTTAATTCTTTAAAATTTTCATTAGCTTTTAATTCTGGGTATGCCTCAGCTAAAGCCATAATCTTTGTTACACCTTGGCTTAACTTTTGATTAGTTTTAACCTTTTCATCATCACTCATACTTTCATAAGGAGTATTTCTTAAAGATACAACCTCTTCTAAAGTATCTTTTTCATGCTTAGCATAACCCTTAACAGTTTCAACTAAATTTGGAATTAAATCCCATCTCTTCTTTAAATAAACATCCATAGTAGAAAATGCTTCCTTACAAGTATTTCTTAAACCTACTAAAACATTATAAGTAGATAATACCCAAAGTACAATAACTACTATAACAGCTATTAATATCCATAGCCACATAATTATCACATCCTTCTAGTTAAATTATACTATTAAACAAAAAAAAATAATAGTAAAAATTTTAATAATCAACTAACAATTATCTTGTAAAAGCCAACTAGATATATCAACAATTTGAATTCCCTCATATAAATAAGTATCATATCTAGTTCTTGCAATTAATATTTTAGGATAAGCATCTTTAATTTTTAATAATAATCCAACCTCTCTTTTAAAGGTATTATTTTCAACATATTCCATTAATTTATGGTATTCTTTAATATCTTTATATATGCTGTAAATTCATCTAATAACTTTGATTTTCCAGCACGTCTAACCCCTGTTATTACCTTTATATCAGGCGTATTCATTGTATTAATTAGTTTATCTAAATAGCAATATCTTTTAATTAGTTTCATCATGTACAGCAATAATATTATTGTACTTCATTTCCCAAAAAGCAATTTTTTTTTATTTTGGGAAATAGAAAAAAGTAACTCTAAATAAATAACACTATAATAAAACTTAAAACTAACCATAATAATATATATCCATAGTCATAGCAATTTAATAATTTTATCCTTTTTCAGTTATACTTAAACTTTCACAATCCAAAAACTACTTATAAAATTCATTCAAAAAATATTTAACACAAGAAACATCAGCATAAACAAAAGAATTCTTATAATTAGAATAACGATTAAACTCCTCAAAAGACCTATTACCTAAATAAATATTCTTCCTAATAGAACTAAAACTTTTCCTAGATACATTCATAATTGTTCTCTTATTATAAATACTAAAATGATAACCTAAAAAATCAAATCCCTCTAATGATGAATAAATCCTACTCTTCTTATTTAATTCTAATTTATATTCCTTGTTTAATTTTTCTTCAATAATCAACTTACACTTATTTAAATAATCTTTATCATGATGAATAATTACAAAATCATCCATATATCTAACATAATACTTTAAATGCAAATCATGTATAATATAGTGATCTAACTTATATAAATAAAATATTGCAAAAAATTGACTAGTCATATTTCCAATTGGTAATCCCTTACCATATTGATAATTTGGAAGATTAACAACATCCTCTCTATAGCCTTTAACAAGTTCATTATCCCTAATATTATTAATTAAATCATTTATATAAGATGCATCAGTGCTACAAATAATATTATTAATAAAATCAAAAACATCTTGATCAAACTTATCTCTAATCATTGAAATAAGAATCTCATGATCAATATTATAAAAATACTTCTTAATATCTAATTTCATAATATAAAACTTATCATACTTCTTATTCTTTTCTAAATATTTCTTAACAAGTTTTATACCATAATCATTTCCCATTCCTTTTCTTGTAGCTACATTCCGATCATCTAAATACTTATTTAAAGTAGGAATAATATAATTCAAAGTAATATAATGATTCATAATCTTATCACAAATATTTAAACTCATTACAATTCTATATTTAGGACTTCTAACTAAAAAAACATTATACTTCCCCATAGAATAAGTACCATTATTAACACTGTTACATAAATCATATAATAAGATCATTTTTTTCTTCTCAAAATTATAAACCTTCTTCTTATTCTTACAATTCTTACGAATTATATCCTCATAAATATCTAATAAATCACTTAGCTCTACCTTCATCTCTTAACCAACCATAAATCATCTTACACATTTCATTAAGTTCCCTACAAACCTTCTCACAAACCTTTTTATTAATAATATTTTTCTTAAATAAATACTCAACATAAAAATCAAGCATATTAAACTTACTAATAATTTTTTTCTTATAATTATTTCTACTATCAATATTCTTATCTAAATTAACATAAAAAACATCATTTAAAATCTCTAATGAATCATTTAATAACCTTTCCCTAATTAATAACTCCTTCTTAGGAAAATTAATAACAATACTATCAATACTTAAACAAAATTCTTTTAACCTCTTAACAATTAAAAACTCTCTACTATCATTATTCATTACCTAACTTATCCTCAATATAAGATAAAATACTATCAAGTTCATCCTCACCTAAATTAGAAAGTCTATCAATAATACTATTAATTCTGGTAGTAATACTATATTTATTCTTTCCCTTAACAACAAACTCATTATACTTATTTTTCTTTTTAAAATCCTTATTAACCCCCTCTATAGGATCATTATAATTAATACATAATTCATCTAACTTATTAACAACCTTATCATAAGCAGATTTAGGAAATCCAACCCTATTATCAATTATTTTATATCCAAATAAATATAACATAATATAACAAGAATCCCCAAAAACACTATAAAACCCACCATTTTTTAATAAATCTACACTCTTATTCATAAAACATCCTTCCAAAAAAATAGGTATTTAATTTATACAAACTAAATACCACCCAATAATATAAAGTGCTAGGTAACTTACGTATAACTTACCATCTTTATCATACTTTTAGAGTATAAAACTCAAGGATTAACTATGTTCCTAAAATACACTCAAATATAAGTAATTAAACCTATAAATCCTGGAGAAGTTAGGAGCTCTAAGGCCGGCAAAACCCCGTTAGAGTTATACGCGTTGTTGTTGTTGACAGCACCGTCCCCATTCACATTGAACACGTTATTCGAGTTACCAGAGTAAGGCGACTTTACAAGTTAACCCTATTTATATCATTGATTTAATGCTAAATAAAATCTTATTTAACATAGATATCTTAACATAACGATAATAATTATCATTATCAAAACATCCCTCATCAATAATATCCATATTATCAATTAAAACAAAATTAATTTTTAAATCTTTTAATTTAAATAATAATTTATTTATAATTATATAATCAAGTAATACTTGATCTTTTCCTATAGATTTATAACCATTCTTAGTTTTAAAAATAATTAATCTATGAGGATAAATTTTCTTGGCAAATTCATATCTTGCCATTAAACCTTTTATTTTACGCATACATGTTAATGTATGTTCAAACTAATTTTCTATCAAAAAATATACTTATCTGTTTTGTTCAATCAAATTCTTTGTCTTTCGTTTAAAAATTTTCGTGCCTGCCGGGTCCCTACCCGCCATAGGCACGTCTCGCTTCGCGGCACCTTATCCTAGACGGTAAGGACTATTTTTTTCACCATTTCCACTAGCTATCAAGATATCAGATTTCAAGAAAACGGCCGGCAAAACCCCGCCAGAGAAATACGCGCTGAGGTAGTAGACAGCACCGTCCCCACCCACATAGAACACGTGAGCCGAGTTACCAGAGCAAGGCGACAACGTCCAATACCAAGAGTTTTTAAATAACCAGTTATCTGTCTTACATTTTCCGTTTGTGTAATCCCATTTATCACTTTCTTTATCATATGTTACACCTGCTCTTAGGTTTTCATGACATTCTGCAAGTGTTGATGCATATCCATAATCACTTGCATATATTAGTCCAACCTTACCTGTCCACTTGGTAGGGCGATTATTTTGATATGTTATTGTTCCTCTTTCTTTATTATATTGATCTAATAGAGGCAATCCATATGGTGCAGAGCTTGGGTTACTATAACTATTTCCACCTATGTTCCATACACTTTCACTTATCATATTTTGATAATTACTTTTTATAATTTTAGTATAATCAAATTCTCCTGTTTGGCGAAGTACTGGTTTCTTAGTTGTTGAATCATAATATGAATTATACCAATTATTCTTGTTTGAAGTTATGGTTGTATCTAAATAATCACCATTTAATTCATTTTTTAAGTCTGCTTCTGTCCAATTATTAAATCCGTAATCATTATTTCCAGTTGCATCCCATGAATATGAGCCTAATGATTCATCTCTAACTAATTTAATCTTTCGTTCTATTTTACCTGTTGAATCTTTTACATTAAATATACCAACTATTCTCCATAATTCTCCTGTGTTAGCAAACTCAACATAGTTATTTGGATTAGCTCCTGTATATCTTAAGTTTACATCACTTGTGTTATCTATAAATAATCCACTTGTTGATACTCCATTTGTTTTAGTTTCACTATCGAATTTAGCAATTAATGTATCTGTTGCTGATTCTTTATAATTTACAACTATCTTTCCAGTAAAATTTTTTCCTTTTTCACTATCTTGATTTTCATTATTATCAGGAAATTGTAGTTTTAAACCAAATGTAATTGTTTGATTTGTTGTATTAGCATTAAACACTCCTGATGCTAATTTAAAGTATCTATTTCCCTTTTTTAATGTACCATGAGTATAGCCTGTTTCTGAGGTGTTACCTGGTATTGTTTGATTTGCTGTTCCAACTAGGTTACTTGATACATTATCATTTGCACTCGTTCTTTTTATATAATAATGAATCATTCCATCACTAAAGCCTGATATATAATCTAGTCCTACTTCATATGGCATTTCTAATCCACTTGTTGTATTTGTTCCTGTTAAAGTAAATGTTTTATTTACTATAATATCATTACTTGGCACTATATCTTTACTAGTTAACAAATCACTTGTTCCATCAGTATAACTTATTGTCATCTTACCTCCTGTTACTTCTACTATTGATGTACTTCCATTATTGTTTGTTGATGTAAAATATGCATATGTTATTCCGCCAAATAATAAAATCATCATCGTAATTGTAGATAAGATTACAATTAATTTTACCTTGTTTTCTTTCACTTTCATCATCCTTCCTTATCATAGTCAAATTATATCGCTAAAAGCCTTCTGAGTCAAGCATGATGTGGGGTGTTACGTAAAATAAAAAATTGATATAATATCTATATTTATTCTTATAATATAAAGAATATTGAAATCTTTATTTAATGTTTAGATACGGTAAATATTAGATAATTTAAATAATTTTTAATTAAAAAAATGACAAGATATATAAGTGATTTCAAAAATATTGAAAACTTATATTCAATGTCATTTCTATACGTCTAAATAATCTTAAGTTTTTATAATAAATTCTTTGTTAATAACTTGTTAGATTTCAACATTTTCTTGTTCTAACATATCTTTAAATTGGACTTTAAATTTTTCTATTTCTTTCTTTAAACTATCTGGATAGATATTTTTAGCGTTTTTAACTGCTTCATAAATATGTTTAATTCTTACTTCAGGAGAGTTTTCAAATACAGCATAACTAAATGCATTTGCAAGTAGGGTTAAAGTTATATCTGGATATCTACTTGATATTTCGTATACTCTTTTATATTCACTTGTCATGTCTACTAAAAATGCAAATATTTTTTCTTTTTGGAAATCAGTATAGGCGAGTTTTACACCCATTTTCTTTTCAAATTTAGGATATGTTCCCATAAGTATTTTTACAACTGTTTCAGGATCACTCTCTGCAATATCTATTTTAATAAATCTACGAAGAAATGCTCTGTCTCTTAGAATATATGCTTCATATTCTTCAGTGGTTGTTGCACCTATCATTTTAATAGTACCACGATCTAAGAATGGTTTTAACATATTAGCAAAATCGATATTGTTATTTGGATTTTTATTTACTAATAAATGAACTTCATCAATAAAAAGAATAGTGTTTGTTTTAGTTTTTAATTCATTAAGTAATATTTCTAATCTAGCATCGGTGTTACCATTTTCGGTTGTACTTCCTAATAATGAAGTAATATTTATTTTAATAATACTCCACCCTTTTAAAGCATTGGGAATGTCTCCTTTTTGGATGCGATAGGCTAGTCCTTCTACTAAAGCTGTTTTACCTATACCTGGTTTTCCTGTTAATAATGCGGCTTTATCGGGAGTAATTAGAGCTAAAATCATTTCATTAATTTCTTTATCTCTTCCAATTGATGGATTAGTAATATATTCTTTTTTGGTTAAATCTTCTCCATATCTTTCAAGTACGCTTATTTTATTTTCTTTTTGTTCTTCTTTATTATTTGTTTCTGTTGTTAATGTTTCTATATTTTCATCTAAAGTTTCTAATGTTTCCACTTTCATTACTCCTTTTTTAACGTAGTATATTATACCTAATTATGGTTAGAATGGCAATATCTTCTTACTGTAACCATTTTGAATTGCATAGCAGTCATGGGCTGCAATAAATGCTTTACTATCATATTTTAAGATCTGATATTTAAAATTATAATATTCATCGAACGGAAGTACAACTAATAATGTAGGATCTTTATCTATAAATATTCCACCTTTGTTACCAATTTCGGTTACGCCTAATTTTAAATCATTTAAAATATATTTTTCTAAATTTTTCCAGTTTTTACTTTTTATGTAAATCATTTTACTATCGTTTACTCCAAGCATAACTATATCAATCATTTTTGATGATACGGTTAAAATAAAGATGGCATATATTGTTTTAGTAATACCAAATAAGAAGGCACCACTTATTATAATAAATGTGTTAATAATACTATTGCACTGACCAATGGGAAATTTAAAATATTTGTTTAAGATAGATGCTAATATATCTGCTCCACCTGTATTAAAACCAGATCGATATATAATGCCATTAGCAACACCAATTGATACGGAAGATACTAAAATAATTAAAAATTCATTTTTTAAATATCCTTGTAGGTTATATGAAAATGTACTAGTAAATGAGAGTAATAGGGTAAATATGATTGATCCTATTATTGTATATATTGCTTTGTCTTTTCCTAAAATAAAATACGATATTATTACTAATATAAGTGTACTAATATTAATAAATACGGTTGTTGGTAATCCAGTTATTTCTTTAATTACAATTGCTAAACCACTCATTCCTCCAATAACGATATTGTTTGGAACTAAAAAGGTATTATAAATTATTCCATATAAAAATGATGCTAATGTAAAAAATATAAGTCTAATTAAAAAATTTTTTCTATCTACTTCATTAATAATACTTATTTTTTTATGAAATAATTTAATTCTTTTCATATGATACACCCTAGTATAATATTACTATTTTTTTCATTTATAGTAAAGAAAAAACACCCAAAGGTGTTTTAACTTTTATTATTCAATGATTTCAGTAACTGTACCAGCACCAACTGTACGTCCACCTTCACGAATTGAGAACTTAGTTCCGTTTTCTAAAGCAACGTTAGCAATTAATTCAACTGTCATTTCTACATTATCACCAGGCATAACCATTTCAACTCCTTGAGGAAGTTCAATTACACCAGTAACATCAGTAGTTCTGAAGTAGAATTGTGGTCTGTAGTTTGAGAAGAATGGAGTATGACGTCCACCTTCTTCTTTAGATAATACATATACAGAAGCTTTGAATTTTTTATGAGGATGTACTGAACCTGGTTTAGCTAATACTTGTCCACGTTCAACGTCTTCTCTATTGATACCACGAAGTAAAACTCCAGCGTTATCTCCAGCTTCAGCAAAATCTAAAGATTTTCTGAACATTTCGATACCAGTAACAACTGTCTTTCTTGTATCTTTTAATCCAACGATTTCAACTTCGTCGTTAAGATTTAATCTACCTCTTTCAACACGTCCAGTAACAACTGTACCACGTCCTGAAATTGTGAATACGTCTTCAATACTCATTAAGAATGGTTTATCAGTATCTCTATCAGGTGTTGGGATATAATCATCAACAGCAGCCATTAAGTCTTTGATAGCTTGAACGTTTGCTGGATCTCCTTCTAATGCTTTTAATGCAGATCCTCTAATAATAGGGCATTCTGAATCAAAACCATATTCTCCTAATAATTCTCTAATTTCCATTTCTACTAAATCTAGTAATTCTGGATCATCAACTTGATCACATTTGTTCATGAATACTACGATTCTTGGAACTCCAACTTGACGAGCAAGTAAGATATGTTCTCTAGTTTGTGGCATAGGACCATCTGCAGCTGAAACAACTAAGATAGCTCCATCCATTTGTGCAGCACCAGTGATCATGTTCTTAACATAGTCAGCATGTCCTGGGCAGTCTACGTGAGCATAGTGACGTTTGTCAGTTTCATACTCAACGTGAGCAGTATTAATAGTAATACCTCTTTCTCTTTCTTCTGGGGCTTTATCGATATTTGCATAATCAACAAAGTCTGCTTTTCCTTCGTCATGTAAAACCTTTGTAATTGCAGCAGTTAATGTTGTTTTACCATGGTCTACGTGTCCAATAGTACCAATATTAACATGTGGTTTACTACGATCAAATTTTTCTTTTGCCATTTTATTTTTCCTCCTATTTCTTTTCTTTCTATAAAATTATTTTATCTAATTCTTGAACTTTATTCAAGTATTATTCAATTAGTTTACGCTGTTTTTCTTAATGATTTCTTCAGCGATTGATTTTGGAACTTCTTCATAATGATCTTTTTCCATTTGGAAGTTAGCACGTCCTTGTGTATTACTTCTTAAATCAGTCATGTAACCAAACATTTCTGATAGTGGAACAAGAGCAATTATTCTAATTGAGTTTCCAATTGATTCTTGTCCTAGTGGTCTACCACGACGAGAAGTTAAATCTCCCATTACATTACCCATGTATTCTTCTGGAGTATCAACTACAACTTTCATGATAGGTTCTAGAAGTACTGCTTTACATTTTTCTTTAGCAGCTTTTAATGCCATTGATGCTGCAATTTTGAAGGCCATTTCTGATGAGTCTACATCATGATATGATCCATCAAATAATGTTGCTTTAACATCAACCATTGGATAACCGGCAAGGATACCACCAGCCATAGCTTCTTGTAATCCTTTATCTGTTACTGGGATATATTCACGAGGAACAACTCCACCAACGATTGCATCAACAAATTCATAACCTTTTCCAGGATTTGGTTCAAATTTAACCCAAACATGTCCGTATTGTCCACGTCCACCTGATTGTTTGATATATTTACCTTCACAATCTCCTGCAACTGTGATAGTTTCACGGTATGCAACTTGTGGTCTACCTTGGTTAACTTCTACACCAAATTCTCTTCTCATTCTATCGATAATGATATCTAAGTGTAATTCACCCATACCTGATAATACAGTTTGACCTGTTTCAGCATCAGTTTTTACTCTTAATGTAGGGTCTTCTTCAACAAGTTTTTGAATAGCAATTGCCATTTTATCTTGATCATTTTTAGATTTAGCTTCAATTGCGATATCAATAACTGGTTCTGGGAATTCCATACCTTTCATTATTGCAAATGATTTTTCATCACATAGTGTATCAGCAGTTGTAGTATTTTTTAATCCTACTGCAGCAGCAATTTCTCCTGCATATACTTCAGTGATTTCTTTACGTTGATTTGCATGCATTTGTAAGATACGTCCGATTCTTTCTTTAACTCCTTTAGTTGAGTTAAGTACATATGAACCTGCTTTTAACACACCAGAGTAAACTCTGAAGAATGATAAACGTCCAACGAATGGGTCTGTCATAATTTTGAATGCTAAGGCAGTAAATGGTTCTGAATCACTTGGATGTCTCTTAATATCATTTCCATCTTTATCTACGCAATCAATTGCTTCGATATCAGTAGGTGCTGGTAAATAATCAATAACAGCATCTAATAAAGCATGAGTACCTTTGTTTCCTAGGGCATCAGCACATAATACAGGGAAGAATTCAACAGCTAATGTTGCTTTTCTAATAGCACTCTTTAATTCAGCAACAGAAATTTCTCCACCTTCTAAATATTTTTCCATTAAAGCATCATCGAATTCAACAACTGATTCTAATAGAATAGTTCTGTATTCTTCAGCTTTATCTTGCATATCAGCAGGAATTGGAATTTCTGTAACTTGTTGTTGTTCAGTTCCATCATACTCATATGCTTTCATTTCAACTAAATCAATATATCCAGTAAAATGATCTTCAGCACCAATTGGTAACATGATTGCAGCAGCGTTAGCGCCTAATCTATCTTTAATAGTTTTTAAACTATAATAATAGTCTGCACCCATTTTTTCCATTTTGTTTGCACAAATCATTCTTGGAACTTTATATTCATTAGCTTGTCTCCAAACTGTTTCAGTTTGTGGTTCTACACCAGCTTGAGCATCTATAAGCGCAATAGCACCATCTAATACTCTTAAACTTCTTTGAACTTCAATTGTGAAGTCTACGTGTCCTGGTGTATCGATTATATTAAGTCTATAACCTTTCCAGTGTGCAGTAGTTGCAGCACTTGTGATTGTGATACCTCTTTCTTGTTCTTGGGCCATCCAGTCCATTTGAGATTCACCATCATGTGTTTCACCTATTTTATGAGTGATACCTGTTAAGAATAAAATTCTTTCAGTTGTAGTAGTTTTACCGGCATCAATGTGAGCCATTATACCGATATTTCTTAGTTTATCTATTGAAACGTCTCTTGCCATAGTAACCTACCATCTATAATGAGCAAATGCTTTATTTGCTTCAGCCATCTTGTGAGTATCTTCTCTTTTCTTAGCAGCTCCACCAACACCATTTGATGCATCGATGATTTCAGCAGCTAATTTATTTGCCATTCCTCTTCCTGGTCTTAATCTTGAATAATTGATTAAGTAACGAAGAGCAAGTGTTTGTCCTCTTGTTTCACTAACTTCAATTGGAACTTGAACGTTAGATCCACCAACACGACGTGATTTTACTTCTAATGCAGGAGTAATATTTTCCATTGCTTTAGTAAAAACTTCCATCGGATCTTTATTTGTTTGTTCTTTTATTTTATCAAATGCCTCGTTAACAATTCTTGTAGCTGTACCTTTTTTACCATCATTCATAACAGCATTAATTAATTTAGTAACAACTTTTGAATTGTATATAGGATCTGGTAAAACATCGCGTTTAATTGCACGTCTTTTACGCATATTTTTTCCTCCTTATTTAACTATTTTTTCTTTGGTTTTTTAGTACCATATTTACTTCTTGATTGTTTACGATCATTAACACCTTGAGTGTCTAATGTACCACGAACAATGTGATAACGTACACCGATAAGGTCTTTAACACGTCCACCACGAACTAAAACAACACTATGTTCTTGTAAGTTATGTCCTTCACCTGGAATATAAGTATCTACTTCACGACCATTTGATAATCTTACACGAGCATATTTTCTTAATGCTGAGTTTGGTTTCTTTGGAGTTTTTGTACCAACACGAGTACATACACCTCTCATTTGTGGATGATCAGTTGCTGTAGTCTTTCTTTCCATACTATTAAAACCGATGTTTAATACAGGACTCTTTTTCTTTTTAGTTTTGTTTTTTCTTCTTGTCTTAACTAATTGGTTTATTGTAGGCATTTTAATACTTCCTTTCTATACACACATCCCGGTGTGTTGTATTACTCATAAATCAAGGTTCTATGTGACATAGAACCAAAATTTAAAATGCAAATATAATATACCACTTGACTATTGTAGTGTCAAGCATAAGTTTGATGTTTGTTAATCCTTTTTAGAAATTATACCTTATCATTAGTTAAAATTATACCTTTACCATAGTAAAATATATCTTATAA
>CAKOIE010000032.1 GCA_934086395.1 uncultured Bacilli bacterium | reverse complement strand
AAATCATCTAAATAACCAATTGTTTCAATATTTTTATGTTTAACTTTACCATTTTCTCTATATCCAACAGTGAAAGTCAAAAGAATACCTTTATGAGATTTATTTTGTTTAACAAACATAGCATCACTACCTTACACATATATAATACCATAATATACAATGATATACAACACAAAATAAACAAAAACTTGACAAAAGAAAAACCTTATATATAAAGGCTTTGCATGATATTTATAAATTAATTAACTGTCAAACTCCGGTTGAAGATTTTCAATCAAGAGCAAAAGTTTCTGGAACAATAATAGAAAAACTAAAATCTATTGATGTTTTAGAAAATATGCCAGAATCTTCCCAACTAAGTTTATTTGATTAAAACATGGGTTTATGTTATTTACATAAATCCTTTTTTAATGTAAAATTAGATAAGATAAGGTAGGTAATTATTGTGAATGATTTAAACCTAATAAATAAAAAAAGAATATTAATTGTAACTATTCTTATAGGATTGTTATTAACTATTTTAATAGGTTTTTCTGCTGCTTATATAGCTCCAATTATAAACGGGACTGAAACGTCTTCTACACTATTGTTTAATAGTGGTTCAATAGATATAACTTATGAAAATGGTAGTAGTCAAATTAATGCAGTTAATATATTACCAGGATGGACATCAGTTAAAGAATTTAGTTTAACTGCAAAAAATAATACTTCTAGTAAAGTTGGTAATGCATTAAATTATGGATTAAAGTTAGTTGTAGAAGAGAATACGTTTAGTGATGGTGCAATAACTTATTCGATAAATGGAAGTAATCCATCAAATAATGGAACGCTTGCATATGTTTTAACAAATTCGTTAAAAAGTGGTAAAAGCATTGTAAGCCTTGGCTATGGTAATTTTGATAATAAAGAAAATAATAACGTTAAACATAATTATACATTGACCATATCTTTTCCAAATAAAACAAATTCAAATCAAAATGAAAATATGGGTAAAAGATTATCTGCTTATGTAATAATTGAACAAGCTAAAGAATTAGTTGATTTAACAATAGTTGATGAACAAAATAGTATTAATAAGACTATTAAATTTGAAAAGAATAAAGAATACGAATTACCCACATTATATAATATAGATAGTTCAAACGTAATGAACTGGTCTGTAACAAGTGGAAATGGAACTATTCAAAACAACATATTAAATATTACAGGTAATGTATCAATCAAAAGTACAAATAGTATGCTATATTCTTATATTAGTCCAACATCTTCAACACCAGAACCATATTATACATTTACAGTACCATGTAATGGTAATTATAAATTAGAAACCTGGGGAGCAAGTTCCTATTCTTCGGGTGGTTATGCAGCAGGAAATATTCTTTTAAATGAAAATGAAAAATTATACATATATATAGGAGGAGTGGCTAATGATAGAAACGGTGGATATAATGGTGGAGGAAACGCTAATAGTGGATCATCAAATAACGGAGGTAGTGGTGCAACAGATATTAGATATGAGCAAAAAACTTTATATGATAGAATAATGGTTGCTGGTGCCGCGGGACACGGTAATGCTTCTAAAATAGCAGCAGGTGGGTTAAGCGGATATGATACATTAAATTATCAAACTTACATATCAAAAGGTGGAACTCAAACAGAAGGCGGTACTGCTGGAGATGCTGGAGATAAATATGGATTAGGAACAAGTGGAAAATTTGGTATTGGAGGCAATGGCGGCGGAAGTGGAGAAGGCGGTGCTGGCGGTGGCGGTGGCGGCTATTATGGCGGCGGCGGTGGCGGTGCAAGTTTCGGTGGCCAATGGGCAGGTGGTAGTGGATCATCATTTATAAGTGGTCATACTGGTTGCGTTGCTATTGAAAAAAATAATTCTACAACACCTAAAAAAGGAACGTCTAATTCCGAATGTATTACTGGAACAACTGATAATCTATGCAGTATTCATTATAGTGGTAAAGAATTTACAAATACAGTTATGATAGATGGAAAGGGATATAGTTGGACAAACGTTAAAGGTGAACTAAAACAAATGCCTAACCCAGATGGTGGCTATTATGATTTAGGTAAAGGTCATAGTGGTAATGGGTTTGCAAGAATCACTTTAATTTCTTGAATAATTAACTACTGAAATTCAGTAGTTTTCTTTTGCTACAAACATATAATTAATTGGTGATGCATATGCTAGAGATAATTAATAACGCTTTAAGAAATAATAATTATTATGTTTGTTTATATAAAAATAATGTATATTTATATAATTATAAAGATATAATCTCATTTGATAATAATTTAATAATGATTAAATTTGATAATTTTAATTTAAAGATTAAAGGTAGTAATATGTTAATAAAACATATGCAAGAAAAAGAATTAATTATTTCTGGTAATATTATAGGGGTAACCTATGAATAAACAAGTTAAAATAGAAGTAACTGGTAGTATTAATAGATTTATAAATAAGTGTATTAGTAATAAGATTTATTTATCAAATATAAGTTATATAGATAATAATAAGATAACATGTATAATAAATTTAGATGATTATAAAAAAATTAAAAGATTAAATTATTATTCTAAGATTAAAATAGTTAGTTATGTAGGAATTAATAAACTTAAAGAAATGATTAAAAATAATATTTTTTATATAATAATATTTATTCTTGCTTTTATATTAATTGACATAATAACTAGTTATATAGTAGATATTGAGGTAATACATTCATCATCTAGTATTCGCAAGTTAATATATAAAGAATTAGATAATAATAATGTTAAGAAATATTCTTTTGCTTATAGTTTTAATGAATTAGATAAAATACAAAAAAATATTTTAAATAATAATAAAGAAAAATTAGAGTGGATTAGTATTACTAAAGATGGGATGAAATATATAATTAGATGTGAAGAAAGAAAAATTAAAGAAATAAATAAAGAAAGGGGATACCGAAATATAGTTGCTAAAAAAGATGCCTATATTACTAAGATTATATCTACTAAAGGAGTTAATTTGGTTAGAAGTGGGGAATATGTTAAAAAAGGTGATGTCTTAATTAGTGGAGAAATTAAATTATATGAAGAAGTTAAAGGAGATACTTTAGCAACAGGATATGTATATGGTAATGTATGGTATAACGTACAATTATCAATACCTAAAGAAGAAAATAAAAAAGAATATACTGGTAAGTCTAGGTTTAATATCAATATAAATGATAAAATATTTTTTAAAAATAAATATAAATATTTTAGTCAAGAAAATATAAGAGAGATAAAGATATTAGGATTAAAAATTAAGTTTTATAAAGAGAAAGAATATGGATATAAAAAACATATTTTAAGTGATGAAGAGGTAGAAAATTTGGTAAATGATAAAATTAAAGAAAAATTTAGTAATATTGGAACAATTAGTAGTCAAAAAGTTTTGAAAAAAGAGATAAATAATAGTACAATAGATTATAGAGTATTTGTTATTTGTAATGAACTTATTAATGAATACCAGTACTATGAAAAAGGTGATGCTAGTGATACCCAAAGCAGCAATTGAAATTATAGTTGATTTATGGCCTATCTTATTATTATGTATGATTACAACAATATGTTTAAAGATAGCTTATAGCTTGGCAAATCGTACTAAGTTAGAGATATATAAAGAGATAATTAATTTAGTGTTTATAGCTTATGTTATAATGTTATTTAGTTTGGTAACTGCGACTGATTTTTCTTCTTTTGGTAATAATTTTATTCCTTTTAAAGAAATATTTAGATATAGTGTTACATCTAAGTTATTTTATCGTAATGTGATAGGAAATGTAGTTTTATTTATTCCTTTTGGTTATTATACTAGTTATTACTGTAAGACTAAAAATATAACTTATAGTTTTTTAATTACACTTATTGTTAGTTCAACTGTTGAGACTATTCAATTACTTTTAGGTAGAAGCTTTGATGTAGATGATATAATTTTAAATGTGGTTGGTGGAGTAGTTGGGTATCTTTTCTATTTAGTAAGTGAGTTTATATTTAAAAAGACTAGTGAAAGAGTAAAAAATAGTTTTTTATTAAATTTAATATGTGTGTTAATAATTGCGATATTAGTAATAATAATACTTAATTTGTATGGAGTGGTAATATGAATAGTTATGATATAATTGATGAATATGGATATAAAGAATATGATTATTTAAATGATTTATTTGATTTTGCTTGTAATAAATTAAAACTTAAGAATGTTTATTTTTCGGTGATATTTATTAATAATGAAGAGATACATAATTTAAATAAAGATTTTAGAGGTATTGATAGACCTACTGATGTTATTTCTTTTGCGTTTAATGATAATGGAACATTAAAAGGACCAGTTAATATGCTTGGAGAGATATATGTTTCAATAGATAAAATGAAAGAGCAAGCTATAGAATATGGTCATAGTGAGAAGAGAGAGTTATCATTTTTATGTATTCATGGTCTTTTACATTTACTTGGTTATGATCATACTTTAGGAGAAAAAGAAGAAAAAGAAATGTTTGATTTACAAAAGGAAATATTAAATGAAAAAGGTATTATCGATTAAATAAGATTGATTATTGGAGAGTTTATGAAGGATAATTTAAAATTAATTATGAAAAATGCTTATGCTAATATTTCTAATTATAAAGTTGCATGTGTGATTGTTATGCAAAATAATCAAGAAGTAATTGGAGTAAATATTGAAAATAAAGATGGTAAAAGTGGAATGTGCGCAGAACAAGTTGCCATTGCAAATGCATTTAGTGAAGGATTTTCCGTTAAAGATTTTAAAGAAATACATGTAATGGGATCAAGTAAAGGAATATGTATGCCATGTTTTATGTGCAGGGAATTACTTCATGAATATTTCTTGCCTGATGCTAAGGTTTTTTGCTATAATAATAGAGGAAAGTGTAAAGAATTTACAGTAGCAGATATTTGCCCTTATCCATTTAAATTGGAGGACTAATGATAAGAGAATTAGAAAGATTATTAAGTAATTGTTATGCTCCTCGTGATAGTGTTTATTATAGTGCTGTAGCAAAGATGAATGATGGAAAACTATTTGCCGGTGTTATTGTTAAAAATGATATTTTTAGAAGTACAATTTATGCAGAGGAAGCTGCTATCGCAAACGCGGTTAGTCATGGATATAGAAAAAAAGATTTTGATAGTTTATATATTATGACAAGTTCTAAAAATTTAAATGATTTAAAAAATATTAATAAAAATATGATTAAGGAATTTTATGAAAATGATTGTGAAATATTTTTATATGATATAAATAGAGAAGAAAGAATAATTAAGGTGGGTAATTTAATCGAAAATATATATTAGGATGTGGTAACGTGAAAAGTGGATTTGTAAGTATAATAGGTAGACCAAATACGGGTAAGAGTACCTTAATGAATACAATATTAAAAAAACATATAGCAATAGTTTCAAATGTTGCTGGAACAACTAGAAACGCAATTCAAGGAGTTTATAATGATAATGAAACTCAAATTATTTTTGTAGATACTCCAGGAATTCATAAACCTCAAGATAAATTAGGAAAATATTTAAATAAACAAACTTATGAATCTTTAGAAGATATAGATGCTATTTTATTTGTTGTAGATGCATCTGCACCAATTGGAAGAGGAGATAAATTTATATCACAAACTTTTAAAAATATAGAAACACCAGTTATTCTTGTTTTAAATAAAATAGATAAATTAAGTGATGAACAAATATTAAAATCAATAAATAATTATAAAGAGTTATATGATTTTAGTGATATAGTTCCTATTAGTGCTTTAAAAGATGATAATGTTGAAAGATTAATTAAAGTAATTAAAGGGTATTTAACAGATGAAATTAAATACTATGATGATGGAACTATTACCAATACATCACTTGAATTTATGCTTGGAGAGCTTGTTAGAGAAAAGGTTCTTAATTTAACACAAGAGGAAGTACCACATTCAGTTACATGCGTTGTTACTCATTTAAAAGATAAGGGCTCTTTAATGGAAGTGTATGTTGATATAATAGTTGAGAGAAATAATTTAAAGAAGATAATTATTGGATCACAAGGATCAATGCTTAAACAAATTGGTTCTTTAGCTAGATGTGATATGGAAGAATTACTTGGTAAACAAGTATATTTAGAACTGTATGTTAAAACAATTAAAAATTGGCGTGATAAAGAAAGATATTTAAGCGAGTTAGGCTTTAAAGATTTTTAATAAAAAGGGAGATATAAATTATGGCAAAATATTATACATTTGAAGAAAGAATAAAGATTGGACAAGAAACATTTTATCGTTTGTTAGAAACTGAGTATGGAGAAAATGTTAGAAATGAGATGGCCGAAAAATATGGTATAAGCGTTAGATATGTTTCAACTTGTTTAAATAAGTTTAAAAAACAAGTTGTAGAACCAAAACCAAGTATGGAAGAATTACTTATTTTAGAAAAATATCATATTAAAAGATGTCAAAAGTTATATTCTAAAAATGGCAATGGGGCTAGTAAGAAGTATGCAGTTGCAAATGCATTGTTACAAGCTAAAACTGATGAGGACTTTATAGAATTATTAAATAACTATAATTCAACATATATTAAATATCAAGTTGAAGATTACATTAAAGATTTTCCAAATGATAAAGATTTAATAATGGCTAAATTTGAAAAGTTAATTATATTAAAAAATGCAAATTTAGCAAGAAAAATGGAAGAAGAAAAACAAGAAATTGATAGTAACAAGGAAATTAAAGTTATAGATGCAATTAAGGCTTATTTAGAAAGTAATGATTGTTATCCTAACTATATTTTTAATAGTTATAAAGTTGAAAATTATTTATTTAATGAAATTGTAAAGAAAGCTAAAGAAGAAAATAAAACTGATGTTTTAGCTTTATTAAGAACTTATAGTAAGACTGTTGATGAAAGAGAATTAGAATTCAAAAATTTATGTTTAGAAGTTTTAAACGGTGTTAATAGTGATAAATTTAATATTTTAGATTTTTATAGATTAACTCATATGCCAATTAGAAAATTTATGTTATTTATGAGAGTGGCTGCTTATCGTCATCTAATAGGTGGAAGTATGGTTGAAAACATAAATGAATTTATGAAAAAAAATTATTATGGATCATATACATATAAGAATATAGATGAAGCTATTCAAAATATTAATTATAATTATAAAGGTGTAGAACTTACTCCTGAAATGATAGCTAGTATAAGTAGTGAATTATTTGAACAAGATATTCCAATAGATCGTAATTCAATAATACTTACATTCCAAGAAAAAATTAATCAAAAAGTGAATAAAAGATAAATTATATTCCCAATATATAAATAGAAAGGGAATTTATATGACAAAAGAAGAAGCTTGGGATAAATTTAAAGAAACTGGCGAAATTAAATATTATATGAAATACAAAAGAGGTTAGAATTATATGTTAAAACAAATAGAAGGAATTATAGCAAGTAGTGTTAATTATGGTGAAACAAGTAAAATAGTTAATATTTTAACTAAAGAAGGCATGATTGGTGCAATTGCCAAAGGGGCTAAAAATATTAAAAGTCCTCTTAGAAGTTTTACAGTTAATTTAACTTATGGTTCTTTCTATTTATATTATAACGATAATAAATTAAGTACTTTAAAAAGTGCCGATATAATTAATGAATTCAAAAATATAAAAAAGGACATAATCTTAATTAGTTATATGTCCTTTTTAATTGATTTAGCTACTCAAGTTATGAAACAAAACAATGATGAAGAAATATATAATTTATTAATTACTACTTTATATAAAATAGATGAAGGATTAAATCCAATGGTTATGACAAATATTTTAGAACTTAAATATTTAGATTATTTAGGTGTTGGATTTGATTTTAATACATGCTGTAAATGTGGTAAAAAAAGTAATATTGTTACGATAGATCCTGATGTAGGTGGTTATATTTGTAAAAATTGTTATACTAATGAAATTATATATGATAGTAAAACATTAAAAATGCTTAGAATGTATTATTTAGTAGATATTAAATCTATAAGTGAACTGAAAATAAGTGATAATATAATAAAGAATATAAATTATTTTGTTAATACTTATTATGATAGATATACTGGTTTATATTTAAAGAGTAAAAAATTTTTAAATGAATTAATAGAGTAATGTAGCACTTTAAAAATGCTATATTTTTGTTTATAATGATATAGGTGAGTATTAATGAAACATATGTATATCCATATTCCTTTTTGCAGTCATATTTGTTCTTATTGTGATTTTTGTAAAATGTTTAAAAATGATAAAATGATAGATAATTATTTAGACGCTCTAAAAAAAGAAATAGATGAATACTATAATTATGAAGAGATGGAGACAATTTATATTGGCGGGGGAACACCATCTTGTTTAAATAGTAAGCAGTTAGATAAATTGTTTAATATATTAAGTGTAGTTAAAATAAAAGAAGGTTATGAATATACTTTTGAATGTAATCCTTGTGATATAAATGAAGAATTAATTGATATATTAGTTAAAAATAAAGTTAATAGACTAAGTATTGGTATTGAATCTTTTAATATAGATAATCTTGGCTTTATGGAAAGGAAAGTAGATTTTAAAGATATTCAAAATAAAATTAATATGATAAGAAATAAAGGAATAAATAATATTAATTTAGATTTAATTTATGGAATTCCTGAAGAAAATATTAAAACTTTGAAAAGAGATTTGAATCTTTTAGTTAAATTAAAACCAAATCATATAAGTACTTATTCATTACAAATAGAAAAACATACTAAAATATATAATGAAGGTATTAATCCTATAAATGAAGAATTAGATTCTAAAATGTATTTTACTATTATTAATTATTTAAAGAAACATAAATATAATCATTATGAAATAAGTAATTTTGCTTTAAAGGGGTATGAATCAAGACACAATTTAAGCTATTGGAATAATGAAGAGTATTATGGGTTTGGACTTGGAGCATCAGGTTATATTGATGGATTTAGGTATGATAATACTAGAAATTTAAGTAGATATATGAGTGGTGATTATCATTTAAATGAAAGCTTGTTAAGTTTAGATGATAAAATGTATGATGAAGTTATGCTTGGATTAAGAAAGATGAAAGGTATTAATTTAAAAGAATTTGATAATAAATATGGAGTTAAATTTGAAGATAAATATGATATTAATAATTTAATTAAGAATAAAGAACTAATTATTAAAGATGGTTATGTATTTATAAGTTCTAAATATTTATATTTGATTAATGAGATATTAATAAAGATTTTGTAGGTAAATGATTGTTTATGAAAATGATTATATTGGGAAAATAGTTTATATTAAAAATATTGTTTTTGCTAAGGGAGAAAATAAACTTGATCATGCTTATAATACAGGAAGACCCTGTTTATTAATTTATAGTGATGAAGAGTATGATTATTTTTTAGTAATTAGTTCTCAGATCAAAAATAAAAATTATGATTTTGATTATTATAAATTAAATAATGATGATTTTATATGATTATCATGGAAATAATAGTAGAGTTAAATTAGTTTTTACTCATGGATATGTATATTTAAGACCAATATATAAAGGAAAAGTAAGTGGATTTGGAATGAATGACTCAGGCAAAATAAAGTTAAAAACTTATAAAGATATTATTAATAAGATATAATTTTTGTAAAAAGAGAAAATGCTAGAAAAGCATCATTTATAGTTTTTGAAGTAGCAGAACATTTGAATTTACTTAAAGATGGCAAAAATAAATACACTTTAGAACAAGCAATAGAATAATTAAATAAAGCACAAGAATTACTTAATCCAATTACGGATAAGTATGATTATAAAAAATTATCAAAGAAAGATTAGTTAAGAGGTGTTTTAGTGCGAATAGGAATAGATATAGATAATGTTTTATCTAATTTTAATGATGTATTATTAAACGAATATAAGAAACATGATAATGCAATAAATGGCAAAGGTATAGTTCATCAAGATTTATATATTAGAGATATGTTTAATTGGAATAAAGAATATGAAGAAAAATTTTACAAAGAAAATATTGAGTATTTTGCAAGCCTATTTGAACCGATTGAAGAATGTTCTAAATATGTTAAATTATTAAAAGAAGAAGAAAATACAATTTATATCATTAGTGGTCGAGATAACGGTGAATATTCTAACCCATATAAAATGACCATTGATTGGTTAAAAAAATATGATATTATTTATGATAAATTATTTTTAGTAGATGCTTATAATAGTCATTCAAAAACAGAAATATGTTTAGAATACAATATTGATGTAATGATAGATGATTCTAAAAGAATGTGTAAGGACATAAAGGATAATGGTATTAGAGCATTACTTATGGATACACCATATAATAGAGATACAAATGAATTTGAAAGAGTTAATTCATGGAAAGAAATTTATAACAAATTATCTAATAAAAAAATTAATGTGATACTTGATACAGATACTTATAATGAATGTGATGACCAATTTGCATTAGCTTATTTAATTAAGTCACAAGATATGTTTAATATTGAGGTAATTACAGTAGCACCATATTCTCATACAAAAAGAGATGTAAAAGTAATAGATGGACAAGAGTTAAGTTATAATGAAATTTTAAAAATATGTAATTGGTTAAATTTTGATACCATTGATAAAGTATTTAAAGGATCAATGGGCTATATTCAAAATGGATATGATGAAAATAATGATGCAGTAAATAAAATAATTGAAGTGGCACTTAAAAACGATAAAACTTATATATTAGGAATTGGAGCTATAACTAATATTGCTTTAGCTCTAAAAAAAGAACCTAAGATAATTGATAGAATAGAAATCATTTGGTTAGGTGGAAATGAAATAGAATATAAAGATAATTTAGAATATAATTTTAAACAAGATATAGAGGCTGTGAAAATAGTGTTTGATTCTACAGTGAAAATGACTATACTACCTTGCAGAAATGTAGTATCAGATTTAAGAATAGATATAGCTGAATTAAAAAGTAAATTAGATAATAGGAAAGAATTAAATAAATATTTAATTGAGAGATTTTATAATGATGGATATCATGGAATACAAGAAACAAGAGTAATATGGGATATATCAGTAATAGCATATATGATAAATAAAAATTGGTTTGAAACAAAAAAAATTAGTTGTCCAAATATTAAGGAAGATAGTTCTTATGAATTAACTGATAATAGGCATAGTATAACTTTTGTAACTAAATTAGATAGAGATAGAATATATGAAGATTTATTTAAGAAGTTAGGAGTATGAATTATGAAATTAACAAGCAATGAAGCATTAAAACTATTGAAAAAGAAAGCAATGAAACATCAAATGAACGATAGATAAATCATCCTATTTGTGTTGTTAATGCTGCAGGTAAAATAGCAGAAGCATTAAATTTGAATATAGATTATGCAAAAAACCTAGGATATATTCATGATATTGGTAAAAAAATTATGTATAATGAAAAAGGTGTATTTCCACATGCGATGAAGGGATATAAATATATTAAATCATTAGGATATGACGAGGATTATGCAGGAATTTGTATTAAACATTTAGCCTTTAAAATTATATCAAATAAGATAATAGTATCAATACTTAGAATGTTTATGTCGTTATTAAAAACACCTTTTTGTACAGGAATAGGACAAGTTTGTTCATCAGTTTATTAATTTATAACAGTTAGTATAATGTTTGGTCATAATTTTAAAATTGATACAACAGGTTATGTTGTTAAAAAGAAATCAATATTGAATAATGACACTATAACAGTATAAATGAGAGTAGGATACTAACAAACACTGTGTCATTGTTGATAAATAATGTCTAAAGTGAAAATTCGCATTACATCTTGAAAAGAATCTAAAAATTTGATAATATGAATATGTAAGCAAGACTTACATAAAATAAAAAGGAACACTTAATTTAGAGCGTTAAGTGATTACCTTAATAGTTAAGATCACCAAAACCTCCTGTGTTTATGGTGTTTTTATTTTAACACATTCATTTTAATAATAATGTATAATAAAATAAAAATAATAATAAATAAATTAAATATTATAAAATATAATAATCTTTTATTCACATTAACCACCTCTTTCTTTAAAAAAGTAGAGGCAATCACCTAAACAATTAAATGTTCCTTAGGTATTAGAATATCAAATAATCAAATGATAAGCAAGTAAAATATCACGAAAATTCATATAAATGAAAATAAATTCATATAATGTATAAAAAATGGGTATTTGTTTTTCTAAAAATATATGATAAACTTATATATAGTAAAGAGGTATTTAAATGAAAATTAAAAAAATTTTAATTGGGAGTTTGGTAAGTTTAATAGGTGCAATATCAGTTGATGCTGCATCATTAGAAGTTACTGGTGTATCAACGTTAAAAACAAATGAGACCGGTAAATATGAGATAAAACTTAATGATGTTGGTAGTGATGAGTTTGATCAAGTTGAATTTGAAATAAACTACGATTCAGGTATTCTTAAATTTAGTGGTAGTACTAGTAATGATTATTCGACAACTGAAACTTATTCAGGAAATAAAGGATTTATAGTATCTAGTACCAACCTAAAAGATGGAATAATTGGTTCATTTTCAGTTACTAACTTAAGTGAAGCTAGCACAACAACTTCTTTTGTAATTAAAAATATTAAGTTTAAAAAAGGTGCTAACGAGGTTACAAGTGGAGTAGATTACTCAAAAACTTTAACATTAAGACAAGGAGTTACAACTACAACCACAAAGCCTAAAAATACAAGTGCCAAAGTAACAAGTATGAGTTTTAAAAATTCAACTATGAAACCCGCATTTAATTCTAATACTCATGAATATAAATTATATACTAAAGATACTATTAGACAAGTTACACTTGTATATGCTACTGAGCAAACTGGTGTAACATTAACTAGTGAGTGTACTGTAGGATGTACTATATCAAATTCGTCAGATACAATTATTCAAACAATTCAAGGTAAGAATGAAGTAATATTCAAATTTACGAGTGAAGATGGAAAATCAACTGAAGAATATAAATTTATAATTTATCGTGGAGAAACTACAGATGGATCAAATAAGTTATCTAGTTTAAGTGTTAAAGATTATAATATAAATGAAAAATTTGATGAAAATAACTTAGATTATACATTAAGTGTTCCTTTTGAGATTGAGAAGTTAGATATAAATGCTACTGCAGCTGATGAAAATGCTAAAGTTGAAATTAAGGGTGCTGATAACTTAAAAGTTGGAGAAAATATCATTACTATTACTGTAACTCCTACCGATGAAGAAAATGAAGTAAAAATTTATAATATTACAGTACTTAGAGAAGAATATGTTAGTGAAGAACCAACTACAACGACATTTGTACCTGGGGCAATTGATAAAAATAATAATAATTCGAAGATAGTTTTAATTGTTTTATTAGTGTTTGGTGGATTAATAATTGTTGGAGTTGCTGCTTATTTTATATTCTTTTATAAAAATAAAAAGAATAAGAAAAAAATAGAGAATAATAATGCTGAAGTACTCGATGATATGCCTAAAATAAAAGAAAAAAGTGTTATAGATGAAGCCTTTGAAGAAAAAGAACCTACGACAATAGAAGATGCATTAGATGATTTAATGAAAACAAAAGAAATAATAGATGATAATAATAATGAATCACTTTAATAAAATATATTAAGGTGATTTTTTATGTTTATAGCGCATCGTGGTTTATACGATAATAGTATAAAAGAAAATACAATAGAAGCTTTTGATAATGCATTTAAAAATGGATATCAAGGTATTGAATTTGATGTAAGACTAACTAAAGATAAAATTCCGGTTATACTCCATGATTCTTTTTTATCAAGAGTGTTTGAAGAAAAAGGATTATTAAGAAATTTTACTTATCAAGAATTACGGAATAAGAATATTGATATTCCTAAGCTAGAAGATATAATTAATAGATATCAAAATAAAGTTATGATTATAGAATTAAAGGAAAAGATTGATATAACTAAATATTTAGAAAATCCTAAGAATGATTATTATATTTCTTCTTTTAATTATGATTATGTGGCTTATTTAAAAAAAAGTAGTAATTATAAGTTAGGAGTAATTAATTATGTTTTAAATAGTGGTGTTGATTATAGTAAGTTAGATTTTATAATGATTTTAGATTCTATTTATAATAAAAAATTATTTAAATTTAAGGAATTAGAAATAATAATTTATGGAGTGGTTGGTAACATAAATGATTATAATAAGGAACTAAAATATATAGTATAATTGCTAATAAGAACATAATAAGAAAAAATGTTTGCTTTTTTAGTGCTTATATGCTATAATATGTGTAATTTGAAGGGGAAAGGTGAAATATTATGAATAAAAATGTTATTTCATTAAATGAAACTACAGGTATTGTTACTGATGGTGATGTTAAGGTTGTTACTTTAAAAGGAAATAGTTCTGATATGAATAAAATCCTTAGAAAAGAAAATAGATTAGAATTAGAAAGAACAAAGGTTAATGAACTTTCTAAGTGCAAAAAAAGAGTTAATAATCGTATTCAAAATAAAATATGGATGTCTAGCTGTTTTGCACTATTATCGGGATTCCAACTTGCAGCAGCAGCAGTAGTTAAAATATCTAATCCAATTTTATGGGCTACTTTAATTCTTACGGGGGTTGTTGTTACACCGATTGTATGTATTGCTAATAATATAAAAGAGGGAGATTTTTATAAATTATCAATGATTCGTGATGAAAAGATTCCTAAAAAAATAAAAGAATCAAAAATGAGAATTAAAAAATTAGAAGAAGAAATTGGTGAAATGAAAGAGAATGTAAATTACGTTGAGACTGATTTAACTGCATCTCGTGATTATGTTTTCAATATTCCATCAAGAAAAAATGAAGTTGGAGGTTATTATAATACTCCAAGTGCTGATGCAAAAGTATTAAAATTGACAAATGAAAGAACATTATCTAACCAAAATAATGGTTCAAAAAGAAGATAAAGAATATTATATAAGAGACACTAGATAGAGATAAATTTATCGGTGTTTTTTGTGTTAAACATTAGTTAAAATTATACCGATTTATAATTACCGATAGCAAACAAAGGTGAACTTTGTTTGAATAAAA
>CAKOIE010000031.1 GCA_934086395.1 uncultured Bacilli bacterium | reverse complement strand
TTGTAAAATTTATAAGGAGACATTTTCACTAATTATTCGTTTTTTTAATAGGGACATTTTCACTAATTTTTCACAAAGGATTAACACTGTATATGGTCAAAGTTGACAAATTGATAGTTTTATGCTAAAATATACGCCATATCAAGCAGAAAATCTCAAAATATTACACTTTGTGACTGCAAAAGGGGGAAAATTGATATGGAAAAAGTAACGAAAAGTTATGTTGAAAAAATTTATAGAGGGATACTATTTAGTGAGTCTTCAATCTCAGAAGTAGAAGAAAGAGATCCAATGCAAGTAGCAAATGATGGAAAAATGGAAGGATTCCGTTTTTACGACAAAGAGTTTGTTGTAGATGGTGATAAAAGTTATGATGGAGATAAGTCAAACTTCCCAAATTGGATTTATTTTGCAACAAGAATGAGTTTTAAGTCAAACTTCTCAAATTGGATTTATTTTGGAAAAAGAATGAGTTTAGAAGAAGTAAAAGCACAATATGGAAACGATTCAAGGTATAGCCTATTAATCAGTAATATGGAAAATAACAATTACAAATATGCATGCCATACACAAGCAGGTTCTTTCTTACCAATGAAAGAAGGAGATATGACCTTTGATGAACTTGTAGCTGCTAAAGAACAAGACAAAGAAGCACAAGCGAAAGTAATGTTTGACAAATTAAGAGAACATATTGGTGAAGATGTATCATACACAGGTTGGTGGTATGGTGTTAAACAAGAAGAAACAGCAGAATTAAGAAATGTAACTGATTTCATAAATGTAGAAATTGGTTATAGTGGTATTCCATTTGTTGGTTATGGTGCAGCAATTTCAAGTATAACATCAAAAGATGGTGAAGTATTATATTCAAACCCAAATATTGAATATGGATATGATAGAAGAGCAGCTGAAGATGTATTTGCATCAAAAAGATTAATATTTGGAGATAGAATCGTAGATGCAGAAGTTGCAGAAAAAGAAAAACAAGATAGAGAATGGGCTGAATATAAAGAAAAAAGTGATCTTGAAGCAAAGAAAATGAAATATACACTTATGAGAGAAGGATTAACTTTAGTTAAACCAGAAACAGAAGAAGAGTGGATGCAATTTGCTGATAATAATACAAATGATGGATATTCTGTATTTGTAGTAAAAGCAGTTATTTCTATGATGAAAAAATTTGAAGAAGGTATTTCATTTGAAGAAGCAGAAAAACAAGTATATAATGAAGAACTTGGATTAAGTGGATTTATGGCAGGTGCAGCAGCAAACGCTTTATCACACTTTGCTAAAAATGGAGATGCTTACAGAGTTCATTGGAATAAACAATATGGCGTAGAAGACGCTGAAGAAAAAGGTACAGTAAATCCTGCAATTTTAAGCATAAATAAAAAGTAGTTTTGAGCTACTTTTTTTCTTGTTCATAAAGTAATCTACTTTATGAAGTAATTACCCTTGTATCATATTAATTATACTATCTAACTAAAAAATAGTAATTGACAAACAATAAAATAAAAATTATAATGTAACTTATAAAGCAATTGATGAAGACGATAAATAATTATTTTTTAAAGAGAAATTGTATTTTGGTGTGAGCAATGAAAAAATAATATTTATAGATCACTTCTGATGCGATTTAGGGATAAGCTAAATACGTTAACTGCGTTAAAGTTTAAAGTGTATGAATACGTTCATAAAATAGGATGGTACCACGGATAAATTCGTTCCTATATTATGGACGTTTTTTATTTAGGAGGGAGATTTAAAATGAAAAACTTTAAAGAATTAGACAAAAGAAAAGTTGAAGAAGTAGAAGAAAGCATCTTACAAGGATGGAAAAAAGAAGATATTTTAAATGAAACAATTGAAAACCGTAAAAATGGTAAAACATGGGTATTCTATGATGGACCTATTTATGCAAATGCTAAACCAGGAATTCATCATGTACTTGCTAAAACTATCAAAGATTCATTTTGTAAATATCATACAATGAAAGGTGAAAGAGTATTAAGAAAAATTGGTCTTGATACTCATGGGCTTCCAATTGAAGTAAATGTTGAAAAGAAATTAGGTTTTAAAACTAAAGCCGATATCGAAGCATTTGGCGTTGAAAATTTCTGCCGTGAATGTAATAAAGCAACTGCTTTAAATATTGATGAAATAAATGCTGTCACAGATAAAATGGGACAATTTATTGATTGCAAACATCCATATGTAACATGTTCAAATGAATACATTGAATCTGAATGGTGGATAATTAAAGAAATGGATAAAAAAGGATTATTATATCATGGTAATAAAGTCTTATGGTATTGTCCTAGATGTGGAACAGAATTATCTCAAAATGAAGTATCTCAAGGCTATGAAGAAACAAGTGTAAACACAGTAATTGTTCCTTTAAAAAAAGTTGATGCCGATGAATATTTCCTAGCATGGACAACAACACCTTGGACTTTACTAGCAAACGTTGCAATCTGTGTTAATCCAAATTTAACATATGTAAAAGTTTTATCTCAAGGATATAAATTTATTCTAGCAGAATCACTAGCAAATAAGGTATTAGGTGATGATTATGAAGTTTTAGAAACATATAAAGGAACAGATTTAGTAGGTATTAAATATGAACAATTAATGCCTTTTGTTAAAGTAGAAGGCAAATGTCATGAAGTAATTGCCGATGATTATGTAACAGCTGAAGATGGTACTGGTGTTGTTCATATAGCTCCAGCTTATGGTGAAGATGATAACCGTGTTTGCCGTGAAAATGGTATTGGTTTTGTAAATCCAGTTGGTTTAGACGGATGTTATACTACTGGCCCTTGGAAAGGAACACTAGTAACTGATCAAAATCTAGAAATTGAAATAATTAAATGGTTAAAAGAAAATGATAAATTATTTAAAAAGATTAAAATAACTCATGACTATCCTCATTGTTGGAGATGCCATTCACCACTTATTTGTTATCCAAAACCAGCTTGGTATATTAAAACAACAGCATATAAAGATAAAATTATTGAAGAAAACAAAAAGATTAATTGGTATCCTGACTACGTTGGAACAAAACGTTTCGCAAACTGGCTTGAAAATATGATTGACTGGGGAATTTCAAGAAATAGATATTGGGGTTGTCCACTTCCAGTATGGACTTGTTCTTGTGGTCATATTCACGTTATTGGCTCATTAGATGAACTACAAAGCTTAGTAATAGAAGACGTAGATGTAAGAAAAATCGAATTACATCGTCCTTACGTAGATGATTTACATATTAAATGTCCTGAGTGTGGTAAAACAATGGAAAGAGTTAAAGATGTACTAGACGTTTGGTTTGATTCAGGATCTATGCCATATGCTCAATTCCATTATCCATTTGAAAACAAAGAATTATTTGAAAATCAATTTCCAGCTGATTTTATCGCTGAAGGACTTGATCAAACTCGTGGTTGGTTCTATGTACTTCTTGTAATATCAACAATTATTTCCGGTAAATCAAGCTTTAAAAACGTAGTTGTAAACGATATGGTACTTGATGGATTCGGCAAAAAAATGAGTAAATCAACTGGAAATGTGGTTGATCCAATTAAAGAACTTTCTGAATATGGAGCTGATATTGTAAGATGGTATATGTTATCTGCATCCCCAGTATGGACTCCTTTAAAATATGATTCAAAAGGTTGTAAAGAAGTACATTCTAAATTCTTTAATCCATTTAAAAACACTTATACATTCTTCCAAACATATGCCAATATTGACGGAATTGATACTGACACATGCTTTGTTGAATATAAAGATCGTGAAGAAATAGATAAATGGCTACTATCAAAATATAATAAACTTGTTAAAAACGTTACAGATGCATATGAAGCTTATGATTTAAATCAAGTAGTTAAACAAGTTACTTCATTTGTATCTGATGATTTATCAAATTGGTATATTAGAAGAAATAGAAATAGATTCTGGAGTAGTGAGTTAGACAATTCTAAAAAAGCTGTATACATTACCACTTACGAAGTACTAACTGGTTTATGTAAATTATGTGCTCCAATTATTCCTTATGCAACTGAAGAAATATATAGAAACCTAACAGGCGAAAAATCTGTTCATTTAAGTGATTTCCCTAAATACGATGAATCATTAATTAATGAAGAAATAGAAGTTAAAATGGATTTAGTTAGAGATTTAATCTCAACCGGAAGATTCGTCCGTGAAGAAACAAAAATAAAAGTACGTCAACCAATAAGTGAAGCCTTAATTGATGGAAAATATGAAAATATATTAGGAGATTTAGTAAGTTTAATTAATGAAGAACTAAATGTTAAAAAAGTAACATTTGTAGATGACTTATCTAAATATATGAATTTTACAATCAAACCTAACTTTAAAATATGTGGCTCAATGTTTGGACCAAAAATGGGATTATATAGTGAAGCATTAAAAAATCTAAGTATTGAAGATGAAGAAGCCTTACTTAAAGAAGAGACTATCACAATAGATTTTGATGGTGAAAGACTTGATATAACTCCTAACATGGTAGACGTAAGAATAGAAGCCAAAGAAGGATTTAATGTCGGTATGGAAAATAATAAATTTATTATCTTAAATACTGAATTAACTCGTGAACTTTTACTTGAAGGACTTGCTCGTGAATTTGTATCTAAAGTACAAAATCTAAGAAAAACAAGTGGTTTAAATATTGAAGATAGAATTAAACTTTACTATCATGGAGATAATGAAGTTAATGATGCCTTAACAATGTTTAAAGATTATGTTAAAGAAGAAACATTAGCAACAACCTATGAAGAAAAAGAAGTTGGCGAGGCAATCGAAATTAATGGACATAACGTAACTATTTTAATAGAAAAGAGTGAATAATTCTTTTCTATTTTCTTTTTCGACAAATTATTCTTATCAAATATTATATTCTATAAGTGTGATAGGAAAGGAAATAGAATTATGATTGGAAAAGTAAAATGGTTTAACAATAACCTAGGATATGGATTTATTGAATGTAAAGGATTAAGTGATATATTTATTCACTATTCTAATATTCAAATGAAAGGTTATAAAACTTTAAAAGAAGGTGATACTGTAAATTTTAAACTTATTGAAACTTCTAAGGGATTACAAGCAGAAAATGTAAGTTTAGTGTTAACTGTAAATGTATAAAATACTATAATTTAGCACTTGATATAAAAAGTGCTTTTTTTAATTTAATATTCACTTTACACTAACACATCTATCAAAAAATAGTCATTTAAATACATTTATGTTAAAATGTTAATGAGGTGACAATATGTCTTTATCTAATATTAATAAAAAAATCACAATAGAATTTTTACAACAACCTGAAAACCTTTACTTTGAAAGAAAATCTGCAAAAACAGATTTGAAAACCGTTGCTAATGAGGTTATGGCACTAGCTAATGCTCAAGGCGGAATAGTGGCACTTGGTATTGCAGATAATGGAAACATAGAAGGATTTAATAAATATGGAATAGATAAATTAAATGAAGCACAGAAAATAGTTTCAGCATACTTAAAGCCAACACCAATTTGCAATTGTGAAATAATAAATATGAATAATTCTAAAGGTGAAGTTGATACTATAATTTTATATCATGTAGAACCATCTATGAATAGAGTAATTAGAAATGTTAAGGATGAAGTTTTTTGTAGACAAGGAGATTCCTCTATTAAACTAACATATGATCAAATAAAAAGTTTAGAATATGATAGAAATGAAACTAATTTCGAAAATCAAATTGTTTGGGATTCTAGTATGGATGATATCGATACAGAAGTAGTTGGCATTTTTAAGAAAAAAATTGATACAGATGCTGATGATATTTCAGTATTAAAAGCAAGAGGTTATATTAGAGAAATTAAGGGCGAATTAAAATTTACTAATGCAGGTATGCTTTTATTTGGCAAAAATCCATCAATATATTTTCCTTGCTCTCGTTTAAGAGTAATTAAATTTGAAGGTAATGATTTTCAAATAGGAACTTCAATGAATGTAATAAAAGAAAAGACTTTTGATAAAAATTTATATAGAATTTTAAACGAAGCTAAGGATTTTATTAATTCCCAATTAAGAGAATTTAGTTATTTAAATTCAAATGGTGTTTTTGAAAAACATCCTGAATATCCTGAATTTGCATGGTATGAAGGAATCGTAAATGCCGTAACCCATAGAGATTATTCTAATAGTGGAGAGCAAATAATAGTTAAAATATATAATAACAGAATGGAAATATCTTCTCCTGGCAAACTTGGCGGTTTTGTGACATTAAATACAATGAAAGTTAAAAGATATTCAAGAAATCCGCAGATAGCAAGAGCATTAGTTGAATTTGGCATTGTAAGAGAATTAAATGAAGGTGTAAAAAGAATTTATAAGGAAATGCATGACTACAACTTGAATGATCCAGATTATTCTGAACCAGATCGTAATTCTGTATTGCTCGTTTTAGATAATGATATAGAAAATAGATCTAATGTAAACAATGCTTCATCAAATGAAACAGTAAAAAATATTTGGAATCTATTAACGTATCCTGAACAAAAAGCTATCGAATTCATTATTAATAACAATGGTGCAACAAGAGAAGAAATTGGTAATATAATAGGCAGAAGTAAAACTACTACTGTAGCATTGTTAAACAGATTAATAGAAAAAGAATTAATAATATGGACTGGTACTACCAAGAATGACGCTTATGGAAAATATGTCATAAAACAATAATTTGGCTGAACAGCTCCGAACAGGACTGAACAGCTCCGAACAGAACTGAACAGCTTTTAAAAGAGTTATTATTATTTTAAAAAAATAAAATTAAACAAGACAAAACGAAAATAAGTGGTTCAATTAATGAATCAAAAGATATTAATGCTTTAAAAGATGCACATATGGTGCAGTTACAATTGATAGTGGATACGAATACTTAAAAAATTAAAAATATAAGAGAACATGAAAAATTATCTAAATATGGTAATTTCTATAGAAAGTGATAAAAATGAGATACGATTTTAACAATTGGAACGTTGATCTAATACAAGAACCAAATAAATTATTAAAAAAATTAACTGAATTTAACTTAAAAGATAAAAAAATAAAAAGTATTAAAATAGTTGGATACTGCTATGATATATCTGAACAGCTAGACAACACTGCATATAAAAAATATGGGGATGAAGTAGCAAAAATAGAAATTTTTAAAGATGATTATAAATTTACTAGAAATATTCAATTTGATAATCCAATAATCATTGAGTTTGAAAATGATGATAAATTTGAAATTGATTATTCCGAAGGAAGTTCTTTAAAAATAGGTTTAAATTCTCTACCTGATAATATTGAGCCGGGTTGTAATTACAATAATATTGATGGCAATGTGATATTTCAAATTTAATAAATCAAGAGATAATTGGATATGAAATAGGAATGCAAGACGACTTTGAATTAACATATGACTTTACTGGTTCATATGGAATTAAGGAACCTAAAGGACAAGAGTCATATATCTCTTTTTTAAAAATAATTTTAACAAATGGATTAAGAATATATTTTACTAATGATTATGATTACGGATATATGGCTGTAAAAGAATGGGATAAAGACGCTGAAATAAAATGGAAAGAATTAAAACAAGGTATAAAAGAATAAATAATTCTTAAAATTAGGTTTCATTAAAATTATTATAATAAAAAGTATATATGTTTGTACATTTGTATTAAATTCTATGATATAATACACATAGGGAGAGTGATAAATAATATGGAAATTAATATTAGAGGAGATAAGTTAAAAGTTACCGATGCCATCAGAAATCATATTACTGAAAAATTAGGTAAACTTGATAAATACTTTGGTGAAGATGCACACATAAGATGCAGTGTTGTTATCAAAGTTAAAGATAAAGACCAAATTATCGAAGTAACTATTCCGACTGACAAATTTACATTAAGAGCAGAAGAAAAACATGCTGATCTATATGCTGCAACTGATTTAGTTGTTGATAAATTAGAAGGTCAAATAAGAAAACATAAAGCAAAATTAAAAAAATATAAAACATTTGCTCCGGTTTTAAGTGATCCAACAGATATAGAAGATGAACCAGAAGAAAAGATTGTAAAAAGAAAAGTCTTAGAAATTAAACCAATGGACGAAGAAGAAGCTATTTTACAAATGGAACTAATTGATCATGATTTCTTTGTATTTAACAATATTAATGAAGGATGTATCTCTGTTTTATATAAAAGAAAAGATGGAAATTACGGAATAATCGATACAAAATAAAAATGTAGAATTTAAACCTCTACATTTTTTATTTATTTTTAGTCTTAATTATCATTTTACGTGTAGTAATATTTCTATCTTCAGGTCTATCATATTTTTTTATTAATTCTATTGAATCATTTTTATATAATAATGAGTAATCACTACTATCTTTAACTAGATGCTCATATTCTAATTTTTTATCATTTAGTTCATCTTTAGGTATACCAAACTTTATTGCAGTATCATTGTACTCACTTTCAAGTAATAAAGCATCTTCTTTAATCTTGCTTAACTCTCTAATTAATTGTTCATTAGTTTTATTTTTAGAATTAATTTTACTATTTAATTTATTCATTAATCCTTTTATATCATTAAGATTATAAATTCCTAATAATATAGCTAAAACATCCAATAATGCTCCAAGCACAGCACCACCAATTGTAAATGGAATAATATATTTAGTACTAATTCTACTATCGGATTTATCTTGATACGTTTCTACAACTATTGTACTTTTATCAGTCGTGTTTTCACCATTTTTTAGTGTATCAGCAGCTTCAGTATATTGATATTTAAATTTAATATCGCTATCAACTTTACCATTTGTACCATGAATACCTTCCTGAGAATTTCCTGTAATAGCAGTAAAAGGAGTATCAGAGGAACTAACATAATCATATGCTTTAACATTTCTAACGTATCCTTCACCAACTGGATTTTTTCTCCAAGGATCACAAATCAATACAGTAGCAGCATAAGTAGTTACCTTATCATCATATTCATAACTAATATCACCAATCACATTACCAGTATTTAAATCAACAGTTCTTGTAATTGTTTTATATTCAGTAATTTTATCAGATTTAGCTTTACCAATTAAACCACCAGCACTGATTGTTATAACTGGAACAAGCACAATTGAACAAGCTTTAGAAATAAGCAATGCTTTATTAACTCTTAAATTTTTAACTAATCTCTTATTCTTTTTAAGTTCTTCTTCTAAAACATTTCTTTTAGTAATTAATCTATTATTTTTCTTATTAATTTTAAGTACAGCATTTCTTTTTCTTTCTTGATATTCCGAATTAGTTTCTCCAACCGTTTTAAGAGATACCTTCTTTATAACATCTAAAGTTAAATAATCATATCCTAACCCTTCTGTGTTAATTGCCCTCAAGTCTTCTTCTATAAGATCTTCCTGTGATAATTTATTTAAATCTTTGGCTAATAATCTACCAACATTTTCTTTAATACTACTATTACTTAACTTCATAATATAATTAAAGATATCATTTCTTTCAAATATTTCCTCATATAAAATTACATTGTAAATAGCCTCATAAGCACTATTAACTAATTCTTTTTCTTGATCAGTAAGATTATTTCTTAAATTATCAATGGCAGTAACTAAATTTAAAGTTTGAACTATTACATCACTAATATTATCACTACTAATATTTTTAACTTGAATATTAATTTTAGATGTTAATAAATGAATTTCATATACAGGCATTAAATCTTTTTCAATCTTTTCCTGTAAATCATTTAATCTTTTTATATAGTTATCAAAAATAAAACTTTCATAGTCCAGTTGCATACCTTCATATAACATCTTATTAGAAAAACTAGAATCATTATTAGCGTCATTAATAATTTTATTTAATTCTTCTTTATATTCAGTAATATCAAATAAGTTATTAATTTTATTAAAGATTCCTTCTATATTTTTAACCATTGCATCATATTTTTGATATCCTCTAGTTAAATCAACATCATTAAATCTGTTCATCGTTATCCCCCTAACCAACGTGTAATTATTCTAGCATAAGTTAATAGATAAGTCAAATCACTTGTTCGCATTTTTATTGACAAAACCCAGTGAAAATGATAATATAAAGCGCAAAAGAGGGAATATTAAATGAATAAAACACAATTATCAAAATTAATGGCCTATTTATTGTCAATAAGTATATTAGCAAGTGGATGTGGAAAGAAATCAGAATGTGAAATTCCTACAAGACATGTTCATAAATATACTAAAGATTTTTCTGATGGAACAACAATTACTAAGTATTTAGATAGTGAATATTTAAATCATTTTGGTTATCATTGGAATGAAGATTATATAGTTATAAACAAAGTTGATGAAAAAATGTATAAAAAAATATCAAATTTATTTTTAGGAACCGATAACTGGGAATATTTATATAATGTTATGGCTAAACAAGAAGATTACTTAATGTTCTATTATGAATATACAACTATTGAAACTTATACAACCACTGATAGTAAAGGACATGTGCAAGTTCATACAAGAACTGTTCATCATGATGGTTGGCACAGTAACCCGTATGATTCAGATAATACAGGAAAAACAAGATTATATCATCATCGATTTTATGGATATCGCCTATTCTATGATGGTGATAAACCAAAATTAGAAGAAAGTCCAGCTGTAGATGATATTAGAGAAATAATAAATGATTATCAATATTTTCCTGAAGATTGTGTAACTGAAGTATATGAAACATTTAAATTTAGCAGATCAGAATTACCATACTTATCCCCATCAGATTTTGATACTTTTAAAGGCCCTGATTTATCAAATAAAACAATTGAGTTAGAAAACAATAAAGTTAAATCATTAAATTAATAAAGATACACTTAAACGTGTGTTTTTTCTTTTACTTTAATTTACACTGTCAAATTTCCATGATATAATAATAACTTGAGAGGGTGATATAAATGAGTTTATTAAAAAAACTTGTTGATACTGAATATAAAGAATTAAAAAGATTTAATAAAATAGCCGATGAAATAGAAGCATTAGATGAAACATACTCTAAAATGAGCGACGAAGAATTAAAAGGTAAAACAGCTGAATTTAGAGAAAGACTAGCAAAAGGTGAAACTTTAGAAGATATTAAAGTAGAGGCATTTGCAACTGCCAGAGAAGCCGCCTATCGTATGATTGGTGAAAAACCATACCGTGTTCAATTAATTGGTGGTTTAGCAATTCATTATGGAAATATTGCTGAAATGAAAACAGGTGAAGGAAAAACCTTAACAACTATTTTACCAGCTTACTTAAACGCATTACCTGCTAAAGGAGTTCACGTTGTAACTGTTAATGAATACTTAAGTGACAGAAACGCTAAATGGATGGGACCTATTTATGATTTCTTAGGAATAACAGTAGGAGTTAACTTAAGAGAACTTACTCCAAGTCAAAAAAGAGAAGTTTATAATTGTGATATAACCTACTCAACAAATAATGAAATTGGTTTTGACTACTTAAGAGATAACATGGTAACCAAAAAAGAAGATCGTACACAAAGAGGTCTAAACTACTGTATTATCGATGAAGTCGATTCTATTCTTATTGATGAAGCAAGAACGCCTCTAATTATATCTGGTGGTAAAATGAATTCTGCTAATCTATATATGGATGCAGATCGTGCTGTTAAAAGATTAATTGCCGAAGAAGATTACATTATTGATGAAAAAGCTAAATCAGTTATTTTAACTGAAAAAGGAAGTATTAAAGTTCAAACATACTTTAAACTAGCTAACTTATATGATGCTGAAAATACTGCCTTAGTTCATCACATCAACCAAGCGTTAAAAGCTAACTTTGGTATGAAAAAAGATGTTGACTATGTTGTTGATGATGAAGGAAACGTTGTAATAGTTGATCAATTTACAGGTAGACTTATGCATGGACGTCAATTTAGTGAAGGATTACATCAAGCAATTGAAGCTAAAGAAGGCGTTAAAATAAATGAAGAAACTAAGACTTTAGCAACAATCACATTCCAAAATTTATTTAGAATGTATAATAAAATATCAGGTATGACTGGTACTGCTAAAACAGAAGAAGAAGAATTTAGAGATATTTATAACATGTATGTTATTGAAATACCTACTAACAAACCATGTGTCAGAGAAGATATGGCCGATATGATGTTTGCAACTGAAAAAGGTAAATATGACGCTATAGTTAAATTTATTGAAGAAGTTCATGCAACTGGAGAACCAATTCTAGTTGGTACAATTTCAGTTGAATCAAACGAAAGATTAAGTAAGATGCTTACTAAAGCAAAATTACCTCACGAAGTATTAAATGCTAAGAATCATTTAAGAGAAGCTGAAATAATTGCTAAAGCCGGTGAAAAAGGTGCTATCACAATTGCTACTAACATGGCAGGACGTGGTACCGATATTAAACTAGGCGAAGGTGTTAAAGAATTAGGCGGTTTATGTGTATTAGGTACTGAAAGACATGAATCACGTCGTATCGATAATCAGTTAAGAGGACGTGCTGGTCGTCAAGGAGATCCAGGATATTCACAATTCTTTATCTCATTTGAAGATGAATTAATGAGAAGATTTGGAACTGATAAAATCAAAACAATGATTCAAAGCGTTGGTTATGATGAAACTCAACCAATTAGATCTAAAATGTTTTCAAAAAGCGTTGAAACAGCTCAAAAGAAAGTAGAAGGCAACAACTACGACATGCGTAAAACCCTACTTGATTATGACAATATCGTTTCTGAACAAAGAAAAATAATTTATGAAAAGAGAAACGAAATTTTAGATACAGATGATATTCATTCATTAATAATTGAAATATTTAAAGATTATGTTTTTGAATTTGTTGATAGTCACATGGCTCCAGAAGGATTCTTAACAGAAAACGATTTAAAAGCAATTGAAAATAATTTTAATACAATATTAAAAACTCAAAAATTAGATTTATCTAATTATAAAGATAAAAAAGAACAAGAAACAATTGATTATGTAACTGAAATTGTTATTAAAGATTATGAAGAAAAAATTAAAGATGTACCTAAAGAAATGTTAGAAGACTTTGAAAGATATATTGCCTTAAGAGTTATTGATGACGCTTGGGTTGAACATATCAATTCAATGGAACATTTAAAAGAAGGAATTGGATTAAGAGGTTATGCTCAAACTAATCCTTTACAAGCTTATGCTTTAGAAGGTTATGACATCTTTGATAAGATGCAAGACAATATTGACGCTAACATAGTTAATTTCTTACTAAAATTAAATGTTAATATTAACCGTAAACCAGCTCAAAAAGGTATCGCCAATGATGGTAAAGAATCATTAAAAAAAGAACCCGCTACTAATAAAAAGAAGAAAATAGGACGCAATGATTTGTGCCCTTGTGGCTCAGGACGCAAGTATAAACAGTGTTGTGGTAAATAAGCTCGCAAAGCCTTATAAATAAAGAGCTTGCGAGTTTTTTGCTACTTACAATTTTTAGGTAATTTCACCTCAAAAAAGGCGTTTAGATAAGTTTTAGATAAGTTTTTTAGGTCAGATTAACTGAAAAACAAGCAACTAAAATAATAAAAATATGATACAATATATATAGTTATTTAACTTAAGGAGGTGCAAAAGTGGCAAAAGACTTAACAAATTCAAAAATAGATAGACAAAATATTTTAAATAATAATTTTGCGATGAATGAGATTGAAAAAGCTTGTGATTTAAAAGGAATACTATTTGAAGAAAAAATCGCTTTTACAAAGGAACAGATAGCCTCTTTTTATGAAATTGATATTAGGACAGTTGAAAGATATTTAGAAGATAACAAAGAAGAATTTGGTGAAAATGGATATGAGGTTTTAAAAGGAGTAAGATTAAGGAGATTTATTGAAATCTATAATAATCAAGGTACCGACATTAATGTCGGTACCATTCCAAAAGCAACTACAGTATTAGGAATTTTTGACTTTAGAGCTTTTTTAAATATGGGAATGTTATTAGTAGAAAGTGAAAAAGCAAAAGTAATTAGACAGAATATATTAGATATTGTTATAGATACTATAAATGTAAAAACCGGCGGAGCAACAAAATATATTAATCAACGTGATGAGGACTTTATTAATTCGTGGTTTGAAGAAGAAAATTATAGACGAGAATTTACTGATGCATTGAAAAATTTTGTAGATATGGGTGATTTTAAATATCCTATATACACCGATAAGATATATGAGAGTATATTTAGAGAAAAATCTGCGGAATATAGAAGAATATTGAAACTGGAAAAGAAAGATAAAACAAGAGATACTTTTTATTCTGAAATATTAGATTTAATAGCATCTTATGAAAGCGGATTAGCTGAAGTAATAGAAAATAAAAGTAAAGAATTAGGTAGAAGATTAACACCTGATGAAACAGATAATGTTTTTTCTGATTTTGAAAAACAATCACTTTATATTCCATTAATAAATAAGGCAAGAGTTAAAATGGCAAGTAGAGATTTAGCTTTTAGAGATGCGCTTCATGTAAAATTGACTGACTATATTTCACCTTTACAAGCAACAGAATATGAAAGATTTTTAGGAGAAAAAAGTGAAGATTTAAAAGAGAGATTAGAAGAAGCAAAGGATGTTTTTGAACGCTTGAAGGAGAGAAAGTAATGTATTATATAACTAGCGATCAAGCTAAAAGCATTCATAGAATTACCGTTGAAGTTAGTGGTGGTGGAATAACCGATATTATTCATTTTGGACAATTGGAATCAGTTCTTCAAAATATTCAAAATGATGATTATTATCCAACATTTATAGATAAATTAACTCATCTTTTTTATTGCACTTGCCAATTTCATTGCTTCGCTGATGGAAATAAAAGGTTAGCATTATCATTAAGTACGCAGTTCCTTTTGTTAAATGGATATTTAAAAATTGCGTCAAAATTTATTATAGATATGGAAAACATAAGCTATCATGTTGCGGCAGGAAAAATTAGCAAGGAATTTTTGCACGAAATATTCGAAGCATATTTTGATGGAACTTTTGAATCTGAAGAAATGAAATTAAAGATTTATGAAGCAATCTCAGAAAATAATTTAGTAGAGGTGTAGAATCATCCATTTTGTAGAATCTAAAAATATGATATAATAATATTGTGATATGGAGGTACTATATGAATCAAGATAGTCAAAAAAGATATTTGTCTGATTATACACAAGAAGAATTAAGTAAGCTTAGTGTTAATCAAGTACAGCAATTATTTATGGAAACACTAAAAGAAATAGTTGAAGTTAGTGAATCTGCTACAAGACATATTAATCAATTAGATGAATATAGAAAAAAAGCAGAACAATCTGGTGATGAAAAAACTGCTGGTGAGTTAGGTCAAGTTGTTGATTCAGCAAGAAGTCATTTGACTGATGGACTAACTGCATGCGGAAATATTGTTGAAGATATTAAAAAGGAAGACGCTAAAACTTTATCTCTATTTAATCAATCAGATAAAGAAAGAGAAAGAGTATTCGTTGAAACAATGTCATCTGGTGCCAGGGTACATGATGAATATATTCAAGCAAGACGTGATGCAAGATACGAAGAGATGATTCAAGAAGCTGGCGAGATAGATAGTCCAGTAAATAGATTACATCACTAATTAAATTGATTTTTTAGATAAGTTATTAGATAAGTTGTACGAAAAAAGCTTACAATTATTGAGTAAAAAATTATAAATTTAAAATAAAAAATACCAATTTAAAAGGAAAAAATTACTCGGTTGTTTTAATATTTTACCATGTGGAAGCGGTCTTAAATATAAAAATTGCTGTGGAAAGTAGTATAAAATAACGGAAAACTAATAATTATAAAAATTATAAATTGGTTCGAGTTTTATAACTTGTCCACAAAATATTAAAAATATGTAGTAAAATAAAG
>CAKOIE010000030.1 GCA_934086395.1 uncultured Bacilli bacterium | reverse complement strand
ATATAAAGAAATATATAAAGAAATATATAAAGAAATATATAAAGAAATATATAAAGAAATATATAAAGAAATATATATTAATGAAAGGAAATCAGATGATGGAAATTGAATCAAAATTATTAGACATAAAAAATAAACAATATTTATATAATAAAAAAATAAAAATTAATAAGTCTTTAAGCTTTATTGTAACTTGTTTTTATATTAATAGCTTAATAGTAGCGTTACTTTCAAGCACATTATCTATATTATTTTTAAAATCATCAATTATTAAATATTTTACTCTAATTCTTACCATATTTGTATTTAATAAATATTATTCTTTTAAAAACAAACAATTAGATGAGGAAGGTAAAAAAATATTAATTCCAGATTTAAAAACAATTGATGAAGAGCTTGAAGAACATACATATATTCTTGAAAATGAGGATGAATTAGAACAAGAGCTTAGCTTTGAAAACATCATTAATAATTCAGATTTAAGAACTCTTCAGTCATATCGTAAATTACTACTACTAATAAAAGAATCTAAAACATCAAAAAATTATAATTTATGTGGTGATGAAAGCAAAAATCTTATTTTAAAATTTAAGCGTTAAAAATATCCAATAAATGGATGTTTTTTTATATCTTTTAAGTGCAAAATAATATTGGTGATATAGATGAAAAAATACATAGTTTTATTACTTTTAATAATCATGCCTTTAAATATTTTAGCTTATTCAGATAAAATAATACCAGGAGGTCAAACTCTTGGAATTGAAGTTAAAAATGATGGTATAATTGTTATTGGGTTCTATAGAGTAAATGGAAAACTAAACAAAAATAATCTAAAAGTAGGAGATATAATAACCAAGATAAATAATACAGATGTAACCAGTATTGATGATATGGTAGATTTAATTTCTAAAAATATTAGTGATAATAAAGTAACTATGACATTAAAAAGAGACAATAAAGAAATAAATAAAGAATTTACTTTAGAAAATATTGATGGAAATTATAAAACTGGTTTATATGTTAAAGATCGTATTACTGGTATAGGTACTCTTTCTTATATCGATCCAGAAACTAAAATTTATGGGGCATTAGGTCATGAAATAATTGAAACTACCACCAATAAATTAATTGAAGTAAAAACCGGTTCTATCTTTAAAACGTCAATAACAACTATTGATAAATCGGTTAAAGGTTTAGCTGGAACTAAAAACGCTAAATTTTATCCAAATATTAATTATGGAAATGTAACAAGTAATACTAATAAAGGGATTTATGGAATATATGATGCTGATATAAGTAATAAAAATATTTTAGAAGTAGGTAAGTACCCTGATATCAAAGCAGGAAAAGCTTATATTAGAACAGTTATTAATGGAAATAAAGAAGAAGATTTTGAAATAGATATAGATAGAGTAAATAATAATGACATTAAAAATATTCATTTTAAAATTACAAGCACAGAGCTTTTAAATAAAACCGGTGGAGTCGTTCAAGGAATGAGTGGTTCCCCTATAATTCAAGATAACAAAATAATAGGAGCAGTAACTCATGTTATAATAGATAATCCATCTACTGGCTATGGAATATTAATTACTAATATGTTAGAAGAAGGAGAAAAACTTTTTAAAAATTATAACAGTTAACTTTATCTTTATTATTTATTATGATAAAATTTAAATAGTAGAAGAGGAGTAGAAATTTTATGAACATTTACAAAATGAATGAAGAGGAAGTTGAGAAGTTAGCATCAGATTTTAATAACACTGTTATAGGAAAAAGAATTTGGTTATTTTCCATGACACCCCAAGTAGTTGGATTTTTAGCTCTTATGCTTTATTTAATCTTAATGTTATATGGAATAAGTAATCCTTTAGCTAAAGATGTCATCGTAAATTATATTATGGCTGATATTGTAGTTTTAGGACTAGCCCTTATTTTATATGGACTTGCAAAAATGTTTTATTGGAAAGAAGTAATTAATTACGGAAATGAACTTTCTAAAATTGAAACTATGAAAAAAGAACTAGAAGTAAAAGTTAAAAAGACAAAAGATAAAGTAACAAAAGACATTAAAAAGAAAACAACTAATGTTAAAAAAGCAGTTAAAGCCGTTAAAGATAAGAAGTAGAATAATACTTCTTTTTAATAATTTGTAAAAAATGCCAAAATAGAATTGCAACATTTTTATTACATAAATATTACATGTTGTACTAATTATAAAATAATAAAATAGAAATGGAAAGGAGTATGATAGCTAATGAAAAAAATATTATATTTTTTATTATTTATTTCAATATTTGCGTATGTTAAACCGGTGCATGCATATAGTTTTAGTGCCCATCTAAGCCCTAAAGCACAAGTTAGTAATGGCTTTCAATTTGAAGGATACGATTATTATAGATATATGAGAGTTGTTACACAAGCGGATTCATCAGACTCAAATTACTCAATATCTTTTGTAGGTAGTAAAAATGTATCTGGTCTTAATTTAACACCAGCGATTGGAACATTAAATGTAAAATGTACTGGTACTAAGCAATATGTTGTATATATTTTGCCTAGAGTTGGTATGTCTTGCCCATTAGATGCAACATATTGTTTTGGCGCAGGTAAAAATGATAATTCCACAACTTTAATTCAAGGAAATGAGTGCGATGGTGGATGGTGTAATCTTTATGGTGTGAGAATAAAAAACAATAAATTGTTTAAAGATTATAACATAAATGTGACATATGAATTTTTTAGGTAATAATTAGGAGTTAAATGATGTTAGAAATAAATATATTAAATAAAACGTTTAATAAAAATAATCAAAAAAAATTAATATTTGAAGATGTAAATATTAAGTTACCAAATGTAGGATTAATATTACTTAAAGGAAATAGTGGTATAGGCAAAACAACTTTACTAAACCTTATTTCTAAATTAGATAATGATTTTAAAGGATATATAAAATATGATAATCAAGAAATATCAAAAGAGTTTGTTATAACAAATGTTTCTTATCTAATGCAAAATGATAATTTAATTGAAAATATTTCGGTATATGATAATCTAAATTTATATAATGAATTATCAGAAGAACAAATTGATAAGTTACTTAAATTTTTAAGTATAATAGATTTAAAAGATAAAAAGATTAGATACTTAAGCAGTGGTGAAAAAAGAAGAGTTGCAATTGCTAGAACTTTATTAAAACAACCGAAAATAATTTTATTAGATGAAGTAACTAGTAATTTAGACAATAATAATTCTAAAAATATTATGGAACTTCTTAAGATAATTTCTAAAAATGTTTTAATCATATATTCTTCTCATGACGAATCAATTTATAATTATGCAGATGTTTTACTTGAAGTAAAAGATTATAAAATTGAACAACAAATAATAAATAATTTAGAAGATAAAAAAATTAATTTAAGTAATAATTATACAATAAATTCTAAATATAAAAATAAAATATTAAAATGTACTATTTTTAATATAAAATCCAATTTAACAAATATTGCTATAATGTCGTTATTATTTTTAACATCTTTAACTTTTATTATTTTATCTAATTTTGACATATCAAAAGTATTAACTGATACTTTAAAGTTAAATAATAATAATTATATAAATTCAGATAGTCAAAATGATAAATTAATTAGCTTCACAAATAGCAGTTCTCATTTTTTTAAAATTATAAATGTTTCATCAGATAATGTTGAGTTTGTTTATTATGAACCACCATATCGTAATGACTTTACCACCTATGAGAATATGAATTTATTTGATTATATTGGGTCATTGCCTTTAAATGACAATGAAATAATGATTTATCAAATCCTAGCGGAAAATATAATTTATTATTATTTTGCTAATAATAATCAAGTTAATAATATTGACGATTTAATAGGAAAGGAAATAATTACTGATAATAATACATTTATTATATCAGGTATAATTAAACAGGATTTATCAATTTTTGAAAAATTAAAACATACTAAAATAGATGATAACGATATAGATGCAAATCTCCTTAATTTATTTAATGGAAAAGTTTCAAATTATTATAATGAAGTAATTATTACTAATCAAAATACGATTGATATTTTAAATAATAAATATGAAATATTTAATGATAATAATAGAACTAAGAAAATTTATATTGATAATTACAACGAAATGTATCGTATTATTAAAAAAAACACTATGGATTATGATTTAAATAAATTACTTTTAAATAGAAATCACTTTAATGTGTATGATACAGAATATAGTAAATCCTTAACTGACTTATTTTATATATTAACTATAGTTAGTAAAATATCGCCTGTCTTAGCTATCATTTTTTCACTTATATCTATTATGTTTATGTATACCTTTGTAAGAAATTACATGGATAAAAATAATAAAAATATTAGTATTTTAAAATTAATAGGTTTTGAAGAACGCGAAATATTAAATAATTATACTTTAGGAATTATGTTTCAAACTTTGTTATCAATTGTACTATCTTTATTAATATTTATAGTTTTGAATTTAATCATGAATGCTTATTTTTCTAAAATATATTACTTTTATGTTGATATATTAAATATTTCTTTTATAGATGTTATATTATATTCGATCATGATAATTATCTTAATTGAATTAATGTATATTTATATAAAAAAATATTTTAAAAACATTAGAATTTCGTATGTGCTAAGAAATAATTAAGGATATGTTATGATAGAATTTAAGAATGTAAGCTATAATTATGAAGATGATACAATAATTTTAAAAAACGTTTCATTTGAATTACCTAATAAAGGTATTGTTTATTTAAAAGGAAAATCAGGAAGTGGTAAAACAACAATTTTGAATCTAATTGCTGGCTTAGAAAAAATAAATTGTGGTGAAATTTGTTATAACGGAATCAATATTAACAAAATTAAAAATTATCAGTCATATATTAGTTATGTCCCTAGTGAAAATGCTTTAATATCATTTTTAGATGTTAAAAACAATATTTTGTTTTCTACTGATAAAAAAATAGATGAGAAAGTTTTAGAAAAACTAAATATTAATGATTTATTATCTAAAAAAGTGTTTGAATTATCTGGTGGAGAAGTTAAAAGGGTAGATATTGTTAGGTCTATTTTTAATAATCAAAGTGTTATTTTATTGGATGAACCTTTTAATTCTTTAGATAACGAAAATAATTGTAAAATATTAGATATAATAAAAGAAATAAGTAAATCTAAATTAGTGATTATTACTAGCCATAAAGAGACAATAATGGAAAATATTGCTGATGTTGTTTTATTAATTAATAATCAAAATATAAATATAAAAATAAAAAATAATGATATTTATAATGAACGGGGAAAAAATAATATTGTCAAAAAACCAAGGAAGAAAGAAAAAATATTTATAAAAAATCTTTTATTAAATAGTAGAAAAAAAGTATTATCATATATTGTAATAATGTCATTATGTTTTCTGGTTCTCTTAACATTAATTAATATTAATGAAACAAAGGAATCTTTAAATGTTAAATTATTAATTCAAAACAAATTATATACTACGTATATTTATGATGATATCAATGATGATGTGGTTGTTCAAGTATATTCTAATGATAATTTTAGATTTGATACAATTGAACAAATAAATACTTCTATTTATTATCAAAATGTAAAAGATAATTTGTATATTGCTAGTATAAATAATTTTAATTACTTAAAAGATATAAGTGGCAGATTGCCTCAAAATGATACTGAAATAATAATATCAAAATATTTTGCAGATTGTTTAAAATATTATGGAATAATTAAAGAAGATAATATTCTTAACAAAGAAATAATTTTTAATGATACAGTATTTAAGATTGTTGGAATTTATAATCAAAATTTAGATATATTTTATGCTTTAAAAAGTGTTTCACCTGGTTACAAAAATAGTGAAATAAGTAATTTAGAAAGTATGTTTTATGATGGAGTTGTTAGTAAAAACATTATATATTTTACAGATAGTTATATAAAATCATTAGATGATAATAATTATGAATTTTCTATTTATTTTAACAAAGATTATTATAAACTAAAAAATATTATAAAAAAATATCATACAGAGGATATGTATTCTAATCAAGTTGATAATTATTTAAATACATTTAAGATAATTAAAAATGTAACATATCCATTAATTTTAGTGATGATTTTTATGATTTTATTGATTGATTTTTATATTATTAAAAGTATTTTTGAAGAATATTCTAAAGATTTTGACAAGCTTAAATATTATAATTTTATTAAAAATGATAGAAATAAGGTCTTATTTAAAATTACAATTAGTATAATTATAATCTCTTATTTTATATCTTTAGTTTTTAGTAATTTATTAGTTGTTTTTTTGAATAACTATATAGTAAAAAGTAATAATTTATTAATAAATATTTTCTATTATAATTATTTATATGTTTTATTAATCTTAGTTATAAATATAATCATTAATAAAATATATATACTAATTAATTATAATTACAAGAAGTAGAATAATACTTCTTTTTTTGATATACTTAATATGTGATGAAATGTGGAATATAAAGTTAAAGATCGATTAAATAATCAAATTATTATTAAAGAAAACAAAATAAATATATTTTTATACACAACTAAATTAGGTCGAATTCTTCTTAAAGTAATCGTACTACCTTTTATAAGTAAAATAGTTGGTTTATATCAAAACTCAATTTTTTCTAAAAATATGATACCTAAATTTATTAAAAATAATCATATTAATATGAATGATTATGAAAAGAAAGATTATAAATCATTTAATGAATTTTTTACAAGAAAAATAAAAGAAGGTAAAAGAAAAATAGATGATGATAAATATAATTTAATAAGTCCTTGTGATGCTAAATTAAAAGTATATAAATTTACTAAAGATTTAGTGTTTAACATTAAAAATTCAAAATATAAATTAAATGATCTTATAGATTCTAATATTAAATTAGATATGGATAATGCTTATGCTCTTGTGTTTCGTTTATGTGTTGATGATTATCATAGATATTCTTATATAGATTCAGGCTATCAAGAAGAAAATAACCACATTAAAGGTGTCTTACATACAGTTAGACCAATTGCTACCAATAATTTAAATGTCTTTACTCAAAACGAAAGAGAGTGGACAACACTTCATACCAAGAATTTTGGTGATGTAATTGAAATTGAAGTAGGTGCCTTAATGGTAGGAAAAATAATTAACGAACATAGTAATTATGAATTTATTAAAGGTGAAGAAAAAGGTTATTTTAAGTTCGGAGCATCAACAATAATTTTAATAATTAATAATGTTAATATTGATGAAGATATCTTGCTTAATAGTGTAAATGACATTGAAACAATTGTTAAATTAGGAGAGAAAATTGGCAGAAAATGTTAAAACAATAAAAAAGCATAGAAAATAGTTTGAATTAGTATAATTCGTGTGTTATAATACTTTCGTTAGGTGAAAAAAAGGAGGAATAAAAATGGCAAAGAAAAATGAAAATCGTGAACCAATTGCGTTAAAATGTACAGTTTGTGGTCATTATACTAGACCATCTGAAAAGAATAAAGCAAACACTCCAGATAAATTAGAAATTAAAAAATTCTGTAATAATTGTCGTAAAGTACAAGTTTTTAAAGAAAGCAAATAATTAAAAAGGTAAGGAAATAAAGTTATGAATGTAAATATTAATGATATTAAAAATGGTATGACTTTAATATTAGAAGGAAAATTAGTAACTGTTGTTGATTTTCAACATGTTAAACCAGGAAAAGGACCTGCTTTTGTTAGAATTAAATATCGTGATTTAAGAACAGGATCTACTATTGAAGATACTTTTAATACTAACTTAAAATTAGAAAAAGCTCATGTTGAAAAAATGCAAATGCAATTCTTATACAAAGAAAATGATAACTATGTATTTATGAATACTAATGACTATTCACAAATGGAAGTTTCATCTTCAATTATAGGAGATGATGCCAAATTCTTAAAGGAAGGATTAGTTATTGAAATTCAAATGTATGAAGGAGAAATTCTTGGAATTGTTCTTCCTGAAAAAATTGATTACAAAGTTACTGAAACAACTGACGCTGTTAAAGGAAATACAACTAATAATGCTATGAAAGATGCTACAATTGAATCTGGTTATACAATTAAAGTTCCGATGTTCATATCTGAAGGAGAAACAATAATTGTATCAACTAAAGATGGAAAGTATGTATCTCGTGCATAAATAATTATTCTCACTATATGTGAGATTTTTTTGTTTAAAATATTAAGACAATATGTTATTATAAACATAAAAGAAAGAAGTGAACACTAGATGAGAAAACATAGACAAGAAATATCTATCATAAGAAAAGTGGAAATAGAGTTTGAATTAAAACAAAAAGAAGATATTGAACTAAATAATAAGTTATCAATACCTGAATTAGTTTATTATATTGAAGCAATTAAAATGCCATATCAAGAAATATTGGATGCAATTGAATGGTATGATAATAATACCAAAATTGATGCCGTAAAATTTGTTAATGAATTAAGACAAAATTATAATGTTGAAAAAGACGATATTATTAAAAGAATTCAAGATGTTAGAACAATAAAAAAATACCTAGATGCAAAAAATAAAAGTAATGTAAAATTTAAAAAATTTTCTATCAAATTAAATAAAAAAGAACAATAATTAAATTATTTTAAAATTTTAATATACACTATAAAATAAAACTATAAATATTATATTTGCTAAAGAGGTGTATGCAAAATGTTATTAGATGTAATCAGTATATTATTAAAAATTTTAATTTTTTTACTAAAAGCTAATTTATATATTTCGTTAGTTTGTAATATAATCACAAACTGTATTCTTTATCCTTATGCTGAAAATAAATTAGAAAAAGAAGGATATACTATTCCAAAAAATGAAAGTATCCTTATAGTTTTTTTAAATTTAGTAATTAGAGGTTTTATATTTTTTATACCAATTATTAATTTAACTACTACAATTAACTATCTTTTTAATTTTGATTGGTTTTATAAAGAATTGAAAGCTATATATAGTGATAAACATATTGATAATAGCAAAATAATTGCCGATGAAAATGAAAAAGAAGATACTAAAGATGTTGAAAATAAAAATATTGAAATTATAAAAATACCTGATTTAAATATAGATGAATCTGAATTTGATAAGATGTCTGAAAAGGAACAATTAGAATTTCTTAAAAAATATTTAAATGATAATCGTGAAATAATAGAATCTGAATTATTAATAGATAATAACGAGAAAAAAGAGGAAGGTAAAAAGTTAATAAACAAAAAGAAAAAATAATTTTATTTTACTAAAAAATAAATATATTCTATAAAATGATTAAAGATTTATAAATTAACAGCAAATTTTGTAAATAATATAGAAAATAATAAAATATTTTGGTTGTACCATTTAAATTTAAGTGATATAATATATTTGACTTTGAAGGGAGGGAATAATAATGACAAAGGTAGTAGCTAGAAATGGTGAAGATATTGATAAATTAATCAAAAGATTCACAGTTGGTGTAAATCGTAGCGGTGTCCCTTCTGAAATGAAAAAACATAGAGCTTACGAAAAACCAGGAGTACGTAGAAGAAACAACGAAAAGGAAATGCTTAAAAATTTCCGTAAGAAAAATCGTAAAAAAAGAAATGCTTAAGAATTAAATAGAAACTAGGTAATGAAAATGTTTGAAAAAGTAACAAAAGATTTAACTGAGGCTATGAAAAATAAAGATGCTTTTAGACTTTCAGTATTAAGAATGCTTAAAAGTGCTTTAAAAAATGAAGAAATTAATAAAAAAAGTCCTTTAACTGATGATGAGGTTTTAGCAATAATTAAAAAACAAGTTAAAACAAGAAAAGATTCAATGAATGAATATGCTAGTTACAATCGTATGGATCTAGCTGATTCATTACAAAAAGAAATAGATATTTTAAATGCTTATTTACCAGAAGAATTATCTGATGAAGAATTAGAAAAAGTAATTACTAAAACAATTGCTAAATTAAACGCTGATAGTGTTAAACAAATGGGATTAGTAATTAAAACTATATCTAGTGAATATGGTGCTAGATGTGATATGGCTAAAGTAAGCAAAATAGTTAAGGAAAAATTATCATAAGTTGCAAAAATGCAACTTTTTTTAATGCACCAACAAGTAAAATGGGTATCTTTGTGTAATATATAATTATAGAGGAATTAAAACATTTAACGACAAAATATTTAGAAAATAAGTCGTATATTATTCTTGGTGATAATAAATGAAAAAAATAATTCCTTACATACTAGCAGTTATACTTGGCTATTTAATCTCAAATCTTATCTTTGATTATCAAAATATTAAGATGACTGGCTTTCAATTAGGTGTATATAATAACGTTACACTGGCCAAAGAATACAGCAAAAAATATCCATCCTCAATCATTATTAAAGATGATGATGTTTATAGACTTTACTATAGCATTCTATCTAATGATGAAACAATATCTAAAATGGAAGATTACCTTAATAAAAATAATATTGCCTTTTATAAAAAAGAAATATTAGTAAAAGATAATGGATTAATTAAAGCCTTAAATAAATATGAAAAAAGTATGATTGAAGTAAGTGATGATGCTTTTAAAGCAATCAATGAAGTTATTATGGAAAGTTATGGAGGTGAAGTATGAAAATAAAAGACATTCCTAAAAGTGAGCGTCCTAGAGAAAGATTGTTAAAATATGGAGTAGATAATTTATCTAATGAAGATTTAATTTCAATAATATTAGGAACTGGAACTAAAAATTTAAATGTAAGAGAATTAAGTATTAATGTTTTAAAAGAAATAAAAAATTTAAATGACCTAAGTGATTTAAACGTGCAAGAATTAACTAGAATTAAAGGAATAGGAATAGTAAAAGCAATAAATCTAGTTGCCGCTATTGAACTAGGTAAACGAGTAAGTAACCTAACAATTGAAAATAAGTTATCATTAAAAAATAGTACCTTAGTTAATAAATATTTTTCTAATCTTATTGCTAGCTTAAAACAAGAAAATTTACTTGTTATCTTAGTTAATAATGCTAAAAAATTAATTGACTATAAAATCATGTTTAAAGGTACTGATATGGCTAGTTTAGTAAGCATTAAAGAAATACTTAATTATGCCCTTAAATTAAGAGCATCAGGCATTATTATAATGCATAATCATCCATCAGGTAATTTAAGCCCATCAGATGCAGATAAAATTCTAACCAATAAACTAATAGTGGCTGCAAACGCGATTGAAATCCCATTATTAGATCACATTATAACTAGTGGCAAATCATTTTATAGTTTTTTTGAAGGTGAAATAATCCATGAAAAATAAATCAATCTTTTTTCTTATCTTATTTATAATAATTATATCTCGTAATTCTATCTTAAATCTAATTAATAATACATTTAAAATATTTCTAAACAAAGATAATACTTTAGAAATAAACTATTTAAATAATGAAATAACTCGCTTAAAAGAAGAATATAATAAATTATTAGATTTCAAAAATAATATTAATATCGATGAAACATACATAATTACAAACGTATATAAAAATAATTATGGATTCGATAAATTAATAATTAATGGTGATAACTATAATTTGTATGATGAAGTATTAACAAATGAAGGATTAATAGGCTATATTTCTAAAATAAATAATAAGTATTCAGAAATAAGTTACATCTATAATACTAAAGTACCAGTAAGAATAAATGATAACTATGGTAAAATTATTTCAAGTGATAAAGATAATAATATAATTATAAGTGAAATAGATAACGCTAACTTAAATGATTCCGTTTATAGTGTTAATAATTCCTATATAGGAAAAGTTATAAAAATAGATAATATGGATTTAAATACAACAATAACCGTAAAACCAATCGATTTAAAAAATATTGATTATGTTCTAGTAAGAAGTGTTTAATATGTTATTAGATTTCCTATCAGTTAATTATTTTAATATCTATTTAGTATCTATAATTATTTTTATATTTATCATAAACGATAAATTAATGTACTATATCTTATTATTAGACTTAATTATTGATGGTATTCCTTTTATATCTATGATTATAATTATTTTATATTATTTAAATAAGTCTATTTTAAAAAGAGTAAACGCTAGTTTTATAAATAAATACATATTATCAATAATATATTATTTTCTATTTAGCATTATTCTATATAGTATATTTAATAAATTTAATTTATATATAATCAAATATTTAATTAATAATTTACCATTAAATCTAATATATTATTATATAAGTTTAAAAATTATAGATAGAAAGAATGAAAACTATGAATAAGAAAAAATATGTTAAGTCTTTATTTATAAGAGTATTAATAAGTATTGTTTTATTTTTAATTGTTGGTATATCTATAAATCGAAGTGATAAATTTCTTTTATTTTATAAAAATAATGTTTATGATAAAAACTTAAATTTTAGTAAAATAAGTAATTTTATTAATAAACACTTTGGTAAAACCTTTTACGTTGATGAAAATGTAACCTCAGTTAATAAAGAAATAAAGTATACTTCTTTTAACGCTTACAAAGATGGTGCCGTCCTAAATGATATTAACAGCGTATATCCTTTTAAAAGTGGAATAGTAGTTTTTATAGGTGAAAAAGAAGAATATGGCAGCACTATAATTATTCAAGGAATGGACGGAGTAGATTATTGGTATAGCAATATTACTGATATTGGAGTTAAGTTATATGACTATGTTGAAGATAAAAATATTATAGGACATGCTAAAGATAACAAATTATATGTCTTATTTATGAAAGATAATAAATTTTTAGATTATAATGATTATTTATAATTTAGAAATATTATCTTTTTATTTGGAATAAATTATTATATGAAAATAAATATCCATCCTTTAACAATTATTTTAACTTTAATTACTTTCTTATGTGGTCGTTTTAATTATTTTTTAATTATCTTAACAATTATATTATTTCATGATTTAGGCCATTTATGCATAATGAAATTATTTAAAATAAAAGTATCTAAATTAACGATCTTACCATTTGGAAGTATTATTGATAGTGACTTAAAATATAATGAAAATACTTTTAAAAAAATATTAATTGCTCTTGCTGGAGTATCATTTCAAATTATTTTATACTTAATATTTATTTTTTTATCTAAACAAGGATTTATAACTTATTTAACATATCAAATTTTTATTAAATACAACAAATACATTATCTTATTTAACTTATTACCTATTATTCCTTTAGATGGATCCCAGTTATTATCTTATATATTAGAAACCTTTTTACCATTTAAATTAAGTATATATTTAAAATGTATTATAAGTATAATTTGTTTAATTTTATTATCGCTAATTAGTAGTCCATCCCTAGATTTATTAAATATAATTATTTTAAGTTTCTATAAAACTTATGAAGAACTTTTAAATATTAAAATAATTTATTATAAGTTTTTACTAGAAAGATATCTTGAAAGACCTAATTATAAAAAAGTAAAATATGTGCATAATATAGATCAGATTTTTAAAAACCGTCTAAATTTTATTGGAAATATCAAAGAAATTACGCTTTTAACAAAAAAGTTTGAAAAAAAACAAGTAAATTAGGTATCTTTGTACTAAATATATATACAGAGGAGGTAAAAAATGGAAAAGATATCATATTATAAAAAATATTTAATATTAGCATCATGTCTTGTTCTTTTTATCGTGGCAGGAATTGGTTATTTTATGTTAAATAATAATGATTCAGTTATAACTGAAGTTTTAGCAGAAACAACAAGTCCTACATCAGCGGTTAAAGAAGAAAGTACTAAGTTATATTTTGATATCAAAGGTAGTGTTAAAAAACCAGGCGTATATGAATTTGCCCAAGGAGATAAAATAATCGACGCTATTAATAAAGCTGGCGGTTTAACAAAAAATGCAACTACAAATAATTTAAATCTTAGTAAAAAGTTAACTAATGAAATGGTTATTTATGTATTTAGCAAAAATGAGTTAACAACTACAAAAGCTTTAGAGCCAGTAAGTAATGCTTCAGAGTGCAAATGTGAAACTATTGAAATTAATAACTGTGTTGATAAAAATACTACTAATGAATCAAATAATGATACTGTTTCTACTAAAATCAATATCAATACTGATAGTAAAGAAAAACTTATGACTATCAGTGGTATTGGTTCAAGTAAAGCAGATGCTATAATTGAATATCGTACTAAAAATGGTAATTTTAAAACCACTGAAGATATTATGAACGTAAGTGGAATTAGTAAAACAATCTATGACAAGATTAAAGATACTATTACAGTCTAATGTAATATTTTATTGTCTATTAATAGTTACCATTTTATATGTTGGTATTAAAGTAAAGATAGGCTATACCAGTAAGATTAATGTAAATGAAGATTTTACTGGTATAGTAACTACCATAATTAAAAAAGAAAACTCCTTTAAATTAACTATTAAAGGTAAAGAAAAATTAATAGTCTATATAAATAATATTGATAATCTCGAATTAGGCGATAAAGTAGTAGTAAGTGGTGAATATGTTCTATCTAAAAAAGCAACTATTCCTAACAATTTTGACTATCAAAAATATTTATATAACAATCATATATTTTATATTATGTATGCAAAAGAATTAAAAATATTAAAAAAGAATCAAAACATTACATATAAGATAAAAAAATATATTTTAAATAAAACAAATAATTATAAAAATAAAGGTTATTTAAATGCTTTTATAATTGGTGATAAAACCGATTTAGAATTTTATGAAACCTATCAAAATAATGGGATAAGTCATCTATTTGCCTTAAGTGGTATGCATATTAGTATGCTTTCATTAATAATTTATAAATTAGTAAATAAATTTAAACATAAAGATCTAATAGTTATTATGTTTCTATTATTTTATGTAACTTTAACTAACTTTTCAGCAAGTATCTTAAGAACAATAATCTTTTTTATTATTCTTAAATTAAATAAGAAACTAGATTTAAATATAAGTACTAAAAACGCCCTATTATTAACGTTATCTATGATAATGATTTATAATCCCTTAATTATTTTTGATATAGGTTTTCAGTATTCGAGTTTAGTTACATTCGGCTTAATAGTATGCACTAAATATTATAAAAAGAATTATTTTTACAATTTATTTATAACTTCATTTATAGCCCTTTTATTTAGTTTACCAATAACACTTTACAATAATTATGAATTAAACTTATTATCTATTTTAAATAATTTAATAAATGTTCCCTTAATTACGTTTATTATTTATCCTTTAAGCTTATTAACATTTATTTTAAAGTTTTTAGAACCTATCTATAACTTAACTATAAATTTACTTGAGTTCATTAACAATCTAAGTAGCATATTTTCATTAAATATAATTATACCTAAAGTTAATATTATCTTTTATTTAATTTATTATATTTTTATTTATTTATACATTGAATCTAACAATAAGAAATGTATTTTAATAGCTTGTTTATATCTTCTATCATTTAAATTAAAACCATTTATAGATCATAATAATTACGTTTATTATCTTGATGTTGGTCAAGGTGATTCATCATTAGTTATATATAATGATGAGATAGTAATGATTGATACTGGAGGTATAAGTAATTATTTTGTTAGTTCAGGTAGTATTAAACTTTTAAAATCATTAGGTTATTCTCATATAGATTATTTAATATTAACTCATGGAGACTTTGATCATATGGGAGATAGTATTTATTTAATAAATAATTATAAAGTGAAAAATGTAGTATTTAATTGTGGAGAGTTTAATGAATTAGAAAAAGAATTAATCAAAGTATTAGATAAAAAGAAAATAAAATATCATTCATGCATTAAAGAATTAAATATAGATAATAACAAACTATATTTTTTACAGACAAAAGAATATGATAATGAAAATGATAATTCAAATGTTATTTATACTAAACTTGATGGTTATAAGTTTATGTTTATGGGAGACGCTGGAGTAGAAAAAGAGAAAGACATATTAAATAAATATAATATAACTAGTATTGATATATTAAAAATTGGACACCATGGAAGTAAAACAAGTAGTAGTAAAGAATTTATAAATGAAATAAATCCAAATTATTCCATTATTAGTGTTGGAAAGAATAATAGGTATGGTCATCCAAATAAAGAAGTATTAAATAATCTAGATCATTCAAAAATATATAGAACAGATGAGAATGGAAGTATTATATTTAAGATTAAAAATAATAAATTAAAAATAAAGACTTGTAGTCCGTAGAAAGGAGTAATATGAACTATTATAATGAAATTAAAAATGAATTAATAAATAATGAGATAAATCGGAAAGTTAAAAATTATTCAATTAATAAGAGTGATTTGGATGCATATTACAATGTTGGA
>CAKOIE010000029.1 GCA_934086395.1 uncultured Bacilli bacterium | reverse complement strand
TAAGATATATTTTACTATGGTAAAGGTATAATTTTAACTAATGATAAGGTATAATTTCTAAAAAGGATTAACATTATATTTTTATACCTTGAATAAGATTAAAAAATTTGCTAGAATGAATATGTAAGTAAGACTTACATAAAATAAAAAAGGAACACTTAATCTGGAATGTTAAGTGATTACCTCAAATTGGATATCACCAAAACCCCGTGTTTGGTGTTTTTATTTTAACACGATCATTTTAATAATGATAAAAAGCAAAATAAAAACAATTACAAATAAATTGAAAATTATAAAATATAATAAGTTTTTATTCATAACGACCACCTCATCTCATATAAGAATATAGAAATAAAGTAATCACCTAAACAATTAAATGTTCCTTAAGTAATAGAATACCAAATAACTAAATGATAAGCAAGTAAAATATTACGAAAATTCATATAAATTTTATTATAAAAAAACAAGGCTTAATCCTTGTTTTCGTTTGATAATAATTCTCTAATATCCTTTTCTGATAAGCTAGACAAAATATCCTTATCTCTAATTTCACCATCAATTAATTTTTCACTTAATTTAAGTTTCTTCTTTTGTAATTCTAAAATCTTTTCTTCAATTGTTCCCTTAGCAACAATATGAATAACCTCAACAGTTTTAGTTTGACCAATTCTATGAGCTCTATCAGTAGCCTGATTTTCGGCTTGCGGATTCCACCATAAATCTAAATGAATAACAGTTGAAGCACTAGCAAGATTGAGTCCAGTTCCACCCGCTTTAAGCATTATTAAGAATACTGCCGGATCTTTTCTTTCATTAAATTCATCAACCCTACGCATTCTTTCTTTACTTGCAACCTCACCAGAAATCGTATAATAAGGAATATCTTCCTTTTCTAAATGCTCAATAACATCGTTCATAGCATCTTTAAAAGATGTAAACATTAAAATCTTATTCCCATTTGCAATATTTTCTTTAATAGCATATATCAAACTATCTATCTTATTAGAACCACCAGTATATTCTGGATAAACAATTTTTGGATCAATACAAATTTGTCTTAATTTAGTAAGAAGTGGCAAAATCAAGAACGCTGCTTTTTTCTCTCCACCTTGTTTTAATATATCATCAATTTCTTTTTTTACCTTTTCAAGTTCAGCAACATATATTTTCTTTTGCTCATCTGTAAGTTCAACAAAAATATTATTTTCCATCTTCTCAGGTAAATCTTTAGTAACATCCATCTTTTTTCTTCTTAAAATAAATGGTCTAATCTGTTTATTTAAATTATCTAATAATTTATTCGTATTATCATCAAAATCCGTAATACGATATTTTACCCTAAACTTTTCAGCAGTTGATAAATATCCCGGCATAATATAGTCAAAAATACTCCATAATTCCAAAGGACTATTTTCAAGTGGAGTACCAGTAAGTGCAAACTTAGTACCAGCCTTAATTCCTTTAACAACCTTAGTAATACCAGCAACATAATTTTTAATACTTTGTGCTTCATCAATAAACATTGTATGAAAACTTTTATCTTTATATAAATCTTCATCTTCTCTTAATTGACCATAAGAAGTTATAAAAACATTACTATTTTCATCAATTAATTTTTTTCTTAATGCTTTAGTACCAGAAACAACTGTAATCAAAATATCTTTACCATATAATTCAAATTCATGTTTCCAGTTATAAACTAAACTAGTAGGGACAACAATTAAAAACTTTGCATTTTTATCTTCTAATAAAATTTGTTTAATATAATAAATAGTTTGAATTGTTTTACCAAGTCCCATCTCATCAGCAAGAATTCCACCGAATCCCGTCTTATGAATATTATAAAGCCATTTAACTCCAGTAACTTGATAATCTCTTAAAATCTTTAACTCATCTTCACTAATAGACAACTTTGCATCTTTAAACTCATAAAAATTCTTAATAAAATCATCAAATAAATTATTCGTATTAACATTTTTAAACTTATTTTGCCTTAAACTATCTAAATATATTGCTCTATATTTTTGAATAGCGCCTTTACCATTAATAATCTCTTCATCAGTAAAATTCATCTCTTCAGTTAAATTTTCAAGTTCTTTTAAATTATCATCTTCTAAATTAAGAATATCACCATTTTTAAGTCTAAAATACTTCTTCTTAGCTTTCATATTTTTAAATATATTAACAAGTTCATCACTATTAATATTATCTAAACTAAAATCATATTTAAATATATTATCAGAACCAATTCCAAATGAAGAAGATATACTAGTTTTCTTTCTAATTTTAATATTATTAAACTTTTCAGTAGTAAATATCTTATAATCATTAGCTAAGTCTTCTAAACCATTTTCAATAAATTCTACTTCATCATTAACATCATCCATAACAATATTTTTCTTATCAATAACAAATCCATAACTAGTTAATTTAGCAATAACTTCATTTTCTTTATCAACATCTCTTATAATAGTATCATTTTTATCAAAATAATTAACTTTATCATTCTTATAATCAAATATAATCTTAACTTTAATAGCATCCTTAGCAATATCAAAATATAACTCAGTTTCACTTAAACTATTAATTTTAATATCTTCACTTGCACTATCATCAACTTCTATATTATTCTTTAATATTTTTAAAAGACCATTAGAAAATATATTAAATTCACTTTTACTAACTTTAATTTCATTTAAATCATTATCTACTATATCTTCTAATACATTACTTTCCTGTCTACTTAAATAATATACATTTCCATTATTATAAACATAAGTATAATCACTACATAATGGATATATATTTTCATAATCAAATTTTATATTATAACAATCATTATCTTTACTAATATTTGAATTAAGAGGACTACCTTCAAGAATACTTTCAATAGTATGATTATTAACTCTAAATCTTATATGATTAAATCTTAAATAATCCAAAAAATTCTTTAAAGCCATATCATAATTCATACTATTACTATTAATTATAAATGACTTTAACTCATTAATTAAACTTTCATTTTGTTTAGAAAAGAAATATAATTTCGGATTATATGTAAATTCCTTACCAAATTTATATTCTCCTTCTTGATTATTATAAACTTGAAAAAAATTATTAGCATGATTAAATAAACTATACATTTTATTTAATCCTATTTGAGGTTTTAAATCAATATTATATCTATTATATGAACTATATTCATCACGACTTATCATAAAATTTATATCAACAAAAACCTCTTTTTTTATAGCACTAGTGCTATCTTCACTTTTATATCTATTTATAAAATCTTTAAATAATAAATTATCATCATACTTATCATCAAATAAATCATTTGCAAAATTACGATAAACAGCAGCAATATGATAACATGTATTATTATACTTAAACAATTTACAATCACAACTACAATTATATATATGATTATCTAGTATACCAATAATTATCTTAAATTTACTCCAATTCATTGCATAATCATCTAATTCATAATGATAATTGACCAATTCTTTATTATTTATTATCTGTTTAGTGTATTTTTCTTCATCTATGTAAAATCTAGGAATATTTTGTGCTTTAATTAAATCATTTTCACTAGCGTATTTTTTAATTTCATCTAAATGTAATTTGTAACTACTAATTGGTTTTCTAAGAATCATTTTACTTCTCTCTTTCTAATTAGTATATTATACAATATATTATAAAAAACATCTATTAAAAAAACAGGAAAATGCTTATAATATAAATGAAAGGAATGATTCTAATGTATGATTTAATTATTATTGGTTTAGGTCCTGCTGGAATAAATGCCTGTATTTACGCTAAAAGAAGTAATTTAAATATTCTAGTGTTTGAAAAGAATATGCCAGGAGGAACTCTTCATACTATAAAAAATGTTGATAATTATTTAGGATATAATAATGTAGACGGAACAGAGCTAGCAATGTTATTTTATAAACAATTTAAAGAATTACAAGTTCCTATGAAAAATGAAGAAGTTATTAAAGTAGAATTAAATGGTAATGAAAAAATAGTAAAAACAAATAATGGCATATATAAATCTAAAGCAGTAATTATTGCTACTGGAAGAGGAAAACAAAAATTAGGTCTTGATAATGAAAATATTAATGGCGTGTCTACTTGTGCAATCTGTGACGGAGCTCTATATAAGGATAAAACAGTTGCTATATATGGAAACAATCCTTTAATGTTAGAAGATATTTTATATTTATCAAATATTGTCAAAAAACTTTATATAATAACTTCTAAAGATAAATTACTAGGCAATAGTGAATTATTACATAAAGTTAATAAATTAGAAAATATAGAATTATTATTTAACCAAAACATCAAAAAAATAAATGGAAAAGATAAAATAGAATCTATTGAATTAAACGATAAAATACTAACAATAGATGGATTATTTATTAATAATGAATATGGTCCAATTACTTCTTTTGTTAAAGATTTAGGAATAACAAATGATAAAGGCTATATAATTGCTGACGATAATGGCAAAACTAAAATAGATGGCATATATGTTTGTGGTGATAGTAAAGATAAAACTTTATATCAAATAATTACAGCAGCATCAGAAGGAGCACTTGCTGCAACTGATGCATATAAATATATTAAAAATTATAAATAGATGCTAAAAAAGTATCTTTTTCTTTGCACTATTTTATGAGCTAATTCATAAAATATAAAGGAAAGGATGTATTTATTAATGAATGGATGTAATGACGGATGTATATATACATTTTGTGCCCCTCCAGGCCCGACTGGTCCAACTGGCCCAAGAGGACCACAGGGAATACAAGGTGTACAAGGAATTCAAGGAACGCAAGGCCCAACTGGGCCACAAGGGATTCAAGGACCAGCAGGAATAACTGGTAATCAAGGAGTAACAGGTCCAACCGGACCTCAGGGATTACCTGGATTAACAGGACCAACAGGTGCTACTGGCTCAACAGGACCTCAAGGACCAACCGGCCCAACTGGTCCAACCGGCCCAACTGGCCCAACCGGACCTCAAGGAATAGCCGGAACAAATGGAGAAGCAGGAGTACAAGGACCAACAGGAGCTCAAGGACCAACCGGACCAACAGGTCCAACCGGACCTCAAGGAATAGCCGGAACAAATGGAGAAGCAGGAGTACAAGGACCGACAGGAACTCAAGGCCCAACTGGCCCAACTGGTCCAACCGGACCTCAAGGAATAGCCGGAACAAATGGAGAAGCAGGAGTGCAAGGTCCAGCAGGAGTACAAGGTCCAACCGGCCCAACTGGCCCAACCGGACCTCAAGGAATAGCCGGAACAAATGGAGAAGCAGGATCACAAGGACCTGCAGGAGCTGAGGGGCCAACCGGCCCAACTGGCCCAACAGGCCCAGCGGGAGCACAAGGAGCAGCTGGTGAAACACCAACATTTACAGTTGGAACAGTTACAACCGGTGCACCAGGTTCACAAGCAGCAGTTACTATAACCGGAGCAGCACCAAATTTTACACTTAACTTCACAATTCCACAAGGTCCAACCGGTCCACAAGGAGCATCTGCTTAAATAAAAGATAAATATATAAAAAGATATTTATCTTTTTAGTTTTCGTTAAAAGAGAAAAATTCCTATTACACAAATGTAAAGTAGACACTAATTATTTAAAAAAATGCTTTAATTTTAATAACATGTGATAAAATAAACATGAAAACTATAAAAAAGTAGGAGAAACATATGACAAAAGTAACTGTTAAAACAGATGAATTAGTAGCTGGAGCAGCACTCGTTCAAAAATACTATGACGATATAGACTCTTCAAGTAATCAAATATTAAATATAAGTGTAGGCCAGTGCAGTTCCTTAGCATCATTTAAGAATGCTCTTAGTATTGAAAAGGAAAATTTTAGTAATCACACAAAAATATTTGTTAGTAAATTAATTGAATGTGCTTATAAATTAGAAGAAATAGACGTAACTATAGGAAGCAGCGCCACTGAACAATTATCTAGTGTAAGTAATTTATCGTTCTCCGAACCAAATGCAACACTAAATCTACTTTCAAATAGAACTTTTACAATTGGAGGAACAGGTTATTATAAAAGTCAGGCGTTCAGCCAAGAATTGCATAAATATTTGAAATTTATGACATGGAGTAATGATAATCCGTATAATTTAATTGGTATTGGAGGAAGGTCATTATTTGACGTTTCTAATATTACGCCAGAACAAGTGAAGGAAACTTTAGCTAAAATAAAATCACAACCAGGAAGAGACGCAGTAGCTAAAACAGCAATATTTATGATTGGTAGCGCGGCAGACGCAGGCTATAAATTAAATTATCGTCATGCGGGAACTGGTGCAGATCCTCACGTACCCACAATAGCATTAACAAATGGTGGTGTTGATTGTAATGCTTACGCATCATGGCTAGTTGATAAAGGTGTACCAGGCGGATTATATTGGAGACCAGTAGAATCATTTATGAATATTGGAACCGAACTAGATGATTATTCAAAAGCACAATGTGGCGACGTATTTGTTACATATACAAATGAGCATTCTAAACACGTTGGAGTAATTATGGAAAATCATCCCGAAGAAGGTTATTTTATAACATCAGAATCAAGTATGGGAATTGGCTTTCAAATAAGGACATATGCAGAATTGAAAAATTACCCAGGAACAGCAAAAGTAATGGATTTAACAGATATTTACAATGGAAAAATAGATCCTAACGCTGACAGATACGCCGCATGGGAAGGAAAAGATTTATCAAAATATTCTGATTCATGGTAGAATAAAGATTATCTAAGGATAATCTTATTTTAATTTAATCTATTTACTTAAATGTAAATTCATTTTTATTAAATATAAATCATAAAATTTATTGGTGATAAATTGAAAATATGTGTATATGCTATTAGCAAAAACGAATCAAAATTTGTAGATCGTTGGTATGAATCTATGAAAGAAGCTGATGAAATATACGTTCTTGATACTGGTTCAACTGACGATACTGTTGAAAAATTAAAAAAACATAACATTAAAGTAAATACTAAAATAATCACTCCATGGCGATTTGATGTAGCAAGAAATGAATCATTAAAATTAGTTCCTGAAGATGCCGATTTATGTGTATGTACTGATTTAGATGAAATATTTGATAAAGGATGGCGAAAAAAATTAGAAAAGGCCAAAAACTATAATTTAGTAAAATATAACTATATATGGTCATTTGATAAAAACAATAATCCCACTATAAATTTCTTTTACGAAAAAATTCATAGTCGTCATGGCTATAAATGGGTTAATCCAGTTCATGAAGTTTTAGAGTGTTCCTTAGAAAATCCTAAAACCATTTTAATAGAAGACATAGTTTTAAAACATTATCCAGATAGTACCAAATCCCGAAGCTCTTATTTGCCATTACTTGAACTTTCAGTTAAAGAAAATCCTAAAAATGATCGTAACTATCACTATTTAGGAAGAGAATATATGTTTTATGGAAAATACAAAGAAGCAATTAAAACCTTAAAACATCATCTTAAAATGAAAAATGCCAAATGGCGTGATGAAAGATGTGCATCTATGCGTTTCATATCAAGATCATATTATAATTTAAAAAATTACAATGAAGCCTTAAGATACGCCATAATGAGTATTAGTGAAGCACCTTATTTAAGAGAAGGATACTTTGAAACAGGACTAATATATTATCATCTAAACGAATATAATAAAGCCAAACTATATCTTTTACTTGCCCTGCAAATTAAATCAAATCCTAAAACATATATTAATGATCCTGCTTGTTACAATGGAACAATAGAAGATCTTTTAACAATTTGTGAATATAATCTAAAAAATTATAAAGAAGCCTATATTTACGTAAATAAAGCCTTAAAATATAATCCAAACGAACCAAGACTACTACGTAATAAAGAACTTATTGAAAAATTAATATAAGAATTATTTCCATTTAATTCTTTTTCTTTTTAATTAAATATGCTATATTATAACCGTGATGTTTATGGAATATTTAATCCTTGCATACTTAGGAGACGCTGTATATGAACTTATAGTTCGTAATCATTTAATTAATAAAGGAATAAAAAATGTTAATGACCTTCAAACTGAAAGTCTTAATTTTGTAAGTGCTAAAAGTCAACGAAAACTTTTAGAAAAATTAGAACAAGAAAATATCTTAACAGAAACCGAATTAGATATTGTTAAAAAAGGTCGTAACGCCAAAATGCATCGTAGTAAAAATAATGATATAGTAACTTATCATAAAGCCACTGGTTTTGAATGTTTAATAGGTTATTTATATCAAAATGATAAAAATAGATTAAATGAAATAATGGAGAAGATTTTATGAGAGTATGTGGAAAAAATGTTTTTAATGAATTAGAACCATCTAAAATAAGAAAAGTTCTATTATCAACAAATTTTAAAGATCAAGAAATAATTAAAAAAATAAAAGATAATAATATAAAATATGTTTTAACAGATCCTAAATTAATGGATAAAATGTTAAAAAATAATCAAGGAATAATTTTTGAAATATTAGATTATGAATATGGAAATATAGATGATATTACTGATGATACCTTTGTTTTAATGTTAGACCATTTAGAAGATCCTCACAACTTTGGAGCTATAATTAGATCTTGTGAAGCAAGAGGAATTAAAAATATAATTATTCCTAAAGATCGTTCAGTATTAGTTAATGAAACAGTTATGAAAACAAGTACTGGAGCTTTAGAAAGAGTTAATATAATCATGGTTAATAATCTAGTAAACGCCATTAATAAGCTAAAAGAAAAAGGTTTTTTTATCTATGCCGCTGAAGCCGATGGAACTGATTATCGTAAAGTAAATTATGCCGATAAAGTTTGTTTAATAATTGGATCAGAAGGATTTGGTGTAAGTAAATTAGTTAGAAAAAATTGCGATGAAATATTAAGTATCCCTATGAAAGGAAAAGTAAATTCCCTTAATGCATCAGTATCAGCAGGAATTTTACTGTTTGGAATAGAAAATTAATGGAGTTTTCCGAAAATGAATTAACATCAATGATATGTGATAATAATGAAGATGTAACAGATGCTATTTTTGATAAATATAGTTATTTAGTAGATGTGATTGTTTATAAATATGAAGACACAATAAAAGCACTAAAACTTGATATAGAAGAAGTAAAACAAGAAGCCTATTATGCATTTAATGATGCAATAATTAATTACCGAGATGAACTTGCATCATCGTTTCCGACATTCATAAGTTTATGTATTCGACGAAAACTATGGAATCGTTTTAAAATAACAACAGCAAATAAAAATTTAACTTATTTAAATGAAACAAGTATAAATAATCTATTTGTAAAAACATCTGATTTAGAAAAACTTTGTGATATGAAATATAATCCCGAAAAAATTGTTATTACTAATGTTTATTATGAAGAAATAAAAAGTAAAATATTAGTTTCATTGTCCCCTAGAGAAAAAGATGTATTTAAATTATGCATTAATGGCTTTTCATCAAAAGAAATCTCTAAAATATTAAAATTAAATATTAAAACGGTATATAATGCTATAGGACGTATAAAAGAAAAATCAAACTCTATAATTGAAAAATATAAAAAAAATATGCTATAATACACCCAAACAAAGGGGTGTTTTAATTATGAGAAGTTTTAACATTGATGATATATACATTGACAATCTAATTAATACAAGAATGCTTCCAGATATTTTTAGCTATAGATGTATAACAAAAGATAGTGATATTTTAAATAAAAAATTTCTTGAAGAATTAGCAAAGCAAATTAATATTAATCCTGAGAATCTCGAAATTTATCACACATGGTTTAAAATCCAAGATAAATATTATTACTTTAAATATCGTTATTTATTTGAAGAATTATTTATGGAAAAGATTTTTGATGAATTTAATGTTCCATGTGTTAAACATAAGATTGTTAAATGTAATGGAAAAGTAGGAATTATTAGTGAAAATTTTAGAAAAAAGGATTATACATATATAGATTATGCCGATGTAATACCGACAAATATGGAAATTCCTCTAAATATATTAAAATACAATTCAATAATGAAAAGAAAGATGACAAATAATGATTTTCAAAAACACCTAAAAGAGATAGCTAAAATAATGGCTATAGATATCATCTTTGGACAGTTTGACCACCGTTATTACAACATAATGTTTGAAAAATCTAATGAGCATCTAAAACTTGCACCAATGTTTGATAATGGCAATATCTTCAAGGAAAATAATCGTCCTGATACTTATATTTTTGAATCTTGCTTTGATACGCTTACATTTAGTGCAAATGAAAATAATATAGATGAACATACTATTGAAACAATCGCAAATTATCCCGAACTATATAAAAGTTTAGAATCAGCCCTAGATATAGATTTATCAGAAATTTTTATTATATTGAAACGAGAATTTCAAATAGAAGTATATAAAGAAATAATGTTGCAAATTCAAAACTATTATGATTCACATTGTAAAATGGTTGAAAGAACACTTAAATTTGTTAGATAACCAATTAAAACTATTGCATTTCTCCTAAGAATTTGATATATTTTAAATGACGCAAAAAGCGTTTTTTATTTGAAATAAAAAAAGGAGAAAATATGGCAAAAAATGTAAAAAAGAAAAATACAAGTAAAAAAACAGCTAAAGTACAAAAAGAAACAACAAAAATAAATGTTGAAAAAGTAGAAACTACAACAAAACAAACAAAAAATGAAATAAAACCAGTTAAAAAAGAAATAAAGAAAGCAAAAAAACAAGTAGTTAAAGAACCTAAAAAGTCATATAGTACTGAAGTAAAATCAGAACTAAAAAAAGTCAATTGGCCTTCAAAAAAAGATTTAACTAAATATGGCGTAGCAACTATTATATTTATTGTAATATTTGGTTTATATTTTTATGGTTTAGATGCACTATTTGCATGGATTAGTTCATTAGTAAAGGGGTTATAATATATGGAAAAAGAATGGTATGTAGTTAACACTTATTCAGGACACGAATCAAAAGTTAAAGAAAAACTTGAAATGCGTGCTGAATCAATGGGATTTCAAGATAATATTTTTAGAATTATTGTTCCTGAAGAAACAGTTAAAGAAACAATGAAAGATGGAAGTATTAAAGAAAAAAAGAAAAAAATGTTTCCAGGTTATATTCTAGTTGAAATGATTATGACAGATGAAGCATGGTATATCGTAAGAAATACCCCAGGTGTAACTGGATTCATCGGATCAAGCGGAAAAGGAGCAAAACCAACTCCATTAAAGCCACAAGAAATAGATAAAATTCTAGCTAACATGGGTATGACAAGAATGGATGTAGATAAAGAACTTACTGTTGGAACTAAAGTTACAATTGTAGATGGGCCATTTAAAGGTATGGATGGAACAATTAGTACATTAGATATCGAAAATAGTAGATTAACTGTTCTTGTTGACTTATTTGGTCAAGAAACACCAGTAGAAGTAGAATTATTCCAAGTATCAACAATTAAATAAAACTCTAAATATAGAGTTTTTTCTATTATTTAAATAAACAAGCAAAAATTATCTTGTAAAAATATTTAAATTGTGGTATAGTCCAAATTGCAATTATGTTTAATTGTAAGTGGAGGGGAATGCGGATTTGCCCACACCACTAAGCGAAAATATGAAAGGATGTGTATTTCGTGGCAAAAGAAGTCGTAAAGAAAATTAAATTACAAATTCCTGCTGGAAAAGCTACACCTGCTCCTCCTGTTGGAACAGTTTTAGGACCTGCTGGAATTAATTTAGGAGAATTTTGTACTAAATTTAATGATGCATCTAAAGATAAAATGGGAGATATTTTACCTGTTGAAATTTCAATTTATGATGATAGATCATTTAGTTTTGTATTAAAAACTCCACCAGCTGCTTTCTTACTTAAAAAGGCTGCAAAAATTAACAAAGCATCTAAAAAGGGCGCTAACGAAGTTGTTGCAACTATCTCTAAAGAAGAATTAAGAAAAATAGCTGAAACTAAAATGCCAGATTTAAATGCTTATACTATTGAAGCAGCAATGAAAATTATTGAAGGAACTGCTCGTAATATGGGTATTGCCGTTGAAGGAATTAATGATGAAGAACTAAAAGAACAAGCACTTGAAGCTAAAGAAGCAGAAATTGCTGAAGCTAAACGTGAAGCAGCATTAGAAAAGATGGAAGAATCTGCAAACAACAATAACGCTGAAGTAGAAGTTATTGGCGAAAACAAAGAAACTGAAGAAAATTAATAATCCGCAAAATCTACCACGATTGGAGGGAATAAAATGAGAAAATTAGGAAAAAAGTACGTGGAAGCTTCTAAAAAAATCGAAAAAGCAAAATTATACGATGTTAAAGAAGCAATTAGTTTAGTTAAAGAAACAAGTACTACTAAATTTGATAGTTCTGTTGAAGTAGCTATGCATTTAAATATTGATACTAAGAAATCAGATCAACAATTAAGAGGATCAATCGTACTACCAAATGGTACTGGAAAATCTAAAAAAATCTTAGTTTTAGCTAAAGGAGCTGCTGCTGAAGCTGCTAAAAAAGTTGGAGCTGATTTTGTAGGAGAACAAGATCTAATTGATAAAATTTCAAATGAAAATTGGTTTGATTACGATGTAATCGTTGCAACACCAGAAATGATGCCTGCATTAGGTAGAATTGGTAAAGTTTTAGGACCTAAAGGTTTAATGCCAAACCCTAAGACTGGAACAGTTACTGCTACACCAGAAAAAACTGTTGAAGATATCAAAAAAGGTATGATCGAATACCGTGCTGATTCTTTAGGAAATGTTCATAGTATTATTGGAAAAGTATCTTTTGATGAAAAATCATTAGAAGAAAACTTAACATATTTTGTTAATACAATAATTAAAAACAAACCTAAAACAGTTAAAGGAACATTCGTTAAGAGTGTATCAATTTGTACTACTATGGGTCCTGGAATTAAATTAAATACAAATTCTTTTGACAAATAGTTACAAATGTTGTATATTAAAAATTGTTAAAAAAACTTTTTATCCGTAGACAGCTGGGGCTTAAGCTTAATAATCCAGCCGAGGGAAGAACTTGTGCTTTCCTCATGGAAAGTTTTTTTATAAAAAAAGGAGGAAAATATGGCAAGTACAAAAATTCTTAATGCAAAAAAAGAAGTAGTAAATGAAATTGCTGACAAAATTAAGAATTCTGAATCTGTAGTATTATTTTCTTATCAAGGATTAACTGTTGCTGATATGGCTGAATTAAGAAACAAAGTTAAAGAAGCTAATGGTGAAGTTAAGATTTATAAGAATACCCTTGTTAAAAGAGCAACAGATGAATTAAACATTGATTTATCTAATACTCTTGAAGGACCTAACGCTATTGTATTTGGTAAAGAATTATTAGCACCTATTAAAGCTATTAGTGCTTTTACTAAAGATCACAAATGTGCTGAAATCAGAAGCGGAATTATTAATGGCGAAGTAGCTACATTAGATGAAATTAATGAATATGCAACTATTCCATCTATGGAAGGATTACTTACTATGCTTGCAGGTGGTATGATAGAACACGTTAAAAATCTATCTATAGCATTAAACTTATATGCTGAAGGATTAGAAGAAAAGTAATATTAGGAGAGGAGAAATAAAAAATGGCTAAAATTACTAAAGAAGATTTTATTAATTCATTAAAAGAAATGACTATTCTTGAAGTAAAAGAATTAGTTGACGCAATGAAGGAGGAATTCGGAGTAGATCCATCTGCTGTTGCTGTTGCTGCTGCACCTGCTGCTGCTGTTGAAGAAGGACCTTCTACTAAAACTGTAGTTTTAAAAGACGCTGGAGCTGCTAAAATCGGTGTTATCAAAGTTATAAGAGAAATCACTGGTTTAGGATTAGTTGAAGCTAAAGGAGTAGCTGACAAAGGTGGAAACATTAAAGAAAACGTTTCTGCTGACGAAGCTAACGAAATTAAAGCTAAATTAGAAGAAGCTGGAGCTACTGTTGAATTAGTTTAATTACTAAACTGAACTTCCCACAACTGGGGAGTTTTTTGTTTACATAATTTATTATTTATTGGTATAATTAATTAGAGGTTAAGAATATGAAATTAAATAAAAATGGTTGGGGCTTTAAAATGATGTTATTTCTAATGGGATTACTTATTTTTGCCTTATTAATAGCCATCTATTTTATATATAAATTTTATAGTGAAATTAATTCCCTAAGTGGAATTATAGTAAAGGTAGTTGAATTATTATGAAAAAGAATATGGTAATATGGTTAATTTTAATAGTAATATTAGTTGGTGGATTAACTGTAATTGGTCTAAAAATTAAAAATGATAATAAAGAATATAAAACATTAGAAAAGAAAATGACAGATGTTGCTAAGGCTTATTATGGAGAAAAACCAGGACTTTTAAAAAATAATGAAACAATCTCATTACAAGATTTATCAAATTATGATAATACTTTAACAAATAAAGTTAAAGAAGAAGAATGTAACGGATATGTTAAAACTACATCTAATATGGGTATTTTTGAATATAAAGCATACATTAAATGTAATGAATACACAACTAAAGGATATGTTAATCAATCAAGTACTTGTACAGATGAATGTTAATTTAAAGGGAAAACTATGCTTTCCTTTTTTTAATATAATAAACATATAATTAAGAAGGAGATTAATCATGAATAATTTTATTTTAGAATTAGAAAAACTTAATTTAGGAAAAATCAAAAAAGATATCTCATTATCAACATTAACAACTTACAAAGCAGGTGGTATTGCTAAACTAGTTGTTTATCCAAATAATATTAACAATTTAAAACAATTATTAAAACTAATTAAAAAGTATAATATTAAATATTTTATTTTAGGAAAAGGAAGTAATACACTATTTAGTGATAAAGAATTTAATGGAGTAATTATTAAATTAGATAAATTAAATAATTTTGAAATTAATAAAAATGAAATATATGTTGAATCAGGTATGATCTTAAGTAAATTAGTTCAGGAAAGCATTAAAAATAATTTAACCGGACTAGAGTTTGCAGCAGGAATACCCGGTACAATTGGTGGTGCTATATATATGAACGCTGGTGCTTATGGAAGTAATATGAGTAACATCATTAAAAGCATTATTGTACTAAATGATAAATTACAAATTGAAGAAATACCATCAGAACAATTAAAATTTGATTATCGATATTCAATATTACAAACTAATAAAAATTTAATTTGTATTGCTGCAAATATTAAACTTGCTCATGGTAATCACGATGAAATAGCTAGTAAAATAAAGGATAATTTATTAAAAAGAAAAAATAGCCAGCCTTTAGAATATCCATCAGCTGGCAGTGTATTTAGAAATCCCGAAGGAAATTATGCTGGTAAAATAATTGAAGAACTAGGCTTGAAGGGAAAAAACATCGGTGGAGCAGAAATTAGTACTAAACATGCTAACTTTATTATTAATAAAAATAATGCTTCATCATCTGACATTTTAGATTTAATTAAATTAGTTCAAAAAGAAACTAAAGATAAATATAAAATTGATTTAAAATTAGAACAACAATTAGTTAATTGGTAAAATTATAAAATTTATATATTGAAAATTCGTTTAATTTTTGCTACAATGAATATGTAAGTAAGACTTACATAAAATAAAAAAGGAACACTTAATTTTGAGATGTTAAGTGATTACCTAAAAAATTCTGAAATCACCAAAACCCCCAAAGTTTATGGTGTTTTTAATTTAACCCAATCATTTTAATAATGATAAAAAGTAAAATAAAAACAATTACAAATAAATTAAAAATTATAAAATATAATAACTTTTTATTCATAACGACCACCTCATTTCATATAAAAATATAGAAATAAAGTAATCACCTAAACAATTAAATGTTCCTTAAGTAATAGAATACCAAATAACTAAATAATAAGTTAGTATAAATAACGAAAATTCATACAAATAATATTTATATATCTTGAAAAAAATAAAAAAATCTGATACTATGAATATGTAAGGAAGTCTTACATAAAATAAAAAAGGAACACTTAATTTTGAGATGTTAAGTGATTACCTAAAATATTTAGTATTCACCAAAACCCCGTGTTTATGGTGTTTTTAATTTAACCCAATCATTTTAATAATGATAAAAAGTAAAACAAAAACAATTACAAATAAATTGAAAATTATAAAATATAATAACTTTTTATTCATAACGACCACCTCATTTCATATGAAAATATAGAAATAAAGTAATCACCTAAACAATTAAATGTTCCTTGAGTAATAGAATACCAAATAATTAATTAATAAGTTAGTATAAATAACGAAAATTCATATAATATTTTTTGCTTAAAACATCAAACTTATGCTGTTAAACATTAGTTAAAATTATACCGATTTATAATTACCGATAGCAAACAAAGGTGAACTTTGTTTGAATAAAAA
>CAKOIE010000028.1 GCA_934086395.1 uncultured Bacilli bacterium | reverse complement strand
ATAATTATAAAAATTATAAATTGGTTCGAGTTTTATAACTTGTCCACAAAATATTAAAAATATGTAGTAAAATAAAGGTGTGAACAATGATTATATTTGTTGACACCTTTTAAAATCTAAATAAAAAGGAGAAAAAATATTGAAAAAAGATTTAGTAACAGCAGAAATAATAGTTAAAGAAAATAAGGTGGGAATACTAAGAGTTGGAAATGTTAATTACATTTCTTTAACTGATTTAGCAAAGTATCAAAATTCAAGTGATCCATCTTTTACAGTTAAAAACTGGTTAAGAAGAGTAAATACTATTGATTATATTGGACTATGGGAAGAAATTCATAATCAAAATTTTAATTTGGTCGAATTCGACCAAATTAAAACTGAATACGGTAGAAACTCATTTGCAATGTCACCAACACAATGGGTAAAAAGAACTAAAGCAATAGGAATAATTTCAAAAGGTGGGAGATATAGTATTGGAACATATGCCCATCCAGATATTGCATTTGAATTTGCAAGTTGGCTATCACCGGAGTTTAAATTATATTTAATAACTGAATTTGAGAGGTTAAAAACTAATGAAGCTTATCAAGAAAAAATAGATTGGCAAGCAAATAGAATTTTATCTAAATTAAACTATGTGGTTCACACTGATGCAGTAAAAACCTATATTGTTCCAACACTTACAGAAGCGCAAAAGAAATTTGTTTATGCTGAAGAAGCTGATGTTTTAAATGTTGCTTTATTTGGGATGACAGCAAAAGAATGGAGAGAAAGAAATCCAAAACTTGCTGAAAATGGAAATATAAGAGATTATACTGATTTGCTTCATTTAGTAATATTAAACAATCTGCAAAACACAAATGCCGAACTAATTGAAGAAAAAATACCACAAGGAGAAAGATTAGTAAGACTTAATCATTCAGCAAGAAGACAAATGAAAGTATTAAAAGATAATAAAAATATAAAAGATTTAGAGTTATTACAAAAACAAGTTAATGAAGAAAATAATTTAATAACTAATTAAAAAAGTATCAGCAATATTAGAACAATTTTTTGAACCACCATTTACTATTACAAATATTATGTTAGATAGAATATCTTCAATTATGAAAAAGATAGGAAAACTTGATAATTACAAAGATTTAAATAAAATGCCAGTATTAAGAAGAAATAATAGAATCAAATCTATTCATTCTTCATTAGCTATTGAAGCAAACTCATTATCTATTAATCAAGTTAAAGACATCATTGATGGAAAAGTAGTAATTGGTCCTAGAAATGAAATACAAGAAGTCCAAAATGCATATAATGCATATTTAAAAATGAAAGAAGTTAATCCGTTCTCAATCAAAGATTTAAAGAAAATTCATGGAATATTAACATACTTAATATTAGAAGACTTAGGTAACTTTAGAAAAGGTGGAGAAGGTGTATTTGATGAAAATGGTAATTGTATATTCGTCTGTCCACCACCAGAACAAGTAGATATATTAATGATTCAATTATTTAATTGGATGAAGACAAAAAAAGATGAGATACATCCCTTAATATTATCTTCAATATTTCATTATGAATTTGTATTTATTCATCCATTTAAAGATGGAAATGGTAGAACAGCCCGATTATGGCAAAATGTTATACTTTCAAATTGGGAACCATTATTTGAATATGTTCCCATAGAATCAGAGATTAAAAAATATCAAGAAGATTATTATAAGATAATTCAAAAATGTAATACAAATGGAGCTTCTACCGAATTCATAGAATTTATGTTAAAAATGATTGATGAAGCATTAGATGGAATTATCATAGGAGTTGATAAACAAATTAATCATATTAGTACATATGTAAGAAAAATATTAGAAGTTATGGAACCAGGAGTAAATTATACTACTTCTGAACTTATGGAATTACTTAATTTAAAATCTCGTATTTCATTTAGAGAAAACTATTTAATACCAGCAATTGAAAACGGATTTGTTAAAATGATACTTCCAAATACTCCAACTAGTAAAAATCAAGCATATTACAAAGATTAGTGTTAACTTTAAATTAAAATTATATAAATTAAATGTTATTATGATTTAAAATTCAATAATATATGCTAAAAATGTTAGTATAAATAGTTAATAAATAAAAGGTCAGGTGGTATTTATGTCTAAAGTATCTAATGTAATTACAATGCTAGAATTATTACAAACAGGTAAAAAGTATAGTATTAATGAACTTTCTAATAAACTTGAAGTATCAGAAAGAATGATTAGAGTTTACAAAGAAGATTTAGAAAAAGCAGGAATTTATATTGACACAATTATGGGGCCTTACGGAGGATATGTTTTGAATCAAAGAGTTCGCACTCCCATAAGAAAATTTAAATTAAAAGATGCTGAATTACTAAATACATACATTTCTCAAGAAAAAGACAAAAAGAAAAAAGAAGAACTAATTATTTTGCAAGATAAAATTAAAGGTGTATATATAGGAAGCAAACAAGAAGAACAAGAATTAAATTTAAAAGATGAAAACGGAAAAAAATACAACTTATTAACAAGAGCAATTAAAGAAAAAAGAAAAGTTAAGATATTATATTATTCCTATGGCGAAGGCGAAAATGAAAGGATTATAGATCCCATCGAAATGTTCTTATTTCAAGAGGGATGGTATTGTGCTGCTTTTTGTGAAAAGAAACAAGATATAAGACATTTTGAATTAAAAAGAATAATACAATATAAACTATTAAATGAAAAATATGAGTAGACGAAATATTACCTCCTTTTGAGTTATATTTAACTTGAAAGGAGATTTTTTATGGAAAATAAAGAATTTATAATGTATATTCTAAGCGACGAATATATAACATGGTTATCAAATTTTATAGAAAAATATAATGAATTTGATGACTGCTACTTTGTACATTATGGCAAAGAATATTTAAGTAGAAAGGACAAAGAATTTATTTATAATCTAAAATATTTATTTAAAGAACTAAATAAATATAGTATTAAAATGGGACTTGTTAACCAAAATACATCTTGTTATATATTAAGATATAATGAAAAAATATATAAGATTTATGAAAATTCAGATTGCTATTGTTGTTGTATTGGTAAAATTAATAATACTATCCCAATTATAGATTACAAACAATTTAAAAAATACTATCAAAAAAACATGCAAATTAATTTTGAATTTTTAAAAGACAGAATAGTTGATTCATTATTTTATACCGATTTAGATTATATTAATAATGAATTATCAAAATTAAATGAACCAACCTTATTTAGTGGAGTTGGAGGATCAAATGTTGTTAGTGAATTTGGTTCAAAAGTAATTAATATCAAAAATAATATAGTTTCAATTAATAGTGAGCCAAGAAACTTTTTATATCAAAATAATATTCCATTTAAAAATGTTATAGCATGCAGTTATAGTGGAAATAATTATGGAGTTGAATTATCTTTTAGAAATTCACTAAAAAAATATTTACTATCTAACAATTCTTTTAATGATGATAATGTAACTTATTTAAAGTATAATACTAATATTCCTAAAGAAAATAGTTTTATATCTCTTGGAGCAACATTAGTTCCTGTTAGTATTTTATTAAGTTACTACTTAAATAAAGATAATAATTTAATTTTAGATTGTATTGAAGAATTACCATTTAATTTTAACCCAACAAGTAATGTTTATGAAATATTTAGTGGTTATGATACCAGTACTGCATCTAAGTATTTAGAATCAACAATGGTTGAATCAGGTATAGGAATACCAGTAGTACATGATAAATATTCTTATTGCCATGGAAGAAGTAACCTAGGTTATAACTACAATGCGACAGCTATCTATTATAATAGAAATACTGAATTTGATAAAATGATGTTAGAAGAATTAAAAAAATATTATAATTTAATAATCACGATAGATTCAAAGTTTAAAGATCAAATATTAGATGATTATCAAATGCTTATTCAAAGCATGTATTTATCCAAATATATAGCCGAAAAAAACTTAATAGATTTATCAAAAATTAATTATTCACCCATAGTTAAAAAATTATATAATTATAATAAACAAATTTAAATTTCTAAAGATAAGTTAATTTAAATAATATGTAATACTGGTGAATTAAAAGAAAATTTAAAATTAAAAATCAATGAATTTAATTAACTATCATTCAAGATAAAAAACAAGTAAATATCAAATTTATCATTTATAATGATAATAGAGGTGATACTCAAAATGGAAGGAACAATTATAGGAATATTAGCCTGTTAGTGCTAATATAAAAATATAATAAAATGATTAAATAAAAATGTATGAATTCCTGCATTATAATTTAGTCAAAAAATAACATTTTTATATTGGCATTAACAAAGAGAAAAATCTAATAAACAAAAAGATGGTCAATATAATCATAAGCCACACTCTTTAATAAATAAATTAGAATAATTTATTTATTCGGGTAATGTTAAGGAAGAAATAATAGAAATAAATAAAAACGAAAATAATAAAAATAAAAGATATATTGAAAAAGTTGTAATTGATATTAAAATTACTAAAAAAATATCAGATTTTTTCACAAAGTATAATAATTTGAGAAATAAATACATCGACAAAAAATAGAAGGATTTAATAATGATGAGTTATCAAATATAATTAAAGAATATGATTCAATAATAGATGAATGGGAATATGAATTAAGAAATGATACAAATAATTATATGTTTGATAAAAAGCAAAAATTATTTACAAGACTAAAATATGATAACAAAAAATGAATTCAAAAATACGTGGAGATAGAGAGAAAGTATTATTATTTTTAAAAGATTTTAATGTACCATCAACAAATAATAATGTCGAATCATCACAAAGAGGTGGAAAGATCAAACAATAGATAGGAAAATTTAGAAGTAAGAAAGATGCAAATAATTATTTAATAATAAAAAGTTGCATTCTAACATATAAAAAACAAAATTTAGATATATTAGAATCTTTAACAAAAAGTTTTGAAGGTTTAAATATCTTAGCATAATAAAAAGTGAGCAAACCTTACTTATTTTCTAATGCCTTGACTGAACCGTAATATATCTAGTTACATACTAAAAAAAGAGACTTTATTTATATTTTTAAATATGTTATAGTAATGAGCAAAAAGGGTGATTATATGCAAACTTTGTTAAATGAAAATACCATAAAATTATTTGAGTTACCAATAAATAAAATTAACTATGCTGAAATACAAAGAATATTTTCAAAAAATATTACAAATGAATATGGAAGCTTACTGCACGCTGCTGTTCAAAATAAATTTGACGAAGAAAAAGTTTTAAAATTCATAAAAATTTTATTAGAAAATCGCCACGATGTAAACTATGTAGGAGAAACGACTGGATATAATTTTATACAATTAGCATTATATGGGTATACGGATGGCGGAAAAGATTATTCTTATTCAGAAGAATTTATTTTAAAATTAATAAATCTAGCTAAAAAATATAATTTAAATGTTAATACAAAAGATAATGATGGAGACAGTATTATCCACACTGCAATGGCTAGTGAAGTTTATTTAGGAAGAGTTTTACCAATACTAGACGCTTTAGGAACAAACTTTGATTATGATTGTCAGGATAATGATGGACATGGTTTGAAAGAGGCATTTTACTTATATAAGAAAGAAGCAGAAAATACAGATAAGGAATGGTTTAATAGATTAGTAAAAGAAGAAAAAGAATTAGTAAATAGATTTGAAATTGGTAATTTAACATTGGAAGATATTTTAAAACAAGAAAATAGTGTAATAAAAGAATTAGAAAAAATAATGGATAAAATAGATTTAAAATATTTAATAGAAAATAAAAATACTATTTTTATTTTAAAAAATAATTTGAATGCTATTTTAACAAAAAAATCATTACTTACAAATAAAGAAAATGAATTTGAGAATATTTGGAATAAATATAATGAATTATTACGAAAAATATTTCAAATTGAAATAAATAAATTTAAAGAAAAAACTAACATAGAAAAATTGGTACAATTGAGAAATATATTAGAAGAATATGAATTTATTGAAGAAGAAAAAGTAGTGAATGAATTAATTGAAAATTATTATAAGATAGTAAGTGACTTGAACGACAAAATAAAAACAGATTTAACAATAAATAATACAGCCGAGTTTATTATCCAAATATCAAACCTAGAAAATAATGATAAGAAAGAACTCTTAAACCTTTTAAATGATTTAGAACAAAAACTATTAGAAATCATTACTGATGTAAAAAATCAAATTGGACTGCTTAATAGAATTGGTGTAGAAACAGAAATTCCAGATTATGATAATTTAACTAATAGCGAATTAAAAAAAATATTGGATTTAAATGAAAAATTACTTTTAAAAAAGAAAAAAGATGTATTAATAGAAAAAAGAAATGAATTAGAAAAATGTATTAAAAGCATATTAGATTTAGAAGAGATTGGTATATTTGAAAGTGATGAGTTATGGGATGTCATTAAAAAAACAACTTCAAAAAATAAAGTAAAAATTAAAAAATAAAATTAAAAAAAGGGGGCGAAATTAGTTGAATAGTGAAATCACGCATGAAAGAATAAAAGAAGACGATTGGGCAACAGTAGAATATTTATCAATATTATATTCAGAGAAAGATAAACCAAATGAATTATATGAAAAAAAACTAGAAAGAATCATAAAAGAACAACCCAAATTATCATCAAATAACATAAGAGAAATTTTATTAGACATCTTTTGTTACATAAATTATAAAGATAATGGAAAGCCACCATTTTTTAATAATTATAAAAAAACAAAAAAACAATTAGAAGAAGATAAAAATATTTTAGATATATATTTTAATAAAATATATTATCTTTATAAAGATAATATAACAGGGCAAGAATTAGTAAGCTTATGTATGGTACTTGATAATAAAGATGTATGTGAAAAAATAATAAGGGAAAATTATAAAAAAATTCAAAAAGAAATTAAAAAAACCATTTACATTCCATCATCGATGTTAAATGATGAATTTATTGACTTTCAGGAAATGAAAGATATATTATCAAGCAAATATAATATAAAAAATTGTAAAGTTACAATTGAAAATATTCATCCAAATTTAATAAAAGTCTTCTATAAGTATTTTGAAAAAGATATAAAGTTGTTTACTTATAATAATATAGAAAAATATGATTATACAGTATTTGAAAAATTAGAGATAGATGAATTATTTTACTTTCTACAAAAAGAAATTAGAAATAACAATATAAATTCAATTAATAAAATAATAGAAATAATAGATGCATCAAAAATTGAAAATGTTAAAATAACAAATATATTAAAAAAATCAGAATGGATCAAAGTACTTAAAAATAAAGAATTAATGGAAAAACTTCTTATAAGTGAGACAAGAACATTTAGATATGACAAAGAACTAGAAACCAAATTTAAAAATAAAGAATTAATGAAAAAACTTCTTAAAAGTGAGAAGAAAATATCTAGAAATGATAAAAAACCAGAAATCATATTTAAAAATAAATTTTTAAGTTTTATAATTGATGAAATTAATCTAGATTCAATAAGAATAAATAAAATTGATTCAATCAACAGTTTTGAATTCCTAGCAGCTGTAGCTAGTTTATCAAAAGAAAGTTACACAGATAATAAAAAAAACAAGTTATTTTTTATGTGTTTTAAAGTTTTCTTAGAAGAGTTTCTTAAAGAATATGAAGATAAACTAACAAGTAAAGATTTAGAATACTTAGAGAGAATATTTAGAAGAGGTATACAAAGAAAAAATGTATATAGAATATTTCTAATAAATAACAAAAAAAATTTAATGCATAATTATAAATCAGATGATTTATTAAAAAATACAAGCAATGTTACTGTTGAAGACATAAAAAATTATAACGTCAAGCAATATAGAAAAATAAAAAGTATGATAAATGAACTAGAAGATAAAACAATTATTGTTGGAGATGACTATATAATAATATCACTGAATTTATTAGATTTTAATACAACAAAAAAACTAATAAATTATAATGTAAACACCTGGAAAAATATAGTAGATATTATAAAAAATAAACCAAAATCCTTCATTGATGCATTTAAAAAATTTATAGTAGAATCAAATATAGAAGATGGAATATCAAAAGAATATTCTTTAGAAACGTATATTTTAGCCTTTGAAAAAATTCTATCAAATAATCAAAAACCAACTCTTACAAAAATCAATAAAATAATAAAATCTATAAAAAATTTACTAGTTCCATATAATATTGAAATTGAAGAAAATCTAGAATTACTAAATTATGTTGCTAAAGGAGACCCATTCATAGAAAAACTTAATGGAATAAAATTATATGAAGAATACCGAAAAAGAATAAAATCATCAATCCCAGATTATCATGATAAAAGCAACGGACTTGATTTTGGCCTTGTTTCTCTGCATGATAAAAGAATTATCTCAAATGGTATAGGGAAATATATTTTACCAAACAATTTAAAAGTATCTAGTTGTTTAACTCCAAATGGAAAAGCAAAAACTTGTCTTGAACATGGAGCTATAAATCCACATGGACGTTTCTTTAAAATAGAAAAAAACAATAAAATAGTTTCCTATAGTTGGGTATGGAGAACCGGAGATGTATTATGTTTTGATAATATAGAATTAACAGAAGAAATAGAAAATATACCCGATATAGAAAAAATAATATATGAAATATATTTGAAAACTGCAAAAGATATAATCCAAAAAACAAGAAATGAGAAAAATGGCGGAATAAAAATTGTGCTAATAGGTAGGAATCCAATAGATGTGAAAAACATTTATATAGATAACCTTCAAAAATTGAATGAGTTAACAGATAAAATATATACACCAAATTGTAAAAACGAACTATATTTAAAAGATTCAAAAAATCAAGTTATACTTTACGGAAAATATAGTAATAAATTAGTAACAGAAGATGTAGAACCTATTTATTTATATGAAAGAGAAAAAGTAAATAGATTTGAAGATTTAGATAAATATTTATTAAAAATAAAAATAAATTCTATCTATTATGATTACTGTCTTCAAAATAATAAAAAGTATCAGGAAATAGATAATATATATAAATCAGGATATATAGGAGAAGATTGGTTTATCGGAAATAAAGACGACGGAACATATGACTTCTATTACAATGATATAGATAAAAGACTATTTCAAGAGGCAAAAGAATATATTAAAACAACAGAACCAAAAATTAAAAATGAATTCTATATTCCAAAGTACAAAATAGATAATATATTAGATGCAAAAAAAATAAGAATAAATGAACAAGAAGTAAATGCGTATCTTGAAAGTTTAAATGAACATGATTATGTAATACCAAATAATTATTTTTCACATACATCATCCTCTATAGAAAAATTAAATAATATATTCAACGATGGCGCCATAACGTCAACATATTATGGAAGGCATAATGGCGGTGAAGGAACAAATGGAGAACATTACATCTGTATTGCAAAAGTAGGAACACCAATATATGAGCGTTATAAAAGAACAGGAACAATTATATTAGATAATAACATGCAAATATTTAATGAGAATAAATTAATAATGCCAGGACTGCCAAAAGTTATAATAGATACTTTTAGAAATACTAGTTATCCAATTAGAGGAACCGGAAAACTTGGAGAATATCAAGTAAAAAACCTAATTACTAAAGAACATTTTGATAGTTTACTAGCGACAAAAGATAATCTAATTATCTTAGCACAATTAATTTTATTAAATGAAATATATGATTTAAACCTACCAATAGTTTATGAAAATACTATGTCAAAAATAGATACATTAAATATAAAAAGATATATAAAATTAAGCAATTAGAAAAAAGAACTTAAGCTAATTATTTTTAATTCAAATGTAAAGTACAATTCAAGCAATAAAATAAAACACATTTTTATAAGCATAATTTTGTGAATAAAATAAGATTAATCCAATAATTAATCGAGAATATCAATAATTTGCAAAATAGTAAATAAAATGATAAATCAAAATTTAACATGTGAAATAAATAATTATGCAAATTATTTGTTTAATAATAAAAGAAACAGCAAGAAGCATAAAAATACTTAAAGAAAAAACTAAAAAGTAATATTCAAACTCTTTTTAGTTTTTATTTTATCTAAAACACCTTCAATTATTTTTTTATATTCATCATTATAGAGTTCATGGTTCTCTATTAAACTTTTATAATAATAAACTTTTTCTAAATCATATCTATAATAATAAATATATAATAATTCACATAAAGAATCGATTAATATGCTAGAATAATTAAAATATTGAATTGCTTTATCTACATTTTTAACTATCTTATTTTCTAATGAACCAGTTAAATAAAAGTACTTTGCAAGATAATAATAAGCCCAAATATTTCTTTCCTTAACCGAAGCATCCAAAGCCTTATTAAAATAAACAAAGGCATTTTTATAATCCTTTCTATTCAAATAGATAATTCCTAATTCTTTACATCCGTAGCTTTCACCTAACGATGCACTTTTATAAAAATATTCAAAAACTTTTTCGCTATCTTTACCTTTATAGTAATTAGCTAGGTTATTAAAAGCATAAGCATAATTCTTACTGGCAGCCTCCTTAAATAACCTAAAAGCCATATCCTCATCTTGTTTAACACCATACCCATTTTGATACATTATTCCCAAAGAATTAATAGCTGCAACACTTCCCAAATTTTTAGCTTTTTCAAAATACTCAAAAGCCTTATCATATTCATAATTTCCTATAAGGCCATTTTTAACCATATTCCCCATCATCCAATATGCCGAAGGATGATTTTTTAATGCAGCTTTCTCAAAATAATTAAAAGCCTTACCATAATTAGGTTTTCCCTCAAATTCTCCTCTATATTCCTTTTTGCCAAGTTCATAATTTGCATAAGGATTATCTTGATTAGCAAGATTAACTAAAGAAAAATCAAAATTACTTCCATCATTCAATTCAAGTATTAAAAAATTTTGTAAATCATTAACCGAAATATCCGTATTTTCTAGAATTGTCTCTACCACATTCTTAATTTTTTCATCTTCATATAAAGGCTGTTTCTTTTCAAGAATAGCATAAATAACTAAATTAGCAAATAACTCATAATAATTTTCATTTTTATATAATTTTCTAAACAAGCATACACAATCATTATTAACACCAGTATCATTTTTAGCAATATTATATAATTTACAACAGATATTTTTTAACTCTCCATTTTGATTAATTACATCAATATCGTCTTCTCTATAAATAGTTCCTTCTACAATTGTTAAAATATTACAAATTATCTCCTTAAAAATAGTTTTATCTTTCTCAAAATTTTTTCTTAAATTAATATAAATTTGTTTATAATTATCCCCAATTCCCCTTGAACCAATACAATAATTATTAACAGTCGAATTATTAACGTAATCCGTACTAAAAATAGCACAAAAAATTTCTCCTTGAATAGCTGAAGATTTATTCTTGCTTTCTTCCTTAATAACGTTAATTACATTTCCCAAAGACAAATGACTATATCCATCATTTAATTTAACATATTTTCTTTTCATACCTAAATCATATCACAAAGTGAGTAATTAATGAATACACTTTAAATTTATTGAATAATTATGAATATTAATTATTTTTAAATTAAACTATATAATTTTAATAGGAGGAAACAATGAAAAAAATATGGAAAAATTATAAAAGTACCATCATCTTATTATTAAGCATAATTATAGGTACCATCACCGGCCTTATCTTTAAAGAAAAAGCTTGTGTTTTAAGCCCTTTAGGAGATATCTTCCTCAACTTAATGTTTGTTGTAATAGTTCCGCTTATATTTTTAACAATTACATCATCAATAATTAAAATGGAAAATCCTAAAAGATTAGGTAAAATTATGATAACGATTCTTATCGTATTTGCCGTTATGTCAATCATTGCTGCTTTAATAGGAGTAGTATCATCTTATACAATCAAATTAATTGATTCTAAAGATATTAACAATCTAACTAATTTATTAAATCAAGATGCTGTTATTAGTGAAGAAGTAAACATATTGCAAAAAAACTGCTAATTTATTAACTGTAAATGATTTTTACAAAATATTAAGTAAAGATAATATAATTGCTATTTTAGTGTTCTCAATTATTTTTGGTTTTGCCATTCGTAAAAGTAAAGATAAAGGTAAAAAGGTAAGTGAACTAATATTAGACCTTAATGAAATAGTTATGAACATCGTAAACATTATTATGTACTATGCGCCTATTGGTTTAGGTTGTTTCATAGCAACTCTTATCGGTAGTTATGGAAGTGTAATTGCCGTTGGATTTCTTAAAACATTTATAGTTTATATTCTTGTTTGCATATTTATCTATGTATTTGTTTATAGTGCTTACGTTTTATTAGTTAGTGGCAAAAAAGGATTAAAAGCCTATTGGAAAAATATTATTGGACCCTCAACAACAGCCTTAGCAACCTGTTCATCAGCGGCTACTATCCCCATAAATATTAAATATACTAAAGAAATGGGAGTTCCTAGTGATATTGCTGAAACAACAATTCCCATGGGAACCAGTTTTCATAAAGATGGCTCAGTTGTTGGTAGTGCATTCAAAATAATGTTCCTAATTTACTTATTTGGTAAAGATATACACATTTTAACTATTTTAGGAGTATCTTTGCTTTCAACACTACTTATAACCGCTGTTCCAATTGGTGGAGGAACTATATCTGAAATGTTTATTTTACAAATCCTTGGATTTCCACCGGCTGCCTTACCAATTCTTTCAATTATCGCTACAATTATTGATGCACCTGCAACTGTTTTAAATGTTGTTGGAGACTCTTGCTCTTCTTTAATAGTAGCTAGAATAATAGAAGGTAAAAACTATCTAAAAAAATAACATACAAAAATAACGCAAATTTTAAGCGTTATTTTTTCTTTTTTGTTTAAAACACCAATCAAAAAATTCTTGAGTATATCCAGCATAATTCATTAATCCATGATTTGCTCCCATAACACTTCGAATACTAACATCTCTGTTCGGATTAATTTCTTTACATTTATCAAGAACTGCCTGATTGTTATTATAAGTACCATTCTCATTTCCACCCGTTGCAACATATATTGGAATATTACTATTTTTTAAATTATCTAAATTAATTTCAAAACCCAGATCACCAGTTCCACAGGATACAGGTGCAATAGCAGCGAACTTTTCGGGACACTTATTACCTAAGTACCACGTACCACCACCACCCATACTATGGCCAGTCAATATTACTCTATCTCTATCAAACTTATAAACATTTGCAATTTCATCGATAAACTTATCAATCTTATCAATTCCTTGATTACCAGAATTACTAAAAAGATAATTAGTTGATGGTTGAATAATAATAAACCTATTTTCACCTAAATCATTAGCAGCTTTAACTACACCCATGCCTTCAATTCTTTCGGCTTGAGCAAGTTCACCAACCCCGTGTAACCAGAAAATAGCCGGCATATTTTCAGTGGCTCCTTCAGGAACACGGACAACATATCTTACCGTATTACCATCACTTAGAGTATACTCTAATAAATGTGTACCAGCACTAATATTTAAATTACTAAAATTTTTAGAACTAAGTTGATCCAAAGAAAACGAACTATTTTCTGATAAAGCAACAACACTATCAAACTCTAAGAAATTATAATTATCTACTCCATCAAGAGGAACATTTACATGACTTCCTATAAGACTATCAATTTCTATTAAATTTTCAGCACATTCATTTAATTTTGTATTAATGATATCTGAATGTTCTTCAAAAATGTTATATTTTGTACAAAGTGATTTTTTAAAATTGTTTAAAGAAACACATTTATCACTATTCACATTTTTAATATTATTGCATAAATCTTTATTATTATCGCAAATATTTTTAATATAATTAGCACTATTTTCAAGAGCATCAGTCGATACTGTAACATTAGCACCCATAACTAACAATTCACCTTTCTAATAAGACATATCCTAAATCAATTATAATAAATAAATTAAATTTAATAAACTTTAAATATCTATAATTGTAAATAAAATGTAAAATTTCTATTCAAAAGAAAAATAGAAAATGCTATACTTATAATATAAATAAAAAATGGATGTGATAACATGAAAAAAATAATTGAAAGAACAATTTTTATAGTTCTAAGCATATTACTTGAATTTATAATTAGTTATAAATTAATGATGTATTTCTATAATGAATACTATATTATTAAAATATTAGTTACTATATTATCATTTTTAATAGTATCAAACATTCTTAAAAACAGTAAAAGCCTAGTAAATGACTTACCATGGATAATACTTATTTTATTACTACCAATAACCGGTACATTTATATATATAATTATAAATCACAGTGTTCATAAAAGTAAATTACTAAAAAAAATTACAAGAGAAACTAAAGAATCTCAAAAATACTATCAAATAGATAATCAAATCAATAAAGAAATAAATGATAAAGGAAAAGATATTTTAAAATACTTAAATAATTATTTAAAATTTCCTGTTTCAAAAAATAATCTAGTAAATTATTATAAGAGTGGAGAAGAATTTTTTTCAAATTACTTAGAAGACCTAAAAAACGCCAAAGAATACATCTTTTTAGAATATTTTATAATTTCCAATGAAGGAACCATGTGGCTTCAAATATTAAACATACTTAAAGAAAAAGCAAGACAAGGCATAGAAGTTCGTGTAATGTATGATGATATGGGATGTATAGCGTTATTACCAGAAAATTATCAAAAATATTTAGAATCATTAGATATAAAATGTATCCCTTTTAATAAAGTGAAGATGTTTAATGGGATCTTTATGAATAATAGAGATCATCGTAAAATAACTGTTATAGACGGACATATAGCTTATACAGGTGGTTTAAACTTATCTGATGAATATATAAATAAAAAAACAAAATATGGATATTGGAAAGATAATGCCATCAAGCTAGAAGGAGAATCCGTTTGGAGTTTAACTATAATGTTTTTAACCCTTTGGAATTCATATAAGAAAGAAGATAATGATTATTTATTATTTAAAAAAGTAGAAAATAAAAAAATTAAACCAAATGGATATTTATCCGCGTATGCATCAAGCCCTATTAGTAACATTAGAGAAGGAGAAGATGTTTACCTTAATATTATTAATAAATCTCAAAACTATCTTTATATTGTAACTCCGTACTTAATAATAGATGGAGATATGATTAACTCAATACTTTTAGCAGTAAAAAGAGGAGTTGACGTAAGAATAATAATTCCTGGTGTACCTGATAAAAAGATTGTTTATGAACTAACCAACTCATATGTTAAAAATCTAGTAGATGCTGGTGTTAAAGTTTATACCTATACTCCTGGATTTATCCATAGTAAAATATTTGTCAGTGATGATAATAAGGCAACTGTTGGAACAATTAATTTAGACTATCGTAGTCTTTATCTTCACTTTGAAAATGGTATATATTTAGAAGATGTAAAAGAAATAGAAGATATCCTAGAAGATGTTAATAATATCTTATCAGAATCTCATTTATTAACAAAAAAAGAAACAAACTACAATATATTTAGACTATTATGGCAATCTATTTTAAGATTCTTTGCTCCTTTATTCTAGAACTCAATCATAATTTGGGTTCTATTTTTTTATTATATTAATAACAACTAAAAAATAAGGCATTATAAAGTTTTTCCTAATAAAAATCTAAATATTTAATTTCATCTATGTTATAATATTTTAGTGATATTTAAATGAAAAGCAAAAATGAAGAATTTGAAAATATAATAAAAGATATAATTAATAATGATACAGTTAAAAAAATGAAAAATTATCGCCAACATTTTAATACGAATTGTTATGAACATTGTTTAGTAGCAGCCTATTATTGCTATTTAATAGCAAAATTCCTTCATTGGGATTATATATCTGTAACTAGAGCAGCTATGCTTCATGATTTATTTTTATATGACTGGCGTAAAAGAGAAAATAATCGAAAAGGCTTTCACGCCTTTACCCATGGAAATACAGCCTGTCAAAATGCTTGTAAATTATTTGATTTAACCCAAAAAGAACAAAATATAATTAAAAGACATATGTTTCCAGTAACCCCAATTCCGCCAAGTTCTAAAGAAGGTTTGCTATTAACATTAGTTGATAAATATTGTGGAATAATAGAAATAAAAAGTAAATTTAAGAGGAATCATGAAAATTAAGAAACCAATTATTAAATATTTAGAATCAAAGGACTTATTAACTTCAATACTTACAAATGATTTAAATAATGGACTATATGAAAACAATCTGAATCAAAAAATATTATTAAAAGATATTGAAATAAATAGTTGCCACTTTAAAAATATTGATTTTACTAATATAAAAATAGAAAATATTGAAATATATGATTCAATATTTGAAAACTGTAATCTTGCCAATTTAAATTTAGACAGTAATGTAATACATCGTACGAATTTTATAAATTGCAATTTAATCGGAACTACATTTATTGAAGCTAGTTTAAAAGATATTACTTTTAATAATTGCAATTTAAAATATACCAACTATTCTGGAACAAGATTAGATAATATCGAATTTAATAATTCTAATCTAAGCGAAAGTGCCTTTGTCGAAACAAAACTAAAAAACACTGAATTTTTTAAATGTAATTTATCTAAAACAGAAATATTTAATACTAGTCTAAAAGATATTGATTTATCAAGTTGTGATATTCACGCAATCGTTATAGATATGAACTCCGTAAAAGGATTAATTATTGATCCATCTCAATGCATTGATTTAATTAATATGTTAGAAGTAAAGTTAAAATAGTTTCGCATTTACATCTTATTTGCGAAAAAACCAACATAACATGTCTATGTTAGACCATATTGTTTAAAAAATAAAAAAGGTGTAAAATAAATAAGGAGATGATAACTTATGGATGAAG
>CAKOIE010000027.1 GCA_934086395.1 uncultured Bacilli bacterium | reverse complement strand
ATTAATGTACAAATAATAGGGACATTTTCACTAATTATTACTTTTAAAATTAGAGACATTTTTACTAATTATTCATAGTAAGTGGAGAGTAATTAAATAAAAGTTCTTGAAATATAAAATTTTAAATGATAGAATAGTTTTTGTAATGCGATGAGTATATATAAGTAGTTAATTATGGATTTAAAGAGAGTAGATATAATAGCTGAGATTATCTATAAATAAAAGTAATTAATGAATTTCAGTATAGGAGCGTTAATCGTTTAGGGCGTTAACCTATTAAAGTGTATGAATAAAGTTCATAAACTAAGGTGGTACCGTGCAGTAATTTGCACCCTTAGATTAGTGGACTTTTTATTTTGGAGGGAAAAGTTATGAAGGAAAAATTAGATTTACTTGTCAAGGATGCGGAAGAAAAAGCTAAAGGAATTAAAACTGAGGCTGATTATTTAAATATTAAGTCTTTATTTTTAGGTAAGAAAAGTGAACTTAGTGAGTATATGGCTGGTATTAAAGATATGTCTTTAGAAGAAAAGAAAGAATTTGGGCCATTATTTAATAAAGTAAAGAAACAATTAGAAGAGTTATTTAGTAATAGTTTAGATAATGCTTTAAATGGTGATAGTGATAAGTTTGATCCAACTATTAATAGAGATGTTACTTATGGATCTTTACATCCTGTTACAATTATTGGTAGAGAAGTTACTGATATTTTAAAAAATATGGGATTTATGGTTATGGCTGGTCCGGAAATGGATAGTGAGTATTATAACTTTGAGGCTTTAAATATTCCTAAGACTCATCCAGCAAGGGACATGCAAGATACTTATTATTTAGATAATGGTATGCTTCTTAGAACTCAAACTAGTGCGGTACAAGTAAGAGGTATGAAAAAATATGGAGCACCTTTAAAGGTATGTGTACCAGGAAGATGCTTTAGAAATGAAGATTTAGATGCTTGTCATGAGAATACTTTCTTCCAATTAGAAGGAATGGTTATTGATGAAAATATTTCAATACCTAATTTAATTTATACTATGGAAGGTATGCTTAAAGAAGTATTTAAAAAGGATGTTAAGGTTAGATTAAGACCGGGTTATTTCCCATTTACGGAGCCGGGATTTGAACTTGATTGTTCATGTACTATTTGTGATGGTAAAGGTTGTCCTACTTGTAAGAATTCAGGATGGCTTGAGTTATGCCCTTGTGGTATGATTCATCCAAATGTATTAAAAGAAGGCGGAATTGATAGTACAAAATATTCAGGTTTTGCGTTTGGACTTGGTTTAACTAGACTTGCAATGATGAAGTATAAAATTGGTGATATAAGAGTTTTAAATTCAGGTGATTTAAGATACTTAGAAAAATTTAATGTAAAGTAGGTGTTTAATAGTGAAAATTTCTTGTAATATATTAAAAAAACATATTAAAGATAGTAGTTCGATTGATTTTAAAGATGTATGGAATAAGTTTACGATTAGAACTGCTGAGGTTGAAGGTGTAACTGAGGTTGGAAAAGATATTGATGGAATTGTTCCTGGTAAGATTCTTACTTGTGTTAATCATCCAGAATCTAAAAAATTACATGTTTTAACTGTTGATGTTGGAGATGAAGTATTACAAATTGTTTGTGGTGCTCCAAATGTTAGAGTTGGAATGATAGGTGCTTGTATTAAAGTAGGTGGTCATATTGGTGGTATTACTATTGAACCTAGACCTTTAGTTGGTATAATGTCTTATGGTATGATGTGTAGTGGAAAAGAAATAGGTATTTCTGATGATCACTCTGGTATTATTGAATTTCCGGAAAATACTCCAGTAGGTGTAGATATTAAAAAATTATTTCCAATTGAAGATATAATTGTTGAGATTGATAATAAATCTTTAACACATAGACCTGATTTATGGGGACATTATGGTATTGCTAGAGAGATAGCTGCTATTACTGGACATGATTTATTACCTTTAGAACTTGATAGAACTATTGTTGATAAAAAACCTTTAAATATTAAAATAGATAATCCGAAATTATGTTATAGATATGTTGGTACTAAAATAGAAAATATTACTAATAATAAAACACCAATGTGGATGCAAATATTTTTATACTATGCTGGTATGCGTTCTATTAATTTATTAGTTGATTTAACTAATTATGTAATGCTTGAACTTGGTCAACCTATGCATGCTTTTGATTCAAGAGTTGTTAAAGATATTGAAGTAGGACTTGCTAATGATTTTGATACTTATACAACTTTAGACGGAGTTCAAAGAAAACTTACTAAAGATGATTTAATGATTAAGAATGATGGTGAATATTTTGCGATTGCCGGAGTAATGGGTGGACAAGATAGTGAAATATTAGAAGATACTGATTCAATCGTGTTAGAGTCTGCTACATTTGAGGCATCTACTGTTAGAAAAACTGCTGTTAGATTGGGTCTTAGAACTGAAGCAAGTGCAAGATATGAAAAGAGTTTAGATCCAAATATGGCAATTACAGCAGCTAGAAGATTTATTAAGTTGCTATTTGATGAAAATCCGGATGCGGAATATGGCTCTTGTATTACTGATGTATATCCTACAATTCAAAAAGAAAATGAGATTATACTAGATAAAAATTATTTATATAAATATATGGGATTTAATATTAGTGATGAATTTGTTATAAATATTTTACAATCTTTAGATTTTATTGTTAAAAATACACCTAATGAGTTTAAAATAACTGTTCCAACATTTAGATCAACAAAAGATATAACAATTGCTGCTGATGTAATTGAAGAAATATCAAGAATGTATGGATATGAAAATTTTGAACATGTTCCACTTAAGATGGCTATGAGTTTTGGTAATCCAGAAAAAACTTATGATTTAGAATATAAACTTAAGTATTTACTTGCTACTAAATATAATTTGCATGAGATTCATTCTTATTTATGGAATAAGACTTCATTCTTAAAGAAAATAAATGTTGATGTTCAAAATGTTAAATTATTAGGTAAAAATGATGATAATATTTTAAGAAATGATTTAAATTTAAGCTTATTAGAAGCAAGTGTTAATAATTCAAATAATTATGATAAATTTGGAATATTTGAGATTGGTACTATTATTGATGATAATAAATCTAAGAGACATTTAAATATATTATTATGTGATAGTATGAATGAAGAGGCTAATCTTTATTATCAGTTAAAAGATATTGTTAAGTATTTATTTAAATCTATTAAAAATGTAGATGTTAAATTCGAACTTGGCTTGAATAGAGAATATTATATTAAAGATTTAACTTTAGATGTTATTGTTAATAATGTTGTAGTTGGAAAGATTAGTGTATTTAATAAGAATATTGCTAAAGAGATTGGTAAGAAAAAGACTTATGTTTGTGCTGATATAGATTTTGATTTATTTGAAGAAATTGATGATAAACAATATATTTATGAAGATGTAAGTAAGTATCCAAGTGTAAATCTTGATTACACTATTACTGTAAAAAATAATACTTTATATAATGATGTTGAAGAAATACTTGATAGATTTAGTGATGATTTAATTGTAAAGAGAAGCTTAAAAGATATTTATGATAATGGAGAAAATAAAAACATAACTATTAGTTATGTAGTTGGATCTAAAGGTCATACTTTAAGTAATGATGAACTTGCTAATTTCAAAAATAAATTTATTTCTTATATTAGGGGACATAATTTAAACATTAATGAATAAAAAAATAATCTATGATTTAGTTCATAGGTTATTTTTTATTTGGTTTTTGAGTTAATACTTTTCCTCTTGATGCAAGATTCTTTCGTTTATAATTTAAGTTAAATTCAATATCACCTGAGAATTCATCTATGTTAATCATTGTGATATTTACTTCGTTTCCAATTTTATATGTTTCACCAGTGTAGCGTCCTCTTAAGAAACGTTTTTTAGTTTTAGAAATTAAATCAAATGTATCTCCATTTATGTTATTAAAGTAAATAATACCTTCAATCCCTTCTTCAGTTTTAATTACTAGGTGGTCTCCTAAGATCATTTGAATTGTGGCATTATAGCTGGTTCCAATTTGTTCTTTTAAAGAGTCTAATAAGATTAATTTAGCGGCTTCATTTTCAGCTTGATCATATAATCTTTCTTTACGTGTTGCTTCTCTGGCAATTTCATCAATTTCCATTTTCTTTAAAGCATATTCTTTTTTAGGAATATTTGTTTCGTATTTTACTGGTTTGTAATTAACTCTTATTATTAATTCATCTGTATCGTATAGTTCAAATAGATCATCTAAGCATTCGTGAACTTTAAAATCTGCTATTCTTCTAATTGGACTGGTAAAGTGTGTATAAATTGGTAAATCTAGTGCCCAATGCATTCCTTCTGTTGTTGTATATTTAGCTCGTTTAAATGTTTGAAGTATTAGATTGCAAATTAAATCAACTTGAGAATTATTAAATTTTTGAGCTTCTTTAATTATTTTTTTTACGATTCTTGGATCTTTTTCGATTTCTTTTTTATCAATATGTATTCCTAAATCTTCTAATAGACTACATAATGCGTAAATTTTTTGTTTATCACTTTCTTCGTGAACACGATATATTCCAGGCATTGGTGAATTTTTTAGAAGTGTTCCTATTTCAGTGTTTGCAAGTATCATTAGTATTTCAATCATTTTTTGGGCTGGCCCACGTTCTTCTTCAACTAATGTTACATTATTATTACTATCAATATTTACCTCATGTTTAATAGCATTAAGTTCTAGTAAGCCTTCTTTTTCCTTTTTGTCCCATATTTTATCTGTAATTTCTTTCATTGGAGTTATATCTTTAACAAATGGCTCATATCCTTCAGGAACTACTTGGTTTTCTAATATACTATTGACATCGTCGTATGTCATTTTCTTTTTAGAATTAATAACTGATTTGCATACTTTGGAATTTACAATATTTCCTTCTTGGTCTATTTCAATAATTGCAGTTTTAGTTAATCTATCTACTTTTTCATTAAGTGAACATATTCCGTTTGCAAGTTTTGGATGAAACATATGTATTGCGGTGTTAAGCATATAAAGGGTAAAATCTCTTTGAACTGCTTCATTATAAATTGCAGTGCCTTTTTTTACATAATGATTTGGTTCGGCAATACTTACAGTGATTTGATAATTTCCATTTGGAAGAATTTCAATTCCAACGGCATCATCCATATCTTTTGTAGATATTCCATCAATTGTAAATATTGTTTTATTTCTAAAATCGTGATTTTTTCTAGCCTCAATATCACTATTAGATACTTCATCAGGAATATTTTTGATTTCTTCATATACTTCTTCACAGTAGTCAGGATTACATTCATGTTCAATTGCAATTAAAGCTAGGGCTGGACTTAAGTTAGTATCTGTTAATATGATTCTATCACTAACTAGATGACAGTTAAAGCCATCGTTTATTTTTTCTTTATCTGGTTTAACTAATATATAATCTCCATTTAATAAATTTTTAAGTTCATTCTTATTTACTCGTAAGTTTAATACACCTTTAACATTATGTGGAACTAATATTTTTTTACCCTCTTTTTCTTTTACTTCACAAAGAACGGGAGATGATGTTCTTTCAATTATTTTAATTACTTTTCCTTCTTTTGGTTTTTTATTTGTGTTTAGATAATATATTACTTCATCATTTGGTAGTGCGCCGTTTATTGTTTCTTTGTTTAGCATCAAATTTGTTCCATCATCAAGAACTAAATAGGGATTTTCTTTGGCACTACTTTGAATTTTTCCAATGTGATAATCAGTTGGCATTAACTTATAAATACCATCTAATTCGATAATAATTCCTTCATCTTCAAGAATAGATATTAAATTATCTGCTGATATTGAATTTGGTGGGGAAATCTTATTTATAATTTTGGTTAATTCTGATTTATTTGATTCTTTTTGATTAGTGTAATATTCTTTAACATTCTTAATTAATTCAGTTAAGAAGTTTCGAGTAATTAATGTCTTTAGTGGTACTCAATTATTTGATTATTAAATAAATTTATATATTCATTTTCTGCTTCATAAATAATATCTTTTTTGATTAATTCATCTATTATATGGTGTATTTTAGTTTGAATATCTGTTAATTTAATTATTTTTAAAACAAAATTATTTATATTTACCATTTTAGTATTTTTTATAAAATCAATTAATTTAGTATAATCTTTAATATTAGATGATCTTAATTCTTTAATTAATTCTTTTTCTTGATTATCATTAAGAGATATGTATAAAATATTATCTTTTTCAAATATAATTTTATTTTGCTTTAAAAATAATAAAATATCATTAATATTTTTGTTAAAGCCAGTGTAATTTAAAAGATACGAAAATAAATCTTTTATTAAAATACAATATATTTGTTATGTAAATTAAAAATCTTAAAAAAAATTAATTTGATTTTTTTTAGTTAATTTGCTAGAATTTAATTAGAAAGATATTAACAGGTGTTATATGAAAAGTATAGGAGATAATTTAAAATTATTTAGATTAAGATGTAAATTATCATTAACTGAGGCTGGTAGTAAAGTGGGGTTATCTGCTCCGGGATTATTAAAGTATGAAAGAAATAAAGTAAATCATTCTTTAGATAAATTAAATAAACTTGCTGATGTGTATGGGGTTAGTTTAGATGATATTTTAAAAGTGGATAATTCTTTTAAAATTAAATTTACTAATTTGAAACTAGCTGTTGGAACAAGTGATGCTAAAAGTGATAAGATAAAGTCATTAATTCAAAGTAAGGTTGATAATTATTTTGAGTTACTGGATAAATCAAATATAAAGTTAGTTAATAAATTTGGGGTACATATTATTAATACGGTTAATGAGGCAGAAAGTTTAGCTACTAAATTAAGAATATTTTTTCAACTTCCTATTAATGATCCAATTTATAATTTGATTTATTTACTTGAAGAACATGATATTGTTGTTATGACTTTGAATAAAGATAGTGTTACATCTGGCTTTGTTGGGTTTTATGAGACTATTAATAATGTTCCAGTTATAATTGTTCCAAAGGAAAATAATGGTTATGCTCAAAGATTTAATGTTGCAAAGTTTTTAGGTGAGTTATTAATTATTTCTAATGAGAAGGATAAATCTAAATTAACTGATGTTTTTGCTTTATCTCTTTTAATTCCAGCTAAAGCTTTAATTCGTGAGTTTGGTGAATCTCGAAAGAAAATTAGTTTTGAGGAAATTGATATTTTTAGTAAAGTTTATAGGGTAAGTTATAAACATATTATTAAAAGATTAGAAAGTACTGGAATTATAACAAGTAGTAATGCGAAATATTTAAATGTTTATCTTAATAGGGATAATAAACAAGAACAAACATATATGGAAGAGGCTTTAAATTATGATAAAATGCTTTATAAGTTAAATGCTTTGGACATAATTAATGATGTGGAAGGCTATTTATAGTCTTTTTTTGGATGGAAATTTTGATAAATCCGAAAAATAGAACTTTTTTGGCTTGACTTTTAATTAGGGATTTCATATAATTCAAATTGGTACATTTTTATTGGTTACTGATTTTTATGTGGGTGATAATTAAGGTAATTGATAAAGGAAGGAATTAAGAAATATGAAAACATTTATGCAAACAAAAGAAACTGTTGACCGTAAGTGGTATGTTATTGATGCTGCTGGTAAACCTTTAGGTAGAGTTGCTACTAAAGCTGCTCATATCTTAAGAGGAAAGAATAAACCTACTTTTACTCCTCATATTGATTGTGGAGACTATGTTATCATTATTAATGCTGGAGAGGTTAAATTAACTGGTAATAAATTAAATGATAAGATGTATTACAATCATTCTGGATTCCCAGGAGGACTTAGAGAAAGAAACGCTAAGACTATGATTGAAAAATATCCAGTTGAAATGGTAGAAAGAGCTGTTAAGGGTATGCTTCCTAATGGACCATTAGGTAGAGATATGTACCGTAAGTTATTTGTGTATGTTGGTAGTGAACATAATCATGCTGCTCAAAAACCTACAACTATAACTATTGATTAGGAGGATTAATGATGAAAGAAATTACTGCTACAGGTAGAAGAAAAAGATCAGTTGCTCAAATTAGAATGACTGCTGGTAAAGGTAAAATTACAGTTAATGGAAAAGATATTAATGAATATATGCCTTATGGAACTTTAGTTCTTGATGTAAAACAACCTTTAGTTTTAACTAATAATGAAAATACTTTTGATATTGCTGTTAAAGTTAATGGTGGTGGATTCTCTGGACAAGCTGGTGCAATTAGACTTGCTATTGCTAAAGCTTTAAAAGAATATGATAAGGATTCTGATCAAACTAGAGATGATGCTTATAATAAAGTATTAAGAGCTAAGGGATTCTTAACTCGTGATCCAAGAGTTAAAGAACGTAAAAAATATGGTCTTAAAAAGGCCAGAAGAGCTCCTCAATTTAGTAAGAGATAGGAAATATGTTTCTTTTAAACCTTGTAAACTAGTGTTTATGAGGTTTTTGTTTGGATAAATTTAAAAAAATAAAAAAGATATTTTGCTAATATCTTTTAGTCTTCTATATTGTTAAAGTCAAATAATTCATTATTAAAGAATTCTTCTAAAGAAATATTTAAGGCTTTACATATTTGATATATTACATATGAACTTGGATTATTGATATGACAATTAATTAAATCTCTTAATGTTGAAGATGGAACTGTTGACATCTCAGATAATCTATTTGGTGTAATACCTCTTTCTTCACATATTCCTATTACTCTTTTGCTTACAGCTTCTTTAAATTTCATTTTTTCGTTTCTCCTTACTTCTTTATTTGTATTTTACTTAATTTAGGCCTTAATTATGCACGGATAACCGTTTTTATAACAATTTATTAGTGCTTTACAAATTTTGGTATTTAAGATAAACTACATATTGAATTGGAGGCGTTATGGAAGAGGTTATTAATTATATTAAAAATTTAAATATTAATTCTAAAGTAGTACTTGCTTGTTCATATGGCCCTGATTCAATGTGCTTATTGGGTATTTTGAAAAAATTAGATATTAATGTGATAGTTGCTCATGTAAACCACAAGTTAAGATGTGAATCTGATTTGGAATATGAATTATTAGAAAAATATTGTAACGAGAATAGTTTAATTTTTGAAGGGTATGTTATTGATGATTATCCTAAAGGCAATATTGAGAATATTGCTAGAATTAAAAGATATAATTTTTTTGAGAAAATTGTAAGAAAATATGATGCTGATTATTTGTTTACAGCACATCATGGTGATGATTTAGTTGAGACTGTTCTTATGAGAATTAGTAGAGGTTCTTCTTTTAAAGGGTATGCTGGATTTAATGTTTTTACTAAAACTGATAAATATAATTTAGTTAGACCTTTAATATTTGTTACTAAAGATGATATTGAAAAATATAATAAAATAAATAATATTCCATATGCAATTGATAAAACTAATTTAGAACTTGTTCATACAAGAAATATTTATAGACATAAGATACTTCCTGAGTTTAAAGAGATTAATCCAAAAATTCATAAAAAATTCATAAAGTTTAGTAATAATATAATTGATTATTATAATTATGTTGATGAGGAGGTAATTGGTTATAAGAGCGTACTTTATGATGGAAAGAAGTATTTAGATATAAATGAGGTAGTAAATTTACCTGAGTTTATAGTTAAACTATTAATACAAAAAGTATTGTTTGAAGTATATAAAGATGATATAAGTAGGATAAATGATAAACATGTTAGTTTAGTAATGAATCTTATTTATAGTGATAAAGCTAATAAGGTAGTAAATTTGCCGGAAAATAAAGTTGCTTATAAGTTTTATAACAAAATTGAAATTAAAGATAAAGAGGATATTAATAATTATGATTATGAATTAGATAATGAAATTAATTTAGAATTAGGGAAAATAATAAAGGTTAATACTACTGATATAGTTAAGAGTAATTATCTTATTAGGCTTAGTTTTAAAGATATAAAACTACCTATTCATGTTAGAAATAGGACTAACGGAGATAAAATAGAACTTAAAAATGGAACTAAAAAAGTAGGTGAAATTTTAAGTGAGGCTAAGATTAATAGGCTTGATAGGGATAGATATCCAATCGTATGTGATGATAATAATAAAATTTTGTGGATACCTGGTGTTAAAAAGAGTAAATTTGATAGGCAAATTAATGAAGATTATGATATAATAATCAAGTACATAAAAAAGGAGAGTATTAATGAAAAAGAATAATAATTATGTTAAACAAAGTATGCCATATTTTGTATTGTTATTAATAATTGTTGGAATTATGTCATTCTATGAATTATCACAATATAAAGTTAATGTGCTTACTTATGATCAATTTATTTCTGAATTAGATAAGAAGGATGTTAAAGATTTAGAAATAACTGCTAAGAGTGGAGCTGGTGTATATTATATTACTGGTTCGCTTAAAGAATATGGTAGTAAAGAATCATTTAAGGTTAATGCACCATTATCAGATACTGTTGTTAATAAAGTTATGGAGTATGTTGAAAGTGATGGTATAACTCTTATTACTGGTGAAAATCCAGAAAATAATAATGTTCTTGCTATTGTTTTAAATGTTGTTCCAACTTTTATGTTAATTGGAGCTATGTTATGGTTATTTTCTAAATTAGGAAAATCTAATAATAATAGTATGGATTTTGGCAGAAGTAAGGCAAAATTAAGTGAAGAAGCTAAAGCACATTTTAGTGATGTTGCTGGTTTAACTGAAGAAAAAGAAGAAGTTGCTGAGTTAATTGATTTTTTAAAGAATCCAAAGAAATTCCAAAGAATGGGTGCTAGAATTCCTAAAGGTGTATTACTTGTAGGTCCTCCGGGAACTGGTAAAACTTTACTTGCTAAAGCTGTTGCTGGTGAGGCAAACGTACCATTTTATTATATAAGTGGTTCTGATTTTGTAGAATTATTTGTTGGTGTTGGTGCATCTCGTGTTAGAGATATGTTTAAACAAGCTAAGCAAACAGCTCCATGTTTAATATTTATTGATGAAATAGATGCAGTTGGTCGTCAAAGAGGTACTGGTTTAGGCGGTGGACATGATGAGAGAGAACAAACATTAAATCAGTTATTAACTGAAATGGATGGATTTGGCGCTAATGAAGGTATTATTATTATAGCTGCTACTAATAGACCTGATGTTTTAGATCCGGCACTTTTAAGACCAGGAAGATTTGATAGACAAGTTACTGTTAGTTTACCTGACCAAAAGGAAAGACTTGCTATATTAAATGTTCATGCTAAAAATAAAGTATTTGGTGATGATGTTAATTTAGAAAATATTTCTAAGAGAACGCCTGGATTTAGTGGGGCAGATTTAGAAAACTTACTTAATGAGGCAGCTTTACTTGCTGTTAGAAGAAATTTACCATCTATTGGAATGGCTGAAATAGATGAAGCATCTGATAGAGTTTTAATGGGACCTGCAAAAGTTTCTAGAAAATATAGTGAAAATGATAAAAAACTTGTTTCTTATCATGAGGCTGGACATGCTGTTATTGGACTTAAATTAGAACATGCTAATGTGGTTCAAAAGGTTACAATTATTCCTAGAGGCGCAGCTGGTGGATATAACATGATGATTCCGAGTGAAGAAAAGATTTGTTCAACTAAAACTGATTTATTAGAAGAAATAACTGGTTTACTTGGTGGTAGAACTGCTGAAGAATTAGTTTTTGGTGAAGTTACTACTGGAGCACATAATGACTTTGAAAAGGCTACTAAAATTGCTAGAGCAATGGTTACTGAGTATGGTATGAGTGATTTAGGACCATTGCAATTCGAACAACAAGAAGGTAGTGTATTCTTAGGTAGAGATTATAATAAATCACATAATTTCTCTAATGAAGTTGCTAATGAGATTGATATGGAAATGCGTAAAATTATAGATGAATGTCATGCTAAAGCAACTAAAATAATTAAAGAAAATATGGATTTATTAAAACTTATTGCAGAAAGTTTATTAGAACAAGAAACTTTAACAAAAGAGGAAATAGACTATTTAGTTGCTAATGGTCATTTACCAAAAGATGATCAAGAAGTTATAGACACAAAAGAAGAAAAAATAACTAAAACTAAAAAGAAAAAGGACAAAACTGAAAAGTAATGTTCTTTTTTGGGTTTTAAGAACAGTTTTTTTACACAAGTTTGTTTATATATGATAAAATAAAAAGTGATAGAAAAAGAGTGGTAATATGACAAAAGTTATTTCATTAGTTAATCAAAAGGGTGGTGTTGGTAAAACTACTACTAGTATTAATTTAGCTGCTTCATTAGGAAAATTAGGCAAAAAAACATTAATTATCGATTTGGATCCTCAAGGTAATACGACTACTGGGCTAGGTGTAAATAAGGGAGAAATTAAAGCTAGTATTTATGATGTTCTTAATGGTGATAGTCCAATTAGAAAGGTAATTAAGAAAACAAGTTTTGATTTACTTTCTATAATTCCAGCTACTATAAATTTAGCTGGTATTGACTATGAATTATTAGAAAAAGGTCATAATGATTCTGAATTTAAAAAGAATGAACAGCTTAGAAATTCTTTAAGTGAAGTAAAAGATAATTATGATTATATTATTATTGATTGTCCTCCTTCACTAGGAGTACTTACAACTAACGCACTTGTTGCTAGTGATTCTGTTATTATCCCGGTTCAATGTGAGTTTTTTGCGCTTGAGGGAATTAGTCAATTATTAAATACAATTATTATGACACAAACAAGGTTAAATCCAAATTTAAAAATTGAGGGTGTTCTTTTAACGCTTTTAGATTCAAGAACTAATTTAGGATATGAAGTAGTTGAAGAGGTTAGAAAATATTTTAAAGATAAAACTTTTAATACTATAATACCTAGATTAATTAGATTAGTTGAGGCACCAAGTCATGGAATGCCTATTAATGAATATGAACCTAATAGTAGGGCAGCACTTGCATATATGAATTTAGCTAAGGAGGTAATTGAAAGAGATGGAGAATAAGAGAAGAGCCTTAGGTAAGGGATTAGAGCAATTATTTGGTAGTGAAAATGTTGATATTGATGCATTTGAACAAAATATAGTTGATAATGCGAATAACAATAATGAAATTAAACAAATTAATTTATCAGAAATTAGGAGCAATCCATATCAACCTAGAACATATTTTAATGAAGATGCTTTAAATGAACTTGCTGAGTCAATTAAAATACATGGTGTTGTAGAACCGATTATTGTTAAAAAAAGTATTAAAGGTTATGAATTAGTGGCAGGTGAAAGAAGAACAAAAGCAAGTAGAATTGCAGGTTTGGAAACTATTCCAGCTGTTGTTAAGGATTTTACTGATCAAGAAATGATGGATATTGCTATTTTAGAAAATATTCAAAGAGAAGATTTATCTCCTTTAGAACTTGCTGAGGGGTTTAAGAAATATATTGAAACTACTGGAATGAGTCAAGATGAAGTTGCTAAAAAATTTGGTAAGAGTCGTTCTTATATTACTAATGCATTAGGACTTTTAAATTTACCTACTCCTGTTAAGGAAAAAATCAATAATAAAGAGATAAGTGCTTCACATGCAAGAGTTTTATCTAAGTTTGATGATGAAAATGTAATTAATGAACTTGCTGATAAGGTTGCTAAGGAAAAAATTTCGGTTAGAGAATTAGAACTTATTAGTAGTACTGATGAATCTATTCCAAAGAGAAAACCTATTACTAGACAAAGCATTAAAATAAATAAATATGGTGTTTATGAAAATGCTTTAAAGGAAAAGCTAGGATTAAGAGTTAGTGTACTAGATAGTAAGATTGTAATTCCATTTAACACAGAAGAAGATTTAAATAGAATATTTGAATTATTAAATATAGATTTGGATGAAAATTAATGAAATATAAAGTTAATGATTTAGTTATTATGAAGAAAGACCATGCTTGTGGAACAAATTTGTGGAAGATAACAAGAACAGGTGTGGATATAAAAATTAAATGTGTTAATTGTAATCATGAAATAATGATGGATAGACTGGAGTTTGAAAAAAAATTAAGGAGAATTATTAATGAAGAGGATAAAAAAGATTAAAGGTAAATTAGCGTTACATCCAATAATTTCATTTTGTATTTTAATGTTTATAATTGTTGTTTTAAGTGGTGTGCTTAATTTATTTAATGTAACTACTACTTATAATAGAATTACTAATAACGGAACTTATGTTAGAGAATTAGTATCAAGTGAAAATTTATTTAGTTTACATGGATTAAAAATTATATTTAGTAATGCAGTATCAAATTTTGCATCATTTATTCCACTTTCTATGTTAATTATTACGTTAATGGGGATTGGAGTAATGGATAAAACGGGATTTCTAGATTCGCTTTTTTATGTACTAACGAGAAATACGAACAAGAAAATTGTTACTTTTGTGTTATCGCTTGTTTGTATACTTTCTTCCGTTACTGGAGATTTAGGATATATTATTTTGATACCTTTATCGGCGTTATTATTTAAGTATGGTAAGAGACATCCAAAGGCCGGAATTATTTGTGCTTTTGCTTCAATTGCGTGTGGAAGTGGTATTAATATTTTTATGAGTAGTATTGATACTGCAGTAATTGCTTATACTAATCAGGCAGCTTCGTTATTAACGAAAGATTATAATATGGGGGTTTTTTCTTTTATATTTGTAATGATTATTGCGTCAATTGTACTAGCTTTAATTATTTCTAGTATTACTGAGAAGATAGTTGTTCCAAGACTAGGACATTATGAACTTATGGATGAGACAGAAGACTATTTAACTAAAAAAGAAAAAAGAGGATTATTAATTTCATTATTTTTTGGAGTTATTTATATAATAATTATTATTTATAACATTATTCCTTATGCTCCACTTGGTGGTAATTTCTTAGATTATAGTCAGAAGTATTATATTGATAAATTATTTGGTTACAATAGTTTCTTTAGTCAAGGATATGTCTTTGTAATTGTTATATTATTTTTTATATTGGGTTTTGTTTATGGATTTACAACTAAAAAAATTAAAACAGCTAAGGAGGTATTTGATTCTCTAAGTTATAGTTTAGATAAAATAGGAAATGTTTTAGTATTTATTTTCTTTGCTTCTAGTTTAATATTTATTTTTAAATCAAGTAATATAGGTAATTTAGTTGTAAGTTATTTTGCAAACTTTATAAATAGTAGTAATTTAAGTGGTATTGTATTAGTTATAATGACATTTATATTTAGTGCTTTGTCAACTTTATTTTTACCTAGTACTTTAAGTAAATGGGCTATACTTAGTCCGACAGTGGTTCCTGCGTTTATGAATGAGGGACTTAGTCCTGAATTTGCCACATTGGTATTTAGAGCAGGAGAATGCGTTACATATGGTTTAACACCGATAATGGCTTATTTCATTATTTATTTAGCATTTATGGAATTATATAGTGTAAATGAAGAAGAGGGATTATTTGGAAATATTAAATATTTGATTCCATATTCACTTTGTACACTTGTTATGTGGCTTATTCTTATTTTGTTAGTTTATGTGATTGGTATTCCTTTTGGAGTCGGTGGCTATGTAGGATTATAGAACTTTAATGGTTCTTTTTCTTTGCGATTTTTTTATTTTGATAATAATATTGTTCTTTATTATTTTGTTAAAATGATATAAAATAATCATTATAAGGGTAATATTTTGACTAATCTATTTAACTATTTATCTTTGATATTAATATATAATGTGAATTAGTTAATTTTTTAAAATTATTAATGGAGGCTTTATGAATAAAATATATTTAAATTATGAAGGTATTTTAAACGATATTTCTGTATTAACTAATAATGTAAAAAACTTATGTGATTCTTTGGATAAATTAAATAATATTAATTATATTGTTCCAGAGTCTTGGCAAAGTAATGGTGCAGTAAAGTTTAGGGAAGATGCACAAAATTCTTTAATTGATCCAATAAATGCTTTTGAGGGAATATTAGCTGGTTTAATAAAGTTAGTTATTGAATCATCGGATAGTTTTAGTAATTTAGAGAATATTATTGGAAATGATTTATATACTTGGTATAATAATAGAGTAGAAAATGGGCTTGTATTTGATTTTTTTAACGATAATATACGTGATTATACAGTAAATTATTTAAAACAAAATAGTGATTATGATGTTCTTACTAATGAAACTATAGAAATACTAGATGTTTCTTCAAATAATTCTAGAGATTATGATCTTCTTACTGATGTTACTTCAAAATCACCTGATATTACTTCAAAATTATCTGATGTCGTTTCTCAAGAAACTTTATAATTTATGTGAATTTTACACATGGTTTACAATCGATATTTATTTTAAATATCTTTTTTTTGCTTAATCGATTATACTTAATTTAGTAAGATATAATTAGTAATTTGTGAAGGAGATAAATTTTATGAGAAATAAGATTGAAAATTTTTATGCAGGTATTGATGAAAATAATGCACGCTCTCTTATTGAGACGTTTAGTGGATCTTTAAGTGAGGTTAATTATGAAAATGCAGATGGATTACCGTTAGAAACGAACGCTAAATATGATGGAACATTTAATAATGGTATAAATAATTTGAAAAATCAAGATATTAAAAATATGATTACTTTATGTAATGAATGTTTATCTAATGTAGTTAATAAAATTGTTGAGTATAAAGAGTTTTATGAAAGTACATATACAAATGCTTATGATGCATATTCTGATAAATATAATACTTTTATTAAAACCCCAAAAACTATTACTCAAACTTATACATATGAAGACTATGATGAAGCTGAGAAAAAATATGTTCAAAAAACTGGCACAAATGAAGTTAGTAATCCTGCTTATAGTGATGCAAAAATTGCTTTAGGTTCTGCTACTAATACTTTAAATACTGCTGAAAAACATTTGAATGATTTAAAGGTTTCTATAGAACAAGTATCTTTTTCTGGTGGTGGTTCATTATAAGAGACTTTTATTAGATTATTTTCTTTTTTACGTTTTATTTACATATTTTGATGAAAGTTTCTTTATTTATTTTAAGTTTTAATATAAAATAATAATTGATATACAATATATGTGGATGTGAGGTATCATGAATAAATATTTGATTACTATAATTGTTCCAGTTATAAATTTAACATTTGATGTTGAAATTCCTATTAATAGAAAAATTGGGACTATTAAAAAAATTTTATTGTCTGAGGTTAATAGTAAATCTAATGGAATGTATAATAAAAATTTTAATGATATTAGAGTAATTGATAGAGATAATGGTGCGGAATATGGAAATGATATGTATATTAAAGATTCTAAAATAATAAATGGATCAAAATTAATTTTGATTTAATAATGAAAGGATGGAGAATATGGGTGCATTAAATATTGATATTGAAGAAGTAAAAAATATTGCTTCTAGAATTGCACAACAAAAAGAAAGTTTAGAAGCTGAAATTAAAGGAATTCAAGAAAATAAGGAAAGGTTAAATACTAGTTGGACTGGTGAAGCTGCTACTGCTGCTCAATCTGCATTAGATGAAATTATAAGTTTATATAATGATTTATTAGCAACTGTTACTAGTACTCATGAATCACTTACTAGTACTGCAAATGCATTTAGTGATACAGATTCCTCAAATGCTAGTATGTTTAACTAATTAGAAAGAAGGTTTATATAATGGGAAAGATTTATATTAATTATGAAGATTCTACTGAAGCAATTAATAATATTAGAGGAAAAATTAATGAAATTCAATCAACATTAGAAAGCATTTCAGCTTTGTATTCTGAAATAAATAGTGGTGATGTATATAGTGGTTTTTCAGCATCTCAATATGAAAATACTTTTAATACATTAAAAAGAACAGCTTTTGTTAAAGTTCCTGAATTAACAGATAGAGTTAATAAGCTTATGGCAGAAGCTAGAAATCAATATGTTGAAAGTGAAAATAAAGCTGCTGCTGCTGCAAATGGAAATTAAAGCATATAATATGCTTTGATCAAAGAGTTATTTTTAATAATAACTTTTTGATGAAAACAATATTTATTATTTAGGAGGAATATTAATGGCATCTATTAGTTATAATGTTGATGATTTAAGAAATAATTCGAAAAATTTATTAAGTGAATATGGGGTTATGAATGATGCTGTTTCGGCACTTAATGATTTAACAAGTAGTTTTACTGAACATTGGTCAGGTGATGCACAAACAGCTTATTTAGGCTTTTTTAGTGAAAGCATACAATCATTAAGTAGTTATTTAGCAGAATTACAAATTATTGCTAATAATTTAAATACAGCGGCTGATTATTATGAAAAACATGAAGAACACTATAGTGCTTCGTTGTGGTAGGAGGATAAAAATATGGCTAGTATAAAAGTGGATTATGATGGAATTGAAGGTGATATCTCAAAGTTAGCAACTAATGCTAAAGCTATATGTGACTCATTAGATAAAATTAATGATATTGAAAAGATAGTGCCTAGTTCTTGGCAAAGTCCTGGTGCTGAACAATATAGAAGTGTTGTTGGAACTGATATTATGGCTCCTATTTCAAATTTTGAGAGTACTCTTACTGGATTAATTAAAATGTTATCTGATATATCAGATAATTTTGGTAATCTAGAAAATATTATTGGAACTGAATTAAATAATTGGTTTAATGGTATGATGGAAGATGGTAAAGTAATTGAGGTTGGAAACAATGCTTTACATAATTCAAGTGAGCCAACAATTCCGAGTAAGCCAACAACTTCAAGTGAGCCAACAACTCCAAGTAAGCCAACAATTCCGAGTGAGCCAACAACTCCAAGTGAGCTAATAACTCCAAGTGAGCCAACAACTCCAAGTGAGCCAACAACTCCAAGTGAACCAACAACTCCAAGTGAACCAACAACTCCAAGTGAACCAACAACTCCAAGTGAACCAACAACTCCAAGTGAACCAAC
>CAKOIE010000026.1 GCA_934086395.1 uncultured Bacilli bacterium | reverse complement strand
GTTGAATATAAATTTCTTTATATAAATTAATTTGCTAAAAGTTATATATAATAAATTAAAAATTTATAATTCAAAAATTAGAACAAAATTTCGCTTGACGGGGGGGCTTTTAGTAATATAATTTCACTATAGGTTAGGTGAAATTATAATGAATAATGTTAAGAATGAAAGAGTAAAAGTATATGTAATGATTGGAACATTATTAATATTATTAATGATGTTTTCAGGAATAACATATGCTTTTTTTACATCAACAAACAATAATGGAAGTACATCAATAGTAGAGGTAACAGGAGGAAAGATGACAATTAGTTATACTGATGGAACAAGTGATTTGTTAACTAGTAAAAATGTTATCCCAAGTAATGATATTATAGTAAATAAAACATTTACTTTAACAGGAACAAATACGACAAGTGGACTTTCTATGCCATATAAAGTGGGCCTAGATTATGTATCAGAGTTTAGTGATGGAATGATTCACTATTATATAAAAAGAACGAGTGCAAATAGTAATGTATCAAGTAACCTAGTTGGAACAGCAAATCAAATAGTACCTGGTAACACCTCAGAAACAGGATATACTACTGGAACTTTAAAAAAAGGAAATAGATACCTAGAACTAGCAACAGGAGAATTTAAAACAAATACAACAAATCAAACAATTACATTTAATTTAAAATTACAATTTCCAGATAATGGTTTAAACCAAGATAGTGAAAAAGGAAAAAGTTTAACTGGAAAGATAGTTGTAAATTATAAAGAATCAGCAACAGATACATTAATTGCGTTATATGATAAAGAAACAAAGACAAATGAAGTATCAACAAGTGGATTATTTATAGATAATACAAGTGATGTAAATTTAAGATATACTGGAGCTACTCCAAATAATTATGTTGAGTTTGCTAACACAGGAGAACTATGGAGAATAGTTGGAGTTTTTAATGTAAAAGATTCAACTGGTAAAATTGAAAGAAAGATTAAATTAGTTAGAGATGAATCATTAGGATCTTTTTCATGGGATGCCACTGGAAATAATAATTATGGTTTTAATGATTGGACAGAAGCGGATTTGATGAAAGAATTAAATGGAGATTATTTAGATACAACACTAACTGCAAACTCGAAATGGTATAATAATTACTATGATTCAAATACAAAAAAAGTAGTTCAAAGAAAAGAAGAAATATTTGATTATACAAAAGTTATAAAGTCTAATTATCAAGGCATGATAAGTGAAAGTGTATGGAACATAGGAGGAAATGATTATTTTGATCTTAATACAAAACCATATGATATACCACTTTTGGACCAGTATAATAAAGAAAAACAAAACAATACATATGAAAATAGTAGACCTGTAATTTGGTTGGGCAATATTGGATTAATATATGCAAGTGATTATGGTTATTCATCAACAAATTCGGAGTGTAGAAAAAATCTAAGAGCTGGAATAATTTATGACTCTATAAATAATAAGATTGATTATTCAAACACATTATGTAAATTTGATAATTGGCTGTATCTTTTTAAAACATACTGGACTATATCACCGAATTTTAGGTTTGAAAGAGTCGTTTTTAATGTTGAAGAAAGAGGCGCTGTAATGATTCCTAGTGTATATAGTTCTTTTAATGTTTATCCTTCACTTTATTTAAAATCAAATATTAAAATAACAAGTGGAACTGGTAAAAAAGATAGTCCTTATAAATTAAGTTTATAGAATTGTATAATATATTGAATGAATGTTTTGGATTGACAAGGTTGTGTGGTGGTATTGTATAATAATTATAGGAATAAAAAGGAAGAAGGTGAAATGAGTGAAGAAAAATATTGTTATTGGTGTTTTATCTTTATTAGTTGTTATTCTTTTAGGATTTATAGTTTATAATTATAAATTTAAATCTCCTAATACTGGAAATTCAAATACTAATACAAATACTAATTCTAATACAGATAATAATAATATTAAATCTTTAAAAGATTATCCTGCTAATGATGATGAAAATGTTAAAACATATTATTTAGAAGATTTAGTTAAGGATTCTAAGGTTGATTTAAATACTAATTTTATTAATAAGAGTTATACTACTTCTAATGGTATTAAATACAATTTATCATGTACTGTATTTACTGAAGAAAAAGTAAGTGAAAATTATGTTAGTTGTGATAATGTTAAAATAAATATTGATGGATTTTATGTCTTTTTAGATTATTCTCCTAATGGTGGTGGTTGTGGTAATGCTTCTTATTTATTATTAAATAATGATTATTTAATAAATCAGGAATCTAGTGGTTGTGGAGAAGGTGGACCAATTACTGTTTATAATAGAGATGGAAGTAAAGTTTTAGAAGAAAAATATAGTGAATATATGTATAATAATATTGGACAATTAAAAGTGAAAAATAATGTATTATATTATTTAACATATCCAGATTGGAATAGTGATAAATTATATTTTACAAGTTATGATTTAAATACAAATGAGAAGAATGTTATTGAAACTATTAATGCTCGTCCATCAGGAGGAAAAAATTAAAACACAAAGTATATGTGTTTTTTTCTTTGGTTAAAAATATAATTATTATAGGGTGATAGCAATTAAATATAAATATCGTATAATTATATCTTGTTTATTAATTTGTTTATTTGGTCTTCTTATGGTATATTCTTCATCAAATATATGGGCTGAATATAAATTTAATGATTCATTATATTATTTAAAACATCAAAGTTTGTTTTTTGTTGTAGGTTTAATAGTAATGTTTGTAGTATCTAAAATTGATTATAAATTATATTTAAAATATAGTAATAAAATACTTTTATTGTCTTTAATTTTATTAGTGTTAGTTTTAATTCCCGGAATAGGACAGGTTAGAAATGGATCAAGAAGTTGGTTTGGAATTGGATCTTTTGGTTTTCAACCATCGGAAATTGCTAAAATAGCTTTAATTATATTTGTTTCTAAATATTTAGCAAATAATGAAAAAGAGGTTAAATCAATAAAAAAAGGTGTATTGCCTATATTGCTAGTTATATTTTTATTTTTTGGTTTAATTATGCTAGAACCTGATTTTGGTACAGGTATGGTAATAGTTGCTACTTTATTTGTAATGTTATTTGCATCTAATATTAAATTATCTTTTTTTGGGTATTTGATAGTACTAGGAATTGCGGGAATAGTTGGATTAATTATTATGGCACCATACCGAATGGCTAGAATAGTTTCTTTTATAAATCCTTGGGTAGATCCACTTGGTTCGGGTTTTCAAATAATTCAAAGTTTATATGCAATTAGTCCGTCTGGTTTGTTTGGAAGGGGACTTGGTAATTCGATTCAAAAGCATTTTTATTTACCTGAACCACAAACTGATTTTATTTTTGCTATTATTTCAGAAGAACTTGGAATCTTGGGTATACTAATTTTATCAATTCTATTTTTAGTATTATTTAGTAGTTCATTAAAAATAAGTTTTAATAGTAATAATTTATTTGCTAAATATTTATCATTTGGCTTAATAATTGGAATAATGCTTCAAACAATTTTAAATATTTGTGTTGTCATTGGACTTGTGCCAGTAACTGGAGTTACACTTCCTTTTATTAGTTATGGAGGTTCTTCTTTACTTGTTAGTATGATAAGTGTTGGTATAATACTTAATATTGGTAACGATAAATAAAATAACGATAAGCTATTTAATATCTTTAGTCTCGTTTGCAAAACTTTGCTGATATTAGGTATATATGTAATTTATCATTTTGTGGATTAAAATATAAATGAAGGTCATCTTCTTAAAAATATTAGAACTATTACGAAGAGGATATAAAGTAAGTATAGGAAACACTCATACAATTAAATATTATCAAGTAACTCAAATATTAAGTGATGAATAAGTAAAAAATAGAGAATTAAAAAGTTTGGAGAGTATATCTGATAATTATGAAAAAATAATTTTATCTATGGATAAATCAATTAATAATGATTATAATGGAATTAAAGTTAAAAATATAATAAATTGGTTGTTAGAAAACGAAGAATAAATTTTTAGTTTGGTTTATTCTTAGTATTTCATGGATAACTGATAGATATTACCATATTTATTTGTTAAAATACTATTAGGAAAGAAGGATAAAGATGTTTAAAAATAATCCTGATGAATTAGATCAACATTTTTTAATAGATAAATATGTAATTAATAATTTTATTAAAGTTTGTAATTTAAGTAAAGATGATGTAGTTTTAGAAATTGGACCTGGCGATGGAACTTTAACTAAATTAATTGTTTCTAAAGTTAAAAAAATGTATGTAATTGAAAAAGATAATCGTTTAAAACCATATTTAGATAAGATAAAAAATATTGATATTACATATGGTAGTTGCTTAGATGTACCTTTTCCTAAAGTAGATAAAATAATAACATCACTTCCTTATAGTATTATTGAACCATTTATTTATAAAATAATACACGAAGATTTTAAAGAATTATATATGATAATGGGAAAGAATTATTGTGATAATGTAATAAATAATAAAATTACTAATTTAAGTTTATTAACTAATATTTATTTTGATACATTTAAATATTTTGATATTTATCCTGATAGTTTTAATCCAAAGCCTAGAGTAGTATCTTCTTTAATTAAATTAACGTTTAAAGATAAATTAGATGAAAAAGATATGATATTTAGAAATATGTATAAATTAAATGATAAATTAGTAAAAAATGCTTTAATGGAATCTTTAATAATAGTAAAGGGATTAACTAAAAGAGAAAGTAAGGATTATATAAATAAATTAAATATAGATGATGAAATTTTAAATAAGAAGTTTTGTATGATAAGTAATGAAGAGTTAGAAGAGTTATATAGTAAAATATTATAATAAATATAAAATGTGATTAGAAGTTACATTATTTGATTAGAAGATGAAATGTCTTCTTTTTTTAATATTTAAATAAAAATTCAAGAAAAAAGAAGTAAACTGGGTATCTTTGTACTAAATATATATATAGAAGGTAAAAAAGATAAGACTTTCTTAGAAAGGAGAAAGAAGATGCTAAAATATCCAATTGTTGTATCTGATAATATTATACCTTTAATTTATGATAGGCAGTTTAAGTCATTTGCAAGTATATATAGTAAAGAGTTAGTAGATTATATCATTGATTTGTGTAAACTAAATATAGAATGTAATAATTATAATTTAATTAATAATGAGATAACTACATTTTATGAAGATGATAAGTTAATGGTTACCGATTTATTATATAAATTAAATGATAGTACATTTTTAAATATAGAATTAAATACCTCAAAAAGTAAATATTTAATGTATAAGAATTTATTATATATTTATAAGATAATATTAAATGAACAAAATAAAGGTAAGAAATATAAAGATATAATTGTAATTCAAGTAAACTTTGATTTATATTCATTTAAAGACATGGATAAAGTAAAAAATGTAATAAAAGTAATAAATAAAGATAATTTAAAAGAATATCTAAATACATTTACGATTTTTCATTTTGAACTTGATAAAGCATGGAATAATGAATATAATGTAAGTGAAGAAGGAATAAGATTTTTAAGAATGCTAAGTAGTAGAAGTAAAAGATTAAATCAGCTATTAGCAGGAGATAATTTATTCTTAAAAAAGGTGGCTAAATTTATGGAAGAATATTCAAATAGTAGTGATAATTTACTATATTATGATAAGAAAGAATTAGATGATTATATAAGAGAATCAGAAATTGAAGAATCATATAATGATGGAATAGCTGAAGGTAAAATTCTTGGATTATCTGAAGGAAAAAGAGAAAATTCCATTGAAATAGCCAAAAAAATGTTAAATAAAGATAGACCAATTGAAGAAATATCTGAAATAACCGGTCTAACAAAGGAAGAAATACTAAAATTAAAAGATAACTAGTATTTCTTTTTTTATTAATACTTTCTTTTATTTTTTAATATAATTTGGTATACTAATTAAAGAATAGGGGAAGATAAAGTGTTACTAGATAGATATGAATCAAAATTAATTCAATCAGGACTTAAAATGGTAATGTATGTTGCAGTTAGAAAATTATTTAAATGTGATGTTTACTATATGCATTCATTAGATAAAGGTTTATATTGTAAAATTCAAAGTAAGAATGAACTAAATGCAGATGATATAAATAAATTAAAAGAAGTAATGGATGATTTAATAAAAAAAGATTTAAAGATTACTAAAAAAGTTATTACAGTTAAAGATGCTTATAATTTTTATATTAAAATAAATGAGATTGAAAAAGCAAATAATATACTTTATTCTAATAATAAAACTTGTACAATATATGAATTATGTGGATATTATAATTATTTTTTAAGTGATATGCCAGAATCTACTGGTAAATTAAATTGTTATACATTAAATTATTTAGGAGATAATAGTGTAGTTTTAACTACTCCTTATTTAAGTGATTATTCATTGCCTGAATTTAACAATCAGGATATGATATTAAAAAGTTTTAGTGATTATAAAGCTTGGTGTAATTTAGTTCATGTTAATTATATATCTGATTTAAATATGTTAGTTTCAGAAAGCAAGATAAAAGAATTTATTAAGAAAAATGATATTATGATGGATAATCAAATATATGAACTTGCTAATTTGATTAGAAAAGAAAATAAGAAGTTAATTTTATTAGGAGGACCGTCTTCTTCTGGTAAGACAACAAGTACTAAGAAGCTTGCGTTATATATGAGTGCGATTGGGCTTAATCCAATATATTTAGGTTTAGATGATTATTTTAAGGAAAAAGTTGATTCTCCTAAGTTAGAAAATGGTGAATATGATTTTGAATCTATTGATTGTATTGATTTAGAATTATTTAATAAACAATTAACAGATATATTAAATGGTGAAGAAGTAAGTGTTCCAACATATAATTTTATTGAAGGAAAGAAAGAATATAAAGGTAGAATAATAAAGTTAAAAGAAAATGATATAATACTTATTGAAGGATTACATTGTTTAAATGAAAAGTTAACTAGTACAATACCACAGGAAGCAAAGTTAAAGGTATATATTAGTCCTTTTATGCCATTATCAGTTGATAGACATAATCATATATCTACTGTTGATATTAGGTTACTTAGAAGGATTGTTAGGGATAATAGAACTAGAGGATATAATGTGCAAGATACTTTAAAGTCTTGGGATAAAGTAAGAAATGGGGAGACAAAGTATGTTTTTCCATTTACAAATGAGGCTAATGTAGTTCTTAATACGGCTTATACATATGAAATGGGAATATTAAGAGTTTATGCTGAACCACTTTTATATAGTGTTCCAATTGATTCTAAATATTATAATGAATCTAGAAGATTAATAGATGAACTACAAATGTTTTTCCCAATACCTAGTGATTATTTATCAGATAGTAATATTTTAAGGGAGTTTGTTGGAGAAAGTTATTTTGAGAGAGGTTAGAAAATGAAGAAAAGAATAGCAATTAATGGTTTTGGTAGAATTGGTAGAATAGCATATAGAATGCTTCTTGGAAGTAGTGATTATGAGGTAGTTGCAATTAATTCAAGAGGTAGTGCTGAAGAAAATGCTTATTTACTTAAATATGATAGTGTTTTTAGAACTTTAGATGAGAATATAAATGTTACTCAAGATGGAATTATAGTTGATACTATGTTTACAAGGGTACTTCAAATAGATGATCCAAAAGATTATCCATGGAAAGAATTAAATGTTGATTTAGTGTTAGAGTGTACAGGTGCTTTTACTAAAAAGGAAGATGCTTATAAACATATTGAAGCAGGAGCAAAGCATGTAATTATTTCAGCACCAGGAAAAGGTGAGATGAAAACAATAGTTTATGGAGTAAATGATAATTTATTAGAACGTAACGATGAGGTTATTTCTAGTGCTTCTTGTACAACTAATTGTTTAGCACCAGTTTTAAAATTAATTGAAGATAATATTGGGATAGAATCTGGTTTTATGTCAACTATTCATGCTTATACTAATGATCAAAATACATTAGATGGATCACATAAAAAAGGAATTGAATCAAGAAGAGGAAGAACTGCAGCAGCAAATATTATTCCAACAAGTACAGGAGCAGCTAAAGCAATTGGACTTGTAATACCATCACTTAGTGGAAAAATGGAAGGCGTTGCTTATAGAGTACCAGTTATAGATGGATCTATGGTTGATGTAACTTTAATATTAAATAGAGAAACAAGTAAAGAAGAAATAAATAATTTATTTAATAATAATCAAAGTGAAGCTCTTAAATTTACAATGGATCCTGTTGTGTCAAGTGATGTAGTTGGACTTGCAACTGGTGCCTTAGTTGATGGATTATCTACTAAAGTATTAGATGCAAATAAGAAACAAGTTAAAATAGTTGCTTGGTATGATAATGAATTTGGTTATACTGCTCAAATGATTAGAGTAATGGATAAATTATTAAAGTTATAAAATGAAAACAATAGTAGAATATAATATTACAGGTGATACAAAAGGGATGATGAGATGTTATCCTAAAAATAATAAAATAATTAATTATAAAGATTTAGTTTGTAATAAATTAAATAGTTATAAAGAATCAAGTAAAAATCATTATAATATTTGGGAAAAATATGATGAATTTATAAATATGGTTAAAGAAGATTTAAAAATAGATATAGATTTAAATAATTTAATTAGTAATAAAAATAAATATAATAACATGAAAAATAATTCATCGTTTTATACTGAAAATGATTTTAATGAAATAATTACTTTAATAAATAATGAGTATGAGAATATAATTAAAGACATTGAAAATAGAACTAATAAAAGGTTTGGAAAAGATTACATATTATTGTAATTTTTTTTTGATGTGGTAGAATATTAAGTATGAGTTATATTAAAGGAAAGTTTAAACATATTATTTTTGAATCTGAATCAGGCTATAGGGTTGGTCTTTTTAAGGTTAATGAAACTGATGATGAAGATATTCCTACTAATAAACAAATTACTTATACTGGTTATTTTATGAAAACTAATGAAAATGATACTTATGTTTTAAATGGAAAGTATATATTTCATGATAGATATGGTTATCAGTTTAGTACTGATAATTATGAAAAGGTTGTGCCAGAAGGAAAAGATGCAATAATTGAATTTTTAACTAGTTCTTTTGTTAAGGGATGCGGAGAAGCAACTGCCAAAAAAATATATAAAATATTTGGAAATGATAGTTTATATAAAATTAAAGAAAATAAAAGTAATTTAGAATTAGTTGAAGGAATAAACGATAAGAAGAGAGATCAAATATATAATTCAGTATGTAAATATTTTGATAATGATGCTTTAATAGTTGAACTTAAAAATATGGGATTTAGTGTTAAAGAAACAATGAATTTAATTAATAAGTTTGGTAAAAGAATTAAAGATATAATAAATAAAAATATTTATGATTTAAATGATGAGGTTAATTTTAAGAAATTAGATGAAATATTTTTAAGTAATAATGATATAGAAGATGATCGAAGAGTTAAGGCTTGTTTAATTGAAACTATGAAATATTTAACATTTAGTTCTGGGGATATTTATTTATATAAAGAAGAGATATGTGCTGGTTTAAAAAAGTTATATGGTATAAATGTTGATATTGATAGTCAAATTAATTATTTATTTAATACTGGAAGACTCGCAGTTAAAGAAGATAAAATATATTTAAAAGAAGATTATGATGATGAGGTGTATATTGCTGATTATTTAACTAAATTATTTAAATTAAGTAGTAGAGTAAGTAATATAGATAGATATATTAATAAAGCGGAAAAAGTTCTTGATATAAAGTATAATGAAGAACAAAAAGAAGCAATTAGTAAATCTTTAATTAATAATATAAGTGTTATTACGGGAGGACCTGGAACTGGTAAAACAACTATTATTAAAGGGATAATTAAAACTTATTCACTTATTTATAAAGTTAGTGAAAATGCGGTTAAAGATCATGTATTATTATTAGCACCAACTGGAAGAGCTGCTAAAAGAATGAGTGATTCAACTGGATATCAAGCAAGTACTATTCATAGATTTTTAAAATGGGATAAAGAAAATAATGTTTTTAATATAAATGAATTAAATAGTATGCATTATAATTTAATTATAGTTGATGAATCTTCAATGATAGATAATCATTTAATGGCATCGTTACTTAGAGGATTAGATATTTTTAATACGCAAATAGTTTTAGTAGGTGATGAATATCAACTTCCTTCTGTTGGACCAGGATTAGTATTAAATGACATTATAAACACTAATATACCCCATATTAGATTAGAAAAGATTTATAGACAAAGTGATAAATCTTATATTCCAACTGTTGCTAAAAATATTAAAGATAAAGTTATGGATATAGTTCCTAGTGGAGATGATTTTAGTTTTATTTCTTGTGATAATTTAAATATAAAGAGTATTATTGTTAAGCTATTAGATAAAATGCAAGAAAAAGGTATTGATGTTAGAAATGTTCAAGTTTTAGCTCCTATGTATAAGGGAGAAAATGGGATAGATAATTTAAATATCTTGTTACAGGAATATTTTAATCCGGTTGTTAATAAAAAAGATGAATTAAAAGTTGGGCCTATTACTTATAGAGTAGGGGATAAAATGCTTAATTTAGTTAATGATGTAGATAATAATATCTTTAATGGTGATATAGGTTATATTTGCTCTGTTAATGTAAACTCTAAAAAGGATATATTAAGTATAGATTATGATGGTAATATAGTTGAATATAAAAGAGAAGATCTAATAAGTATTAGTCATGCTTATGCTATAACTATTCATAAGTCTCAAGGATCAGAATTTGACTATGTTATTATGCCTGTTTCGTTAAGTTACAATAGAATGCTTTATAATAAGTTACTTTATACAGGGGTATCAAGAGCTAAAAAATCACTTATATTAGTTGGTAGTAAAGATGCTTATTTAAAGGCTATAAATAATGATTATAGTTTTAAGAGAAAAACTACTTTAAATGAATTAATTATGAATAAACTTTAAGATTTTGTTCATAATAATAATGGTGATAGAATGAAAAATACAATGATGATGATGGTTGGAGCTGCTGCTGGTGTTGGTTTATATATTGGTATGGAGAATCTAACTAAAAATAAAAAAGTAATTAAACGTAAAATAAATACTTTTATTGATGATACTGCTGATTTAGTTAGTTAAAAAGAAAAACTATAGAGATTATAATATTTCTATAGTTTCTTTTTTTATTGGTATTTCAATATCTTTTTCTTTAGATTCTTCTTCAATTTCCGTATCTGCTTCATCGTCAGATTCAACTAATTTTAATATTTCTTCTAGGGATGTTTCACCTGATACAACTTTTAATAAACCATCTTGGAAAAGTGTGGTTGTTCCTGCTTTACCATAAACTAATTTTCTTAGTTCTTTTTTTGGTGAGTTTAGAACTATAGCGTCTTTTATATCTTGGTTAGTTAGCAAAACTTCTTGAACGGCAATACGTCCTTTGTATCCTTGATGACAATCTTCACAACCCTTAGCCTCAAATATTTCATCAATATCTAATCCTAGATTTTTTTTGAATAATAATTTTTCATATTCATTTGTTTTTCTTAAAACTCTACATTTTTTACATAATCTTCTAGCAAGCCTTTGAGAAATTATACCAGATAAAGCAGCACCTAGTAAGTAACGTTCTACATTCATATCAGTTAAACGTTCAATTGTATTAAGAGAATTGTTTGTATGGATTGTTGATAGAACTAAGTGTCCTGTAATAGATGCACGAACAGCTATTTTAGCCGTTTCATCATCACGAATTTCTCCAATCATAATTATATCGGGGTCTTGTCTTAAAATACTTCTTAAGGCAGCTGCAAAAGAAAGACCAACATCAGAGTTTACTTGGACTTGGTTAATTCCTTCAATGTTCATTTCAATTGGATCTTCAACAGTTATTATGTTGGAATCTTCAGTATTTAGTCTTTGTAATATAGAATATACAGTAGTTGATTTACCAGTACCTGTTGCACCTGTAACTAAGATAATACCATTAGGAATTTGAATCATTTTTTTTACTTTTTCTAAATTGCTCTTACTAAAATCTAATTCTTCAATACCGGCAGCAGACATTTTATAATCTAAAATACGAATAACAATTTTTTCACCTAAGTTAGTAGGTAAACATGAAACACGTAAATCAACATCAATATTGTCTAAACTGTTTTTTATAGCACCATCTTGAGGAACTCTTGATTCAGTTATATTCATTCCAGAAATGATTTTGATCCTAGTAATCATATTTTTTTCAACGTATAGGGGAACCATACTATAATCTGATAGGGCACCATCAATTCGTACTCTTATTTTAAGACCATCTTCTAATGGATCAAAATGAATATCAGATGCTTTCATTTTAATTGCATCTATTATTATAGCGTTAACTATTTCAGTAATAGGAGTTTCTTCATAATTAAAAATTACAAGTTTAGAGACTGGGTCTATTAAATCTTGGGGATTTAGGTTAACATCATTAATAAGTTTTTCTTTATTTTTTTTGTCTTCTTTCATAATCCAATCTCTTTCTATTCTATATTTAATTTTAACAATTTTAATTTATTATATCAATAGAACAAATTTTCGCTTGACGGGGGGGCTTTTAGTAATATAATTTCACTATAGGTTAGGTGAAATAAAAATGAATAATGCTAAGAATGAAAGAGTAAAAGTATATGTAATGATTGGAACATTATTAATATTATTAATGATGTTCTCAGGAATAACATATGCCTATTTTACATCAACAAACAATAATGGAAGTACATCAATAGTAGAAGTAACAGGTGGTAAGATGACCATTAGTTATACTGATGGAACAAGTGATTTGTTAACAAGTAAAGATATTGAACCTAGTAATAATATTATAGTAAATAAAACATTTACATTAACAGGAACAAATACAACAAGTGGTTTAACTATGCCATATAAAGTAGGCCTAGATTATGTATCAGAGTTTAGTGATGGAATGATCCATTATTATATAAAAAGAATGAGTGAAAATAGTAATGTAACAAGTAACCTAGTTGGAACAGCAAATCAAACAGTACCTGGAAATACCGCAGAAACAGGATATACTACTGGAACACTAAAAAAAGGCAATAGATATCTAGAACTAGCAACAGGAGATTTTAAAACAAGTACAACAAATCAAACAATTACATTTAATTTAAAATTACAATTTCCAGATAATAATGAAAATCAAGATAGTGAAAAAGGAAAAAGTTTAACTGGAAAGATAGTAATTAATTATAAAGATTCAGCTACAGATACATTAATGGCGTTATATGATAAAGAAACAAAAACAAATGAAGTATCAACGAGTGGATTATTTATAGATAACACAAGTGATGTAAACTTAAGATATACAGGAGCAAGTCCAAATAATTATGTTAATTTTAATAATGAGACATGGAGAATAATAGGAGTATTTAATGTAAAAGATTCAACAGGTAAAATTGAAAGAAAGATAAAATTAGTTAGAAATGAATCATTAGGAAAATATTCATGGGATGCAACAGGAAATGACAATTACGGATTTAATAATTGGACAGAAGCAGATTTAAAAAATGAATTAAATGGAGATTATTTAAACTATAATTTATCTCAAAACACTTTTTGGTATAATTCATATTGGGATTCAAGTACTAACAAACCAGTACTTCGCCAAACTGGAAAATTTGATTATACTAACGTTATAAAAAGTAATTATCAAAATATGATAAGTGAAAGTGTATGGAACGTAGGTGGAAATAGTTATAACAACCCAAGCTCTGCACCATATGGATTGCCTCTATTAGATCAATATTATAAAGAAAGAGGAACAATCACCTATCAAAATAATCGCCCTACCACATGGACAGGTAAGGTTGGACTAATTTATGCCAGCGATTATGGATATGCATCAACAAATAGTGAATGTAGAGAAAACCTAAGAGCAGGTGTTACATATGAAAATGATTCATGGGATTATTCAAACGGAAAATGTAAGACAAATAACTGGTTAGCGGAGTCTAGCTGGTACTGGACATTGTCGCCTTGTTCTGGTTCCTCATATAACGTGTTCGATGTGTATGGGGGCGGTGCTGTCAACAACAGCTACGGCGCGTATGATTCCCGCGGGGTGTTCCCGGCCGTTTTCTTGAAATCTGATATCTTGATAGCTAGTGGAACTGGCGAAAAAAATAGTCCTTACCGTCTTGGATAAGGTCTTCTATATAAAATAATTTACTAAAAGTTACGTATGTTAATTTAAAAATTATAAGAAAATAGAACAAATTTTCGCTTGACGGGGGGGCTTTTAGTAATATAATTTCACTATAGGTTAGGTGAAATAAAATGAATAAGGTTAAGAATGAAAGAGTAAAGGTATATGTAATGATTGGAACATTATTAATATTATTAATGATGTTTTCAGGAATAACATATGCTTTTTTCACATCAACAAATAATAATGGAAGTACATCAATAGTAGAGGTAACAGGAGGAAAGATGACCATTAGTTATTCTGATGGAACAAGTGATATATTAACAAGTAAAAATATTGTGCCTAGTAATAATATTATAATAAATAAAACATTTACTTTAACAGGAACAAATACAACAAAAGGTTTAGCAATGCCATATAAAATAGGCCTAGATTATGTATCTGAGTTTAGTGATGGAATGATTCATTATTATATAAAAAGAACGAGTGCAAATAGTAATATAACAAGCAATTTAGTTGGAACAGCAAATCAAACAATACTAGGTAACACATCAGAAACAGGATATACTCATGGAACTTTAAAAAAGGGAAATAGATACCTAGAATTAGCAACAGGAGAGTTTAAAACAAATACAACAAATCAAACAATTACATTTAATTTAAAATTACAATTTCCTGATAATGGATTAAACCAAGATAGTGAAAAAGGAAAAAGTTTAACAGGAAAGATAGTAATTAATTATGAAAAATCAGCAACAGATACATTAATGGCGCTATATGATAAAGAAACAAAAACAAATGATATATCAACAAGTGGTTTATTTATAGACAATACAAGTGATGTAAATTTAAGATATACTGGTGCTAATCCAAATAATTATGTTAATTTTAATAATGAGACATGGAGAATAATTGGAATATTTAATGTAAAAGACTCAACAGGTAAAATTGAAAGAAAGATAAAATTAGTTAGAGATGAATCATTAGGAGCATATTCATGGGATGCTAAGTTGAATCCTATAAATAATGATTATCGCGGAATAAATGATTGGACAGAAGCAGATTTGATGAAGGAATTAAATAGTGATTATTTAAATACAACATTAACTGCAAACAAGAATAATTGGTATAATTCATACTGGGATTCAAGTACTAACAAACCAGTACTTCGTCAAACTGGTGTGTTTGATTATATAAAAGTTATAAAAATTGAATATCAAAATATGATAAGCGAAAGTGTGTGGAATATTGGAGGAAATTGTTATACTGGTTTAACCCAATATACATTGAACCTGTTAAGTCAATATAATAGAGAAAGAGGAATAATAACATATCAAAATAGTCGCCCTACTGAGTGGACAGGTAAGGTTGCACTAATATATCCAAGTGATTATGGATATGCCTCAACAAATAGTGAATGTAGAGAAAATTTAAGAACTGGAGTAGTATATGATTCAACAAAAGAACAAAATGATTATACTAATACAAAATGTAAATTAGATAATTGGTTACAAAAGTCTAGTTGGTATTGGACATTGTCACCTTCCTCTGGTGCCTCGGCTCATTTGTTCATTGTGAGTGGGGTCGGTGCTATCCTCGACGGCAGTGCGTGTAATTCCTACGTGGTCTTGCCGGCCGTTTTCTTGAAATCCGATATCTTGATAACTAGTGGAACTGGTGAAAAAGGTAGCCCTTATAAATTGAGTTTATAAATATATTGAAAGAATATTTTTTTCTAACAAGGTTATGAGCTATTTTTATATAAATTAATGCATTAGTCAAGTAAAAGTTTATATATAATAAATTAACAAATAAGAACAAATTTTCGCTTGACGGGGGTGTTTAGTAATATAATTTCACTATAGGTTAGGTGAAATAAAAATGAATAATGTTAAGAATGAAAGAGTAAAAGTATATGTAATGATTGGGACATTATTAATATTATTAATGTTGTTCTCAGGAATAACGTATGCTTTTTTTACATCAACAAATAATAATGGAAGTACATCAATAGTAGAAGTAACAGGCGGAAAGATGACCATTAGTTATACTGATGGAACAAGTGATTTGTTAACTAGTAAAGATATTATGCCAAGTAATGACATTATAGTTAATAAAACATTTACTTTAACAGGAACAAATACGACAAGTGGTTTAGCAATGCCATATGAAGTAGGACTAGATTATGTATCAGAGTTTAGTGATGGAATGATTCATTATTATATAAAAAGAACGAGTGCAAATGATAATGTAACAAGTAACCTAGTTGGTACAGCAAATCAAACAATACCAGGAAATACCGCAGAAACAGGATATACTCATGGTACATTAAAAAAGGGAAATAGATACCTAGAACTCGCAACAGGAGAGTTTAAAACAAACACAACAAATCAAACAATTACATTTAATTTAAAAATGCAATTTCCTGATAATGGCTTAAATCAAGATAGTGAAAAAGGAAAAAGTTTAACTGGAAAGATAGTTGTTAATTATGAAGGATCATTTAGTACTGATTCATGGGAAAGAATAGCTAATATTGTTAAAGATGGTTATTTAACAACATATGCAGTTGGTTCTGAAAAAGAGGTAATGATTGATAACCAAGTACATAAAGTTAGAGTTGCAAACAATACAACACCTGATGAATGCAGTAAAGAAGGCTTTTCAGAGACTGCTTGTGGGTTTGTAGTAGAGTTTGTTGACATTATAGAAACAAGACAAATGAATTCAGAACGTACAAATAAGGGAGGTTGGCCTGCTAGTGAAATGAGAACATATGCAAATGGAGAATTCTTTAATAAATTACCTAATGAATTAAAACAAATTATTGCTGAAACGAAAGTTGTATCTAGTCACGGTAGCGATGATAAGAATAATGATAGAATAGATGGTAATTGGGAATCAAAAGATAAAATTTTTTTATTGGGATGCCATGAAATTTATGAAGATGGTGTTAGTAATCTGATATCTAATTTTGATACGTCATATAATTATACAAGGCAATTAGATTATTATAAAAATAAAATGGTAACCACAAATAATTATGAAATAATAGTAAAAAAATATCAATCAAAGTCAGATATTTGGTGGCTTCGTTCTGCTCGTTCTGATAGTAGGGTAGGAATGCAACTAGTTAATAACAATGGTGATTGGTTTTCTAATGACATTATTTACACTTATGGCTTTTCTCCTGCTTTTCGTATTAAATAATATTTATTTTAAATATTAATATTATATTTTGGTTTTAATTTTATTTAGAATATAGATGTATATTTTCTTTTAAATATTATCTTGACTGGTATGATTTTTAGCAATATAATTTTTCTAGGATAGGTGTGGCTAAAATTGAAAATTGTAAATAATGGAAAAATAAATATATATTTAATATTAGCAATATTTTTAATGATATTAATATTATTTTGTGGTATAACATATGCTTTTTTCACATCAACAAACAATAATGGAAGTACATCAATAGTAGAAGTAACAGGAGGTAAGATGACCATAAGTTATACTGACGGAACAAGTAATTTACTAACAAGTAAAGATATTGAACCTAGTAATAATATTATAGTAAATAAAACATTTACATTAACAGGAACAAATACGACAAGTGGATTATTTTTGCCATACAAAGTAGGCCTAGATTATGTATCAGGTTTTAGTGATGGAATGATCCATTATTATATAAAAAGAACGGGTACAAATACAAATGTAACAAGCACGTTAGTAGGAACATTAAATCAAACAATACCAGGTAATGCCTCAGAAACAGGATATACTCATGGAACTTTAAAAAAGGGAAATAGATATCTAGAACTTGCAACAGGAGAATTTAAAACAAATACAACAAATCAAACAATTACATTTAATTTAAAACTACAATTTCCTGATAATGGCTTAAACCAAGATAGTGAAAAAGGAAAAAGTTTAACGGGAAAGATAGTAATTAATTATGAAGAATCCGCAACAGATACTTTAATGGCGTTATATGATAAAGAAGAAAAAACAAATGAAGTATCGACAAGCGGATTATTTATAGATAATACAAGTGATGTAAACTTAAGATATACCGGAGCTAATCCAAATAACTATGTTGAATTTGCTAACACAGGAGAACTATGGAGAATAATTGGAGTATTTAATGTAAAAGATTCAACTGGTAAATTAGAAAGAAAAATTAAATTAGTTAGAGATGATGTACTTGGAGTTTATTCATGGGATACAACTGGAAATAATAATTATGGATTTAATGATTGGACAGAAGCGGATTTGATGAAAGAATTAAATGGAGATTATTTAGATACATCATTAACTGCAAACAAGACTAATTGGTATAATTCTAGTTGGACTCCAACAGAACCTGTTTATAGACAATCTGGAGAGTTTGATTATAAAAAGACTGTTAAACAAAATTATCAAGATATGATAAGTGAAAGTGTTTGGAATCTTGGAGGAAACGAATATAATAATCCAGTAGATGAACCATTTGGTTTACCTTTGTATGGACAATATATTAGAGAAAGAGGAAATGTTACTTTTGAAAATAGTAAAAAAACATCTTGGATAGGTAAGGTTGGACTAATTTACGCAAGTGATTATGGATATGCTACAACACTTGCAGAATGTCATGAGAATTTGAGAGCAGGTTTTATATTTGATAGTACAACTAATGCTTGGGATTATAGTAATGGCTTGTGTAAACAAAATAATTGGTTATACAAAGGAATAAGATATTGGACTTTATCGCCTACTGCAAGCTTTACAGATGATGTTTTTAATGTTCTTGGAAATGGTGCGGTTGCTGATTGTAGTACTTGCCATGCTGATAATGTATTTCCTTCTGTATATCTTAAATCTAATGTAAAAATAACTAGTGGTGATGGAACAAATAATAATCCATATAAATTGATATTAAAATAGAATGTTGATTATTATTTCTTTTGTATAAATTAATTTGATAAAAGAATGTATATTAATTTAAAAATTTATAAATTAAAAACAAACATTTTTTCGCTTGACGGGGGGGTGTTTAGTATTATAATTTGATAAGAATAGGAGCTTAAAAATATGAAAACTAAACTTA
>CAKOIE010000025.1 GCA_934086395.1 uncultured Bacilli bacterium | reverse complement strand
TTTAGTAATATAATTTCACTATAGGTTAGGTGAAATAAAATGAATAATGTTAAGAATGAAAGAGTAAAAGTATATGTAATGATTGGAACATTATTAATATTATTAATGATGTTCTCAGGAATAACATATGCTTTTTTTACATCAACAAACAATAATGGAAGTACATTAATAGTAGAAGTAACAGGAGGAAAGATGACCATTAGTTATACTGATGGAACAAGTGATATATTAACAAGTAAAAATATTGTGCCTAGTAATGATATTATAGTAAATAAAACATTTACTTTAACAGGAACAAATACGACAAGTGGACTTTCTATGCCATATAAAGTGGGCCTAGATTATGTATCAGAGTTTAGTGATGGAATGATTCACTATTATATAAAAAGAACGAGTGCAAATAGTAATGTATCAAGTAACCTAGTTGGAACAGCAAATCAAATAGTACCTGGTAACACCTCAGAAACAGGATATACTACTGGAACTTTAAAAAAAGGAAATAGATACCTAGAACTAGCAACAGGAGAATTTAAAACAAATACAACAAATCAAACAATTACATTTAATTTAAAACTACAATTTCCTGATAATGGTTTAAATCAAGATAGTGAAAAAGGAAAAAGTTTAACTGGAAAGATAGTTGTAAATTATGAAGGATCATTTAGTACTGATTCATGGGAAAGAATAGCTAATATTGTTAAAGATGGTTATTTAACAACATATTCAGTTGGTTCCGAAAAAGATGTAATAATTGATAATCAAGTACATAAAGTTAGAGTTGCAAATAACACAACCCCTGATGAATGTAATAAAGAAGGATTTTCAAAGACAGCTTGTGGATTTGTTGTTGAGTTTGCCGATGTATTAGAAACAAGACAAATGAATTCAGAACGTACAAATAAGGGAGGCTGGCCAGCAAGTGAAATGAGAACATATGCAAATGGAGAATTCTTTAATAAATTACCCAATGAATTAAAACAAATTATTGCTGAAACGAAAGTTGTATCTAGTCACGGTAGCGATGATAAAAATAATGAAAGAATAGATGGTAATTGGGAATCAAAAGATAAAATATATTTGTTTACACGGAAAGAGATACATAATTCAAATGATTATGATAATTCTGCAGGTAATACTAGACAATTAGATTATTATAGAAATATTAATGTGTCAAGCAGTAATTACTTCGGTGCTTCAAAAATGAACGATAATTTAAATTATGCTTGGTGGCTTCGTGGGATTCTTTCTGGAACTAACGATGTTTTCCTTATTGTCAATAACAATGGTTTTATGAATAGTCTTACAGCTACTAATTTTACTGGCTTCTCTCCAGCTTTCCGTCTAGGATAAAAATATTTTTGAATTAGATTGTTTAAGAAAAGATTATAATAGTAACTCAAAAAAATAGATAAAAGATGTAAATTATAAAACTTGTATTTATTTACAAGTTTTTTTGTGCTAGAATGTTTATAGTAGGTGCTAGGTGAAAAAGATGTTTAATAAGTTAGATAAAAAATTATTTTTGTTAATATTGTTTTTTACTCTTTTTGGTTTAATAATGGTCTTTAGTGCTTCATCAATATCTGCAGTACTTTATAATAAAGTAGAAGAAACTTATTTTTTTAAGAGACAAGCATTTATCGCTTTAATTATGTGGCTTTTTGGAATATTTTTTATATTAAGAATTCCTACAAGTAAATATCGATTTTTAGCTAAGGGTTATTTTTTTATAATCTTAATTATTTTGGCTTTAATTTTTCCTTATGGTACTATTACTAATAGTGCTAAATCATGGTTTAGAATTGGTCCAATAAGAGTTCAACCAAGTGAGTTTTTTAAATCAGCATTGATTTTATATTTTGGTGTATATTTTGAAAAGATAATTCAGAAGAAAGATTTTGATAATAAAAAAGTTATGTTTCCCATAATTTTAAGTGTTGTAGGAATAGGACTTGTTGCAATTCAACCTGATTTAGGTACTGCTATAATTATTGCTGGTATTTTTGGATTATTAATACTTTTTTTACCAATTAAAACTAAAGTATACAATTTACTTAAAATTTCAGGAACTGTTTTAGCCTGTTGTTTAGTTTTATTTGTTGCTATCTCTGGTAATTTGTTAACGAAAGAACAAGCGGATCGGTTAACTTTTAAGTCGCCTTGTACAAGATATACTGAAAAAACCGGATATCAAGTATGTAATGGATTTATTGCAATATCTAATGGTGGTTTGTTTGGTAAGGGACTTGGTAATTCAACACAAAAATATTTATATTTACCAGAAGCACATACAGATTTTATATTTCCAATAATAGTAGAGGAAATAGGTGTCTTAGGAGCATCTATAGTTATACTTATGTATATGTTATTACTCTTTAGATTATTAAAAATATCTAAAGAAGCATCGACAATTAGGGGATCAATTATTGCTTATGGAACATTTTGTTATATACTACTTCATCTAGCAGTTAATTTTTTAGGAATTCTTGCTTTGATTCCGTTGACAGGAGTACCTGTTCCATTTTTGTCTTATGGTGGATCATTTTTAATGAATGTTTTATTTTTAATGTTTGTTAATGAGAGAATAGCAATTGAGACAAATATGAATAAAGAAGAAATAGCTTTAAGGAGGATTTAATTATGAATAAGAAAGGTTTAACATTGATTGAAATAGTTGTAAGTATAGCTTTAGTTTCGATTGTAATGATATTTTTGTTTCAAATTATAATGACTATTAAGAATGCGAATGAAAGACAAAATAATAGAAGTAATAATAAAGCATCAGTATTAATAATTACAAGAGAAGTTCAAAAAGATTTGGATTCATTTGGGATGGAAAATACTCCCACTACAAGTTGTAATTTGAATGATAGTAGTAATAATATTATTCCTTCTTCTGCTAGTAGAGTTAATTGTATTAAGTTACTTTATGATGGTAATAATGTTAAAAATAATGAGGGATATATATTATATTATGAAAATAATAATAAGTATTTTTTAGCATATAAAAGAGGTAAGGGAAATGTTATCGAAACTCAAACTGTAAGAGAAATATCTATTGAACCAAAAGATAATTTAGATATTGTAATTGATAGAGTTGGTAATGTAAATGATTATAGTATTAGAATGATTATGCCAATTAGAGATAATACAGAAAATTATGATTTAGATATAAATTATATTTATACTAAGGCATTTAAAAAACAAGTTCAGGTAATTAGTGAAAATGGACTTGCTTATAATCTTAAAGGAAGTGGTAAGTATTATCCTAATGATGTGGTTAATGTTTCATTTGATTATGATTCTGTTTTAAATCAATTAGAAAGTGTTGAATGTATAAATAATTTATGTCCAACAACTAATAAATTTTCTTTTACAATGCCAGATGAAGATGTAATTGTAAAAATAAATATAAGAGCAGATATTGTCCCACCTACTTGTACTACAAATATAACAGGTGGGGATTATATAAATGGTTGGACAGTTGGTGTTACCTGTAGCGATGTAGGTAGTGGTTGTAAAGAAGGATATCAAACTCATGTTGGTGTAAAGCAAAATAGAACATTTATGGTTGAAGATAAAGCAGGAAATAAAGGATATTGTAATGTCAATGTACCAGTAGATAAAAATCCACCTACATGTTCAGTACAAAATGTTGGTGGTAATTATTCTTCAGGATTTAATGTAAAAGTAGTTTGTAATGATAATGAGTCAGGATGTACTGAAAATAATAGAGTATATTATGGATTAAAACAAAATCAAACATATACAGTTTATGATAAGGCAGGTAATACAGGAAGATGTACATCAAGTATTCCAATTGATAATACGGCTCCTACTTGTTCTATATCAAAAAGTAATACTGGTACATTTGATGGAGTTCATGTAACTGTTTATTGTCATGATAATGAATCAGGATGTAGAGAAGGTGCTAAGACATATTATAATGTAAGACAAAATCAAACATATACTGTTTTTGATAATGCCGGTCATGCTGGAAGTTGCACTGCATATATTAGTTCTGAAAGAGCAGGCTGTAGAGAAACGATAACTTATTGTGCAGATGCAACGGGTATTTGTGCTTGGCAAAGTGATTATGTAACAGAATGTATAGCCTACAATTATTATTACTATTAATATATTATTTTTTAATTTGATTCCATAGGATTTTTATTAGTCCTGTGGATTAATTATTTAATATAAATGATTCTATTTTTTAGGAGGATTTAATTATGAATAAGAAAGGTTTAACATTGATTGAAATAGTTGTAAGTATTGCCTTAATTTCAATTGTAATGATATTTTTGTTTCAAATTATAATGACTATTAAGAATGCGAATGAAAGACAAAATAATAGAAGTAATAATAAAGCATCAGTATTAATAATTACAAGAGAAGTTCAAAAAGATTTGGATTCATTTGGGATGGAAAATACTCCCACTACAAGTTGTAATTTGAATGATAGTAGTAATAATATTATTCCTTCTTCTGCTAGTAGAGTTAATTGTATTAAGTTACTTTATGATGGTAATAATGTTAAAAATAATGAGGGATATATATTATATTATGAAAATAATAATAAGTATTTTTTAGCATATAAAAGAGGTAAGGGAAATGTTATCGAAACTCAAACTGTAAGAGAAATATCTATTGAACCAAAAGATAATTTAGATATTGTAATTGATAGAGTTGGTAATGTAAATGATTATAGTATTAGAATGATTATGCCAATTAGAGATAATACAGAAAATTATGATTTAGATATAAATTATATTTATACTAAGGCATTTAAAAAACAAGTTCAGGTAATTAGTGAAAATGGACTTGCTTATAATCTTAAAGGAAGTGGTAAGTATTATCCTAATGATGTGGTTAATGTTTCATTTGATTATGATTCTGTTTTAAATCAATTAGAAAGTGTTGAATGTATAAATAATTTATGTCCAACAACTAATAAATTTTCTTTTACAATGCCAGATGAAGATGTAATTGTAAAAATAAATATAAGAGCAGATATTGTCCCACCTACTTGTACTACAAATATAACAGGTGGGGATTATATAAATGGTTGGACAGTTGGTGTTACCTGTAGCGATGTAGGTAGTGGTTGTAAAGAAGGATATCAAACTCATGTTGGTGTAAAGCAAAATAGAACATTTATGGTTGAAGATAAAGCAGGAAATAAAGGATATTGTAATGTCAATGTACCAGTAGATAAAAATCCACCTACATGTTCAGTACAAAATGTTGGTGGAAATATTATAATTGGATATAGTGCCAGAGTTATATGTCATGATAATGAATCAGGGTGTGAGAAAAATGAATATACAGTTTCGGGATTAACTCAAAATCAAAATTTTGAAGTTAAAGATAATGCAGGAAATAAAGGTTATTGTTATTCAAATATAAATTTTCATAAACCATCATTTGCAAATGATTCATGGGATGTTATAGTATCTTATGTAAGGAAAGGCTATGGTTACATATATCCAGTTGGTTCTGAAAAAATTATAAATATTTCAGGTTCAAATTATAGGATACGTGTTGCAAATAATTCTACTCCATCAGAATGCTTTACTTCAGGATTTTCTCAAACTGGATGCGGATTTGTTGTAGAATTTGCCGAAATAATAGAAAAAAAGCCAATGAATACTTGGCAAACTAATAAAAATGGATGGACTGGTTCATATTTAAGAGGATATGCTAATGGAGAATTTTTTAACAAATTACCATGGGATTTAAGAAATATTATTATAGATACTTATGTTGTTTCTGGACGTGGAAATTCTGATAGAAATCCGAATAGAAATGATGGAAATTGGGATTCTGTTGATAAAATATATTTATTGAGTGGTCATGAAATATTTGAAAATGGTTCAAGTAGACCTGTTTCGACATTTGATTCAGCATATTATACAACAAGACAATTAGATTATTATAAATCAAAAGGCGTTTACACAGATAATTTTTCAGGTGCTATTAAAAAATTTAATGGAGTTAATGAATGGTGGAGAATGCGTACAAGTGAATTTACAAATGATACAAGATTTATTCATGTTATTGCTGAGGGTGGATATTCTGGACATTATGCTGATGGATATGGTGGTTTTTCTCCAGCGTTTCGTATTGGATAACCATTTAATTAATATATTATTTCAATTATTATAATAAATAATATTAAATGAATAATTCTTGATTTATAAAATAAAGTATAATCTAAAGTATTTTCTTCTTTGAAAATACTTTTTATTTGCGTTATTATAGATAATCCTCCAAAACTTAATAGAACACCAGTATATAGTATTTTATTTTTATATGTAGTTAAGGATTTGTTAATAAGATTAATACCATTTGTAAGTTCAAAAATACCGGTTATTAATGGATGTTCAATAGGAAGTAATCCATTTATAATATTAAATAGTATAATAATTCCCAATATAGACAGTAAGGCATTTATTGAGCTATTAATAGTTTCTATTAAATTAAATTTTTTTATTAAAATTGGTTTATTAATTATTTCAACTTTAATAGATCTATTAATTAATCCTATAAATAAATTAATTAATATATTTATAATTACTAATAAGATAGAATCTTTTCTATCTAAATAACTTGTTAAAGTAATTATAAGTATTGGATTATATAACATACACATAGATAATAGTTTAATTGTTTCATTTTTAGTTATACACTTATTATCTAATAAATCTTTAATATATTTAGCGTTACTTGGAGTTCCACTTATACAAGACATAATAAATGGATATATAGAACATTTATTACAATTAAATAAATTAGAAAAAAATATTCCTAAAGTATTTGATAATAAATTAATAATATTAGTACTCATGATAAAATTACTTAGTATCATAATAGGAAAGATACTAGGAAATATGCTTCTATTAAATAAATCAATTGATTCAATTGTACTATTAATTAATATATTTCTGTTTGTAAATATTAGTAAAATAAATAAAAAACATAATAAAGTTTTAAAAATATTCTTCATATCTTCTCCTATTAAGTGATATAATAAACTATATGGAAAAATTAGATAAGTTAAAAAAATTTTATAATAAGTATATCGGTATTAATTTAAAAGAATTAATCTTTTTAATTATATTTATTTGTTTTTGTTTTTATGACACAGGTTATATGATTTATAAACCTGGTGGTATTGTTAATGTTGATGAAAGAATAAGTGGTAATAACTTATATAAAGCAAATGGAACATTTAATATGGCCTATGTTTCTGCTATAAAAGGAAAGACTCCTATTTACTTAATTGCTAAATTAATGCCTAATTGGGAATTAGTTAAAAATAGTGATGTAGTAATTGATAATGAAACTATGGAAGATGTAGAAATTCAAGATAGATTAGATTACCAAAAAGCAATGGCTGATGCTAAATATGTAGCACTAAAAAAAGCAGGAGTAGATTTTAATTTAGATAAAGAAACATTTTATATTTATTATTTAACTAAAGAAAATACAAGTGATTTAAAAGTAGGAGATGTAATAATTTCTTATGACAATATTTTATTTAAAGATTTAAATACTTTTAAAGAATATGTAAGTAATAAGAACATTAATGATGAAATTAAAATTAAGTATAAAAGAAAGAATAATGAATATGAAACTAGTGCTAAAATTTATGAAAAAGATAACGGAAAATATATTGGAATTTCAGTTGTTTCTTTATTAGATGTTAGCAGTAAGTATAATTTAGAAATTAAAAATAAAAATAGTGAATCAGGTCCTTCGGGAGGATTAATAATGAGTTTATCTATGTATAATGCTTTAACAAGTGAAGATATTACAAAAGGAAAAAAGATTGTTGGAACAGGTACTATAGATAGAGATGGGAATGTAGGTGCTATTGGAGGAATAAATTATAAATTAGCATCAGCTGTTAAAAAGAAAGCAGATATATTTATATGCCCTAAGGGAAATTATGAAGAGGTTAAAAAATTAATGGATAAATATAAATATAATATAAAGGTTATTGAAGTTGGTACATTTGATGAAACAATCCAAAAATTAGAACAAGTTTTCGCTTGACGGGGGGGCTTTTAGTAATATAATTTCACTATAGGTTAGGTGAAATTTTTTATTATGAAGAAAAAAATATTGATTATACCAATGCTTATTGGATTATTATTAACGTTAGTTATTGGAGTAACGGCGGCTTATTTAGCTCCTGTTATAAATGGAAATGAACAAGTATCTACTATAGTTTTTAATAGTGGTAGTGTAGATTTAACATATGAAAATGGTAGTAGTCAAATAAATGCAACTTCTGTTTTACCTGGGTGGACATTAAAAAAAGAATTTAGTTTAACTGGAAGAAATAATACAGGAAAAGATTATAGTGATTTAATGAGTTATGGTATTAAACTTGTAGTAGAAAAAAATACATTTAGTGATGGAGCAATAAATTATGAGATTGAGGGAAACAATCCTTCAAATAATGGAACAATTGCATATGTTATGCCTAATACATTAAAAAGTGGTAAAAGTATTGTAAGTTTAGGATATGGTACTTTTGATAAAGATGGAGATTATATAAATGGAGTAACACATAGTTATACATTAACTATATCTTTTCCTAATAAAATATATACAAGTCAAAATGAAGATATGGGAAAACAATTATCGGCTTATATAACAATAGAAAAACCAACTGAACTTGTTAATTTAACAATAGTTGATGATAAACATAATATAAATAAAAGTTTTAAATATGAGAAGAATAAGGAATATGAATTACCTGTTCAAACATCACAAAATGGATCTTTTTTTACAGGTTGGAGTGTAAAAAGTGGGAATGGAAAGATAATAGATAATAAACTAACTATTAATGATTTAACTACAATAAACGCAAATTATAGTAGTTCTAGTGTTTATAATTATGAATTTATTAAACCAACTAGTGAAAATAGTAATCCACATTATACATTTATTACACCAGTAGATGGGATTTATAAAATAGCTTTATGGGGTGCAAGTGGTGGAGGATCAAATGGTGGTCTTGGAGGTTATACTGAAGGAAATATATATTTAAAAAAAGGTACGTATTTACATGTATTTGTAGGGGAACATCCTAATGGTGTTTACGATAGTTGTTATGGTTATAATACGAATAATTCTTTTAATGGAAGTAAATTAGGATCTTGCGTTGGTGGTGGCGGAGCAACTGATGTTAGATTAATAACAGGAATTGAATGGGATGATTTTACTAGTTTAAAATCTAGAATTATAGTTTCTGCTGGTGGCGGTGGCATGATATATGGTGGTAATGGTGGTTCTGGAGGTGGATTAGTTGGATATGACGGAATGGGATATCGTTCGGATATAACACATTATGAGGGTAAAGGCGCAACTCAAAATGCTTATAATTTTGGTGGCTCTCCTTCTGGTACGGCTCATGGTGGTTCTGGCTATTATGGAAGCTCATATTCTAGTGCAGCAAACGCTGGTGGAGGATCATCCTTTATTTCAGGACATAATGGATGTGACGCTATTAAAGAGGAAAGTACTGAAAACAATTTAATTCATACTGGACAAAGTATTCATTATAGTGGTTTACAATTTACTGATACTGTAATGATAGATGGTAATGGCTATAATTGGACAGACGTAAAAGGTGAACTAAAACAAATGCCTAAACCAGGTGGTGGATATTATGAAACTGGTAAAGGACATAATGGGAATGGTTATGCTAGAATTAGTTTAGTTTCATCTGATTATATAAGTTAAAAAATTGTATAAATTAATTCGCTAAAAGTTATATATAATAAATTAAAAATTTATAATTCAAAAATTAGAACAAGTTTTCGCTTGACGGGGGGGCTTTTAGTAATATAATTTGATAAGAATAGGAGTTTAAAAATATGAAAACTAAACTTATCAAATTTTTTAATTTAATAAAAAAAGATAAACAGGCTAAGATATTAACTATAATGGGAATTATATTATTATTTATATTTACTTTAGGTTATTCATTATCAATGTTTACAGTAGGTCAAAATAAAAAGATAGCTAATATAAAGGTAAATGATTTATCATTTAATATAACAACAAATAGTGGTGAAACAAATGATAGAATATTACATTTACAAGCGGGTAAATTAGAACAATTTAATATAATATTAACTAATTTAAATAAAATAGATGTTAAATATGATTTTACTTATGAATTATGCAATAATCAAAATTGTACAGAGACAAGTAATAATATACCTAGTGATATAAGTGTATCTAAAGAAGATGAATCTAGTGAAGTAAGTGGAACTATTAATACAAATAAAACTAAGTCATTAACTATCTTAACAAATAATAAAAGTAATAATGATTATTATATAAAACTTAATTTAAATGCAGGATATATATGGAATGATTTAGAACTAGCAAATCAAATAAAATATGTTAAAGGTATTAATAAAGATATAAATATAGTAGCGTACGTAGATGGAGTAGAAGTAAAAGAATTACCTACAACTTGCTTTTATAGTGCTGTATCAAGTGCATATAAAGATAATACTGAGTTAAAAGATAGCTCAGTAGGTTTCAGATGCAATTATGCAACTGGAAAATGGTCATATACAGTAAATAATATTTCCTCATTGCCAAATAAATTAGTAGTAAATTTTGAAAATAAAGGAATAAATGCAGTAGAATATATAAGTAAAGTTCAAGAACTAGATAGTAACAATAAACATGGATTATTTATCGATCCAACCGTAGATAAAAATGTAAGATATACAGGTGCTGAGCCTAGAAATTACGTTGAGTTTGGTAACACAGGAGAACTATGGAGAATAGTAGGAGTATTTAATGTAAAAGATTCAACTGGTAAAATTGAAAGAAAGATTAAGTTAGTTAGAAATGAATCCTTAGGTAATTTTTCATGGGACGCAACAGGAAACGATAATTGGGGATATAATAATTGGACAGAAGCAGATTTAATGAAGGAATTAAACAGTGATTATTTAAATACATCCTTAACGTTAAATACAACATGGTATAATTCATATTATGATTCAACAACTAAGAAACCCGTACTTCGCCAAACTGGAGAATTTAATTATACTAACGTTATAAAAAGTAATTATCAAAATATGATAAGTGAAAGTGTGTGGAATATTGGAGGAAATACTTGGAATAACCCAACTACTCCACCATATGGATTACCTCTATTAGATCAAAATAATAAAGAAAGAGGAACAATCACCTATCAAAATAGTCGTCCTACTGAGTGGACAGGTAAGGTTGGACTAATTTATGCAAGTGATTATGGATATGCTTCAACAAATAGTGAATGTAGAGAAAATTTAAGAGCTGGAGTAGTGTATGATAAAGCAAAAGAACAAAATGATTATACTAATACAAAATGTAAATTAGACAATTGGTTACAAAAGTCTAGTTGGTATTGGACATTGTCACCTTACTCTGATGGCCCGTCTGGCGTGTTCTGTGTGCATGGGTACGGTACTGTCGATTACAGCGACGCGTATGCCTTCTTAGGGGTTTTGCCGGCCGTTTTCTTGAAATCTGAAATCTTGATAGCAAGTGGAACTGGCGAAAAAGATAGTCCATATAAATTAAGTTTGTAAAAAGATAGTTTATTTTAAGAAAACTGAAATTGTTTTCTTTTTATTTTCTTTAAAATATTCTATAATACATCTAGGTGTTAAAAATGAAAAGAAATGAAGTAAACTATGAAGATTTAAGTCCTATGATGAAACAATATATGGATATTAAAAAAGATTATGAAGATACTTTACTATTTTATCGTATTGGTGATTTTTATGAATTATTTTTTGAAGATGCTGAAGCTGGTGCTCATGAACTTGAACTAACATTAACTGGTAAAAATGCCGGGTTAGAAGAAAGAGTTCCAATGTGTGGTGTTCCACATCATGCTGTTAAACCTTATTTAGAAAAAGCAGTTAATAAAGGATTTAAAGTAGCAATTTGTGAACAAATGGAAGATCCTAAAAAAACTAAAGGAATGGTTAAAAGAGAAGTAATAAATGTAGTTTCTAAAGGTACTTTAGTGGATTTAGATTTCTTAGATTCTTTTGATTTTAATTATTTAGCAAGTATAATAGATTTAAGTTACGCTTATTTACTTACTTATGCAGATATTTCTACAGGAGATATTTACGCTGAATTCTTAGATTATAATGATGATGCTTTAGTTAATAAAATTCTAGCTTTAAATATAAAAGAATTAATATTAAAAAAAGATTTTAATGAAAAAATAGTTAATATATTTAAAAATAGTTATAGTGTTAATATTAATTATAGTGATGAATTATATGATAAAGAATTAAAAATACTAGATAATATTAGTGATGAAAGAGTAACTATTGGAGTTAAACATTTATTTTATTATTTAATTGTTAAAGAACTTAAAGATGTATCTTTATTTGAAAGTGTTAAAATAATTAACAATAGCAATTATTTGAATTTAAATATTCATACTATTAGAAATTTAGAATTATTTGAAACCTTAAGATTAAAAGAAAGAGAGTATTCTTTAATTTGGTTTTTAGATAGATGTAAAACTAGTATGGGTTCACGTACTTTAAAGTTATGGGTATCTAATCCTTTAAGAAATGAAGAAGAGATTAATAAACGTTTAGATATTATTACTAAATTAAATGAAGAATTTATTTTAAGAAGTGATCTACTTAAATGTTTATATGAAGTTTATGATTTAGAAAGATTATGTGGTAAGTTAACTTGTGGTTCTTTTAACGCTAGGGATGCATTACAAATAAGAAATAGTTTAAAGGTATTACCAGAAGTAAAAGATATCTTAAGTAAGATGAATGTTGATATTAAAATTAATACTCATGAAGAATTATACAACTTACTTGATAAAGCTATATATGAAGAACCACCTATAACAATTAAAGAAGGTTATTTAATTAAAGATGGATACAATAATGAATTAGATGAACTTAAGAAAATAAGAAGTGGTGGTAAAGAATTTTTAAGTACTTTAGAACAAGAAGAAAGAGCAAGAACTGGTATTCAAAATTTAAAAGTTGGATATAATAAAGTTTTTGGTTATTATATTGAAATAAGTAAGGGACAAGCATCACGTGTTAAAGAAGAATTTGGTTGGGAAAGAAAGCAAACTTTAACTACTGGTGAAAGATTTATAAGTCCTGTATTAAAAGAAAAAGAAGCTATGATATTAAACGCCGAAGAAAGAATTGTTGAACTTGAATATGATTTATTTAATGAAATAAAGGAAAAAATTAAAAAGGATATTATTTCTTTGAAAGAAACAGCTAATAAGATTGGTATAATTGATGCCTTATGTTCATTATCGATTGTATCAGAAAAAGAAAAGTTAGTTAGACCAATCTTTAATCATGATAAGTTAGTTGATATCAAAAATGGTTTTCATCCAGTAATCAATATTGTTACTAATGGTAAGTATGTTAAAAATGATATTTATATGGATAAAAATATAAACACACTTTTAATAACGGGACCTAATATGAGTGGTAAATCTACTTATATGAGACAGCTTGCTATCATAATTATTATGGCTCAAATAGGATCTTTTGTACCTGCTGATTACGCTAATTTATGTATTTTTGATGCTATATTTACTAGAATAGGTGCTAGTGATGATTTAGTTAGTGGTGAATCTACTTTTATGGTTGAAATGAAAGAAAGTAGAAGTGCTATTAAAAATGCAACTAGTGAATCATTAATCTTATTTGATGAGTTAGGAAGAGGTACTGCAACTTATGATGGTATGAGTTTAGCGGGAGCTATTTTAAAATATGTTACTAAAAATATAAAGTGTAAAACTCTTTTTAGTACGCATTATCATGAATTAACTAGTTTAACTGATGAATATCCTACTATTAAAAATGTTCATGTTAGTGCAACTTTAGATAATAATAAGCTTGTATTTTTACATAAAATTGAAGATGGAGCAATTGATAAAAGTTATGGTATTCATGTTGCTGATTTAGCAGGACTACCAAAAGAAATTATTAATGATGCTAATAAGATGCTTAAGGAATATGAAACAAATAGTAAAGATAGTGGTAGTAAGCAAATATCATTTGATTTTACTGAAACAGTAAAAGAACCAAATATTTTAAAGGAAGAAATAGATAAAATTGATCCTTTAAATACAACGCCTATGGATGCTTTAAAAATATTATTTGATTTAAAGAATAAATCTAAGAATATAAGAGAATAATTTAGGATAAAATATTCTTTGAGATATGAAAGGAAATAATAATAAAAAAAGTACGGTTACAAGTACCACAAATTTAAGCCTGCAAGCGACTAAAAGTTACTTTATTGGTGTGAAGCAAAAGCATTAATGATTATTTTATTTCGATTACGAAAAAAGGTACAAAACGGAAAAAATTCGTAATATTATTGACATAAAAGCTTAATTATGATGTATTTTATTACGAAAAAAGATACAAAACGGAAAAAATTCGTAATGGATGACATAGGAATATAAATAGAGATTATTATTACTAAAAATGAAGTTAGTTCATATAGAAATGATGATGGTATATTATTTTTAAATATTTATGAATTTTTATTAAATGAAAATAGTTTAGAATTATAAAAAAGCTAGTGACTCTCACCATGATAGGAATTAAAAAAGTGATTTTCACTTAAACAGGAACTAAAAAAGGAAACTAGAGTTTGTTCTCTAGTTTTATTAAACTTAGATAGATTGAAAATAAATTTTTGAAAATGATTCAAAAAACAATTGACTTATGTGAAAAATCGTGATAAATCAATTATGCATAAGTGATTATGTGAAGCAAATTGTTGCATATAATATTAATGCAACATGTTGTTATAAAAAAGCGAGTGTATCCAGCCGTAAATGGAAGTTAAAAAAGTAGATTAGAGAGCAAACTCTAATCTTTAATTTTATTTGTTTGGGGAGAATTAGAAATTATGATTAGAAATTTTAAAATAGTAAAAGTTGATTATAAATATTGTGATTATTTAAGAAAATTTGATGATAAAGTTTCTTATAATGCTGGCATAAAAGAACTAAGACCTTTTATTGGAACTTTATTTGTAGTAAATAATTGCGATTACTATGCACCTTTATCTAGTCCAAAAGATAAACACCTACATATGAAAAATAATATTGATATTATAAAAATAAATGGTGGAAAGTTAGGTGTAGTTAATTTCAATAATATGATTCCTGTTTCGCCTAATAATTATGAAATAATAGATATTAACAAAATACCTGAAAATATTTATGAATTAAAAAGACAACAATTATTAAAAGATCAGTTGTTGTGGTTAAATAAAAATTATAATAGAATTATAATTAAGGCAGTTAAATTGTATGATTTATATACATGTGGAAGATTAGTAAAAAGAATTAAAGATAGATGTTGCAATTTTCCTCTACCTATCAAAAAATGTAAAGAATATAATAATATAAAGCAAAAAGTTTAAACAAATACCTTAAAAGTATTTGTTTTATTTTAGATTTTAAGTATAATTATATTCAAGGGTGATTAATAATGGATGATAAATTAATAAGATTCTTTAATAAAATAAATTTTGATGATATAGATAATTTTGATGGAGTAAAAGTTTCTAAAGTTGTTATAAATAAACAAAAAGAATCTTGGATAGTATATTTACAAAGTGATAAAGTTATTAATCCTGAATCAATGATAAAACTGATTAATAAGGCTAAAGACGGAATTGAAAATGTAAATACGATAGATATTAAAATAAGTTATAGTAATATTTTAGACGAAGATATTATTAAATATTTTAAATATTTTTTAGATCAAAAAGTTATTGATAATGTTTCTTTACAAAGTATCATTAATAATGATTTTAAAGTGGAAAATAATGAAATAAGTGTTGAGGTTATTTCAAAGATGGAAGCTAATTTAATAGATTCTTTTAATGATGAATTTAGTAAGTATCTAAAAAGTTTAGGTATTTATGAGGTTGGTTTAGTTCCTGTTATTAATGATGAAAAGAGAAAAGAAATAAAAGAAGAAATAGAAAATAGTAAAACAGATATAATTGTTAATAAAGAACCTGAATTTAAAATTATAATGGGTGAAGAAATTAAATCTAAAAAGATTACAGAAATTAAGGATATTATTGGAGAAGAAAATAATGTTACAGTTGAAGCATATATTTTTGGAATAGAAGAATTTGTATCTAATAAAAGTAATTTTAAAATATTAACTTTGAAGATTAGTGATAAAACTGATAGTATTTTAGCTAAAATATTTACAAGAGAAGATGATGAATTTAATAAATATAAAGCGGGATTAAAAGAAGGCAAATGGTATGCTTTTAGAGGATATATTAAAAATGATACTTTTGCTAAGGATTTAGTGTTTAATGTAAGAGATATAGAGGAAATTCCTAGTAAAGATGATGAGTTTGTTGATGATGCTGAAGTTAAGAGAGTCGAATTACATGCTCATACAATGATGAGTCAAATGGATGGAGTTACTAAATTTGATTTAGATAAACATACATCAGAGCTTGTTAGTAATGCTATTAAATTTGGATATAAAGGAGTTGCGATAACTGATCATGGTGGTTGTCAAGCATTTCCAATTTGTTATGAAATAATTAAAAATTATAATAAAGGTAAACCTAAAGAAGAACATTTTAAAGGTATTTATGGTACTGAACTTACATTAGTTGATGATTCGGCTGATATTACTTTTAGAGCAAAAGATGATGATTTAAGAAGCACTACTTATGTTGTATTTGATACAGAAACTACTGGTTTTAATGCTGGTGGTAAAGATCAAATGATTGAAATTGGTGCTGTAAAAATTGCGAGTGGTGAAATAATTGATAGATTTGATGAATTTATTAATCCAGGTAGACCACTTCCACAAAAGATAGTTGATTTAACATGTATTACTGATGATGATCTAGCTGGTGCTGATAATGAAGCAAACGTAACTAAAAGATTTTTAGAGTGGGCAGAAGGACTACCTATGGTTGCTCATAACGCGAAATTCGATATGTCTTTTGTTGATATGGCTTGTAAAAAATATGGATTACCGGAATTTAATAATACTGTTATTGATACATTAGAACTATCAAGAGCGTTAGATCCTGATTTAACAAGACACAGTTTGTCAGCGTTAGTTAAAAGATATGAAGTACCTTGGAACGAGGATGCTCATCATAGAGCAGATTATGATGCTGAAGGAACAGCTTATGTATTTTGGAAAATGTTAGATCGTGTTCCAAAAGATACTTATAAAACAATAAAAGATTTAGATAATTTAGTTTCTAAAGAAAATTTATATAAGTTTGGGGCAACACATCACTTTAACGCTTTAGTTTTAAATCAAAAAGGATTAAAGAATTTATTTAAAATTGTTTCACTGGCTAATACAACCTATTACTTTAAATGTCCTAGAATTCCAAGAAGTGTATTACAAGAATTAAGAGAAGGATTACTTATTGGTAGTGGATGCTTTGATTCAGAAATATTTAAAGAAGCTAGAAGAAAAGATAAAGAAGAATTAACTAATTTAATTAATTTCTATGATTATGTTGAAGTTCAACCACCTGATGTTTATTCTCATTTAGTTGATACAGGAGATTTTTCTTCTAATGCAGAATTAATTGGAAATATTATGAAAGTTGTTGATGCAGTAAGAGATGCTGGTAAAATAATGGTTGCTACTGGAGATGTTCATCATTTTTATAAAGATGATCGAATTTATAGACAAATAATTATAAATACTAAAGCTAATTTTGGCAAACATCATTTAGCTAAATCTAGTATTAAAGAAATACCTTCACAACATTACAGAACAACAAATGAAATGCTTGATAATTTTAACTTTTTAGATAAAGATGTTGCATATGAAATAGTTGTTACTAATACAAATAAGATATGTGATATGATTGATGAAATAGAAGTTATTCCAGATACAGGTGGAACACCATTTTCACCTAGAGTAAAAGCTGATGATGGTAAAACTTATTTAGATTGTCCTAGAGTTGTAACTGACTTGGTTTATGGTAGAGCAACTGATTGGTATGGAGATCCACTTCCATTATTAATTGAAGAACGAATTGCTAAAGAACTTTATGGAGAAACTGTTTATAAAGTCTGTCGTGAAAATTTATTAAAAACTCATAGTGAAGATGAACCTAATTTAAAAGAATTAATATTTAAGGATGTTCATGAAGTTATATTAAAAGGTGTAGATGCTGTTAAAGAGTTAGTTAGAAATAATATTAAAGAACATTTAGAAGAAGAAACTAGTGACGAAGAAATAGAACAAAAGTTAAAGAAATCACTTGGTGGTGTAATTGGTGCAGGTTTCGATCCAATTTACTTAATTGCCCAAAGACTAGTTAAACACTCTAATGATGAAGGATTCTTAGTTGGTTCAAGAGGATCAGTAGGTTCATCATTTGTTGCAACAATGATGGGTATTACTGAAGTTAATTCTTTAGCGGCTCATTATCGCTGTCTAAAATGTAAGACAAGTATTTTTAATGATGAAGATGGTAAACCACTTGGCGCAACTTATTCATGTGGTATTGATCTTCCTGAAAAGAAATGCCCTAATTGCGGGGAAGATATGTACAGAGATGGACATGATATTCCATTTGAAACTTTCTTAGGATTCAATGCTGATAAAGTTCCAGATATCGACTTAAACTTTTCTGATTTAAATCAAGCATCTGCTCATGAATATACTAAGGTACTATTTGGTGTTGATAATGTATATCGTGCTGGTACTATTGGTACAGTTGCTGAAAAAACAGCATTTGGTTTTGTTAAAGGATATATGGAAGATAAAGGAATTATGATGCGTAATCCAGAAATAGAACGTTTAGCCAAAGGTGTTACTGGAGTTAAAAGAACGACTGGGCAACATCCAGGTGGAATTGTAGTTGTTCCTGATTATAAAGAAGTTTATGATTTTACCCCATTTCAGTATCCAGCCGAAGACGTTAATAACGCATGGCGTACAACTCACTTTGGATATCACTCAATTGAGGAATGTTTACTTAAATTAGATATTTTAGGTCATACGGATCCAACTCAGCTTAGAATTATTCAAGAACAAACTGGGCTTGATGTTAGTAAAATACCTTTATCAGATCCTGAGACTATGAGTATTTTCTCATCAACTAAAGCGTTAGGGGTAACTAATGAACAAATATTAGCGTTAACTGGTACATTAGGAATTCCAGAATTTGGTACTAACTTTACAATTGGAATGGTTGATGAAATTAAACCTAAAACATTTGCTGAACTCGTTAAAATTGCCGGACTTTCTCATGGAACTGATGTATGGCTTGGTAATGCGAGAGATTTAATTATTAATAATGTTGTTCCATTTAGTGAAGTTATTGGTTGTCGTGATGATATTATGATTTATCTAATGTATCATGGCGTAGAACCAATTAAAGCCTTTAAAATAATGGAATTTGTACGTAAAGGTAAAGCAAGTAAACCAAAAGAAAAAGAAAATTGGGAAAACTTTAAAAAGATAATGCAAGATGCAAATATTCCTGATTGGTTTATTGATTCATGTAATAAGATTAAATATATGTTCCCTAAAGCTCATGCTGCTGCTTATGTTGTAAGTGCCTTTAGAATTGCTTGGATTAAAGTTCATAAACCAGTATATTTTTATTCATCTTGGTTATCATGTAAAGCGACTGATTTTGATGTTGAAACAATGATGAAAGGTTATGATGCTATAAAAGCAAAAGTAGAAGAAATTCAAAATAAAGGATTCAACGCTACTAATAAAGAACTAGGACTTCTTGAATGTTTAAAAGTATGCTTAGAAGCATCTGCTAGAGGAATTAAATTTGCAAAAATAGACTTATATAAAAGTGATTGGAAAGTATGGCAAGTAGCAGATGAAAATACAATTATTCCTTCCTTTTTGTCAGTAGATGGACTTGGTGAAACTGTTGCTAAAAATATTGTTAGTGAAAGAGAAAAAGGTAAATTTGTTAGTATTGAAGATTTTCAATCAAGAGCAAAAGTTTCTGGAACAATAATAGAAAAACTAAAATCTATTGATGTTTTAGAAAATATGCCAGAATCTTCCCAACTAAGTTTATTTGATTAAAACATGGGTTTATGTTATTTACATAAATCCTTTTTTAATGTAAAATTAGATAAGATAAGGTAGGTAATTATTGTGAATGATTTAAACCTAATAAATAAAAAAAGAATATTAATTGTAACTTGAGTTTGACAGCAAAAACGCGCTAATCCTTTTAGTATAAGGGCTAACGCGTTTTTTATCTGTTGTATATTAAAATAAATTTTCTATAAAGTTAAAATTTTTTTAATTTCTGATAAAGTTAGATACTTTCTGGATAAATCAATATTATAAATGTTAGATAAATCTTTAATAATATCATTAGTAAAATTTTGTAGATATATATCATGTTCTAAATTATTAGATGTATATTTTTTGAGTGAATTAATGATTGAAGTAGTAGAGTATTTTCTATTTGTTT
>CAKOIE010000024.1 GCA_934086395.1 uncultured Bacilli bacterium | reverse complement strand
ATATAGAATTCCTTATATTCTTTTTTGTAATCAAAAGCCATAATTACATCTCCAATCTATTTAACAAATTACTATTTTTATGAATACTAATCTAATTAAAAAATTTATAATTAAATCAATAATAACATCTTTTTCTTTTGGGCTTGATTCAGCAATTAATAGTGTAATCGCTGTTAGTGTATTATTATCAATTACTTGATCATTATCTATTTTTAATATTCCATAAAAAGATAGAAAATAGATAAATAATGTTGCAGCAATTCTTTTATTATCATCAACAAAGGACATGATCCTTAAAAATCATATATAAGAAATTAGATGCTTTTTCTTCAATTGAATTGTATATATCATTTCCATCAAAACTTTGATATATATTACCAATAATTGATTTAAGTCCATTGTCTCTTTCTATTGCAAACAAATCACTTTCTTCATTAAATCTTTGCTTATTTATAATATCTTTACAATCGTCATAAGTTATTTTTTTACTTTTTTCTTTTTATTATCTCATCGTATAGTAAGTATAAATGATTCATATATTAACCTAGTTTATTGAAACAAATTACATACATACAGTCCTATTTTAAGGCTTAAAAATTTGGCTTTTTTACTTTGCTGCATTTTTCTATTTTTCAAAGGTCCTTATTTTACTAGTGTTTTCGATTTAGCACTGCCAAACATTCCATATGTTTTGTTCTAGGGAACATTTCTAAATAATAAAACTCATCTACGTCATATATCTTATTTAATATCTGCATATCTCTTACAAACGTTAAAGGATTACAAGACATATATATTAAATTATCTGGTTTAATAGTTACAATATTTTTCATAGTTTCTTTATTTAATCCACTTCTAGGTGGATCAATAATTATACAATCTATATTACTATTTATTTTAGATATTTTAGAAGAATCACCTAGCATATACATATTATTTTGTTTATTTATTTTAGCATTAATACTAGCGTTAATAACAGCATCTTTAACTATTTCAATACCATATAATTTATCTTTATTAACAAACATTCCAAGAGTACCAACACCGCAATATAAATCAACTACATTATGATATTTTTTAGCATGTAATATCTTCTCTATTTTTTCTAATATATTTAAATTAACTTGAAAGAAGGAATTAATATTAACTTTAAATAAGTAATTATTTACTTTTTCTATATAATCATTTTCCCCATAAATAACCTTATCATTAACAATAATTCCAACTATTTTATTACCATTAATTAATTTTTCAATATCAACATCTACTTTTTCATTACTAGTTATCTTTATTATTATTTCATCATTATAATTAGATCTAATAGTTATTTCTCCACTTGATACTTTAAATAAATTATAACTTTTAATTATATTATTAATAGAATCTTTAGCAAGATAACAATAATCTATTTTAGTAAAGTTATGAGTTCCAGAATTATAGTAACCAAATTCATTATTAACTATTTTTAAAGTTACTTTATTACGATAATTATATTTATTATTACTTTGGATTACGTTAATTTTAGGTACTTCTATATTATTTCTTTTTAATAAATCAGTTAATATATTAGTTTTGATTCTTAGTTCTTCATCCATTGATAAATGCATAAATTCACACCCACCACACTTATCATAATAAGGACACTTGCTTTTAATTCTTATAGTTGAAGGGCTTATAATATTTATTACCTTACCAACCATATATTTATCTTTTTCTTCTACTATTTCAATTTCGACTGTTTCTCCGATAATTGTGTTAGGTACAAAGACTATTTTTTTTTTTAAATAACCAATTCCTCTACCTTGATTATCATATTTTTCAATTTTTATATTCATAAAGTTTTTTTACTTCCTTTATAGTTAAACTACGATATTCACCACTTTTTAATTTATCAACATTTAAAAATGCATATTCTACTCTTGTTAATTTATCAACTAAGTATCCTAAGTTTTCAAATACTTTCTTAATAATATGATTTCTTCCTTCAATAATAGTTATTTCAACTATAGCATAATTTTTAATGACATCATTTTTCTTTAATTTAACTCTTGTTGGAACACATTTTCGACCCTCAACATCAATTCCTTTTTCTAATTTTTTTAAATCAGCAATATCCATAAATTTATTTAATTTTGCAACATATTTTTTTGGAACTTTATTTTTAGGATGAGTTAAAATATTTGTAAGTTCTCCATCATTAGTAAGCAATAATAAACCAGTAGTATCATAGTCTAATCTTCCAATAGGATAAATTCTTTTATCTGTATCAATTAAATCAACAACTGTTTTTCTTTTTTTATCATCTGCTGCTGATGATATAACTCCTCTTGGTTTATTTAATAAAAAATAAACATAATCTGCTTTATTTAAAGTTACTCCATTAACAACTATTAAATCTCCAAAACTTGCTTTAGTACCTAATTCAGTAACTTTAACCCCATTTACATATACTTTTCCCTCTTTTATTAATTCTTCAGCTTTTCTTCTTGAAGTAAAACCTGATTCAGCAATTATTTTTTGTAATCTTTCCACTTAGATCACTCCTTACTCATTTATTTTAGCAAAATCATCATAATAAATAAACTAAAAGAATAAATAAATTAAATCTATATTTTACATTCTTTGAGATTTAATATTTAAATTTAAACCATATACATATTCTATAAATTTATCAAGAAAAACAAACTTTAAATTCATATTATTCTGTTTTTCTTTATTATATATTTCTTTTAGTATATATAAAGCTGAATCATTATTTTCACAAATAATTTTTTCTATTTTATCATTATTAATTCCAAGATTACTCTTCGTATGCATGTTAAATGACTCAACTTTATCTAAACTTGTTATATTCCCAAGATACATTCTATTAATAAACTCTTCTCTTTCATTTGATTTTGCTTCATCAATATCATTTAAATCATAATCACTTTCATCTAAATTTAATTTAAACATAATATCATTTTCTAACTCATGTCTCATCATTTCAAATGCCTTTATTATATAATCATCACTATAAAAAGCACCTTTTATAAATCTATTTTTAAATTGTCTTTTTAAATTCATTTTTTCATCTATTGAAATATCATTATATTTAAGTACATTATCATATAAAGCAATTTTATAAATAAACCAATTTATCCATACATCACATATTTTAAGAAACCCTAAATTTCCAATAGCAAAAAAAACTTTAGGTGTTTTTTCAATACCATTCGCATTACTACCAATTTTAGCTAAAAGTCCTTTTTCACATATACTCTCATAATTATATCTAGGTGTAAAATGATAATATGTTTTTTCCCTATCTAATGAATTTAAATCTACTAATTTCATAAAACACTAACCAAGTAGACAAATCTCGGTCTCTCTCCTTCCAATTTACAAGGGTTAGTCTCAATCCCCTAACAAATACAAAGCAATTATCTATATTATAAAATATTTTAAAAAATCGTCTTATAACCATATTTATTATATAGCTTATTAACAATAACAACAATAAATTATTAAAAATATATAAATAACTAATTTTTTAAATAATTAAATTCATTCCATTTAATTAAACCATCTTTTTGAAGTCTTCCAACAAGAATTCCTGGTAATATGTTAATACTTTTAGAAAAATCTTTTAAAATCTTTTCTGTAAATATCTTATTATTTCTAATAAACTCATTATAACTTTTATCTGGTATTAAAATATTTCTAGCAAATTTATCTGCTTCTTTTTCAATATTATTTTCTTCTTTATCATCTAAATCAACAAATACTTCTTTTCGACTATGTTTAAGCAAATGACCTATTTCATGAAAGAAAGTAAACCAAATAATATCATTCTTTTTTCCTCTATCGCTTATCATGATAATGGCTTTATTTGGATTAATCATATATGATACCCCGTTAACATAAGTGTGTGGTAGTTCTGGCTCAAATATAAGTGATATGCCACAACTAAATAAGATTTCCTTTAATTTATTAAATTGTTTAATAAATGAATCATTTGCGAGGTTACGTAACTTAGATAAATTTTCATTTAATAATAAAATGTTAAATTTAGGATAGGTTACTTTATTTGACTCAATTTCACCATATCTTAAATAACAGTATAATGCTTCATTAGAAAATTTATCATTATTTTTCTTTCTAAAGGCTAATTTCTTTTTTAATTCAGTATCAAAAGATAAAGAAGCAACTGAAAAAAATTTTCTTAAATTAATAACTTTTTGAAATGGATCATTAGTTTTTTCTATCCAGTCCCAACCACGCTTAGCCATCTCATTATAGGGAATATTTTCTAAATATTTTTCTTCTTCTTTAACTTTAATAAAATCATTTTTTCTTTCTAGTACTTCTTGATAACTACTTTCTAAATTGTTAAAAAAACTGGCTGGTATATTAAAAACATATTCAAATTTTAAAGCAGTAGTTGTTGTTATTGGTGCTTTACCTTTAATTATTTCATTAATTGTTTTTTTATTAATTCCAGTTTTATAAGCTAAATCTAATTGACTCATTCCGTTAGATTCTAATAGTTCTAAAATTGTTTCTCCTGGTGCTATGACATATTCATTATACACATTTGACTTACTCATAATGTTTAGACACCTCCATAATTTCTATTTCTTTTATTTTTCTTAAATCTTCTATTATTATATTATTATCTTTTTGTTTAAATATTAAGCGATATTGTAAAGTAATATTTATAGCAAAATATCCCTTTAAATCCCCTGTTAACTTATGTCTTCTAGATGGCAAAGATGAAGGAATATCTTCTAAACATACCGCAGCTTTTAATTCTTTAATTCTTCGGGGTAATTTAATAGCAACTTCTTTATTATATCTTTTAACCAATTCATTATTATATGTTGGATCTTCACATAATCTTTGAAGTTTTTTAGTTTTGTATGTTAATTCCATTAAGTTTCCTTTCTCCATTTAACATAATTGGTTAATAATATAATAGCATATAAAAAATAAAAGTCAATCATTTCGATTAACTTAATAGGTAAATTATTTTTAAAAAATTGTATTTTTTAAATTTCGAACTAATAGAATAAATAAACTAAAATAAATGAAGCAAGTATCCCAATAAAATCAGCAAACAACCCCACTGGAAGAGCATATCTATTTTTAACTATTTTAATACTGCCAAAATAAAGGGCAATGACATATAAAGTTGTATCGCTTGATCCTTGAATTACGCTTGCTAAAGTACCCATGACTGAGTCTGGTCCAAACTCTTTAAAGATATTAACCATTATAGCTAAAGTCGAATTACCAGATATACTTCTTAAAAAACACATAGGAATTATTTCACTTGATAAACTAAATCTTTTTAAAACATTATCTAAAAAAAAGAATGAATCAGTTATAATATTACTTTTAATTAAAATATTAATGGCAAATATCATAGCAACTAAATTAGGAATTATTTTAATAGTAGTTTTAAGTCCATCTAAGGCACCATTTAAAAATTCATCATAAATATCTACTTTTTTAATAAAACCGTAAATTATTATAAATAACACTATTAAAGGTAAAATAATTATGCTACTTATTCCCATTTTTTCTCCTTATAAAATAATCTAAAGTTAAGCCACCAATAGTTGATGCGGTTGTTGCCATTATACATAGTGGTAAAACTTTAGTTGGATCACTAGAGCCAGTTGCTTTTCTTAAGGCTAGTATAGTAGTTGGAACAATTGTTACCCCACTCGTATTTAAAACTAAAAAGGTTATCATTGAAGTAGATGCAGTTTTTTTATCATCATTTAATTTTTGAAGTTCTTCCATTGCTTTTAACCCAAAAGGTGTTGCTGCAGATCCAAGTCCTGCCATATTAATGGCGATATTAGAAGCAATATATCCAAGTGCGGGATGAGATGTTGGAATTTTAGGAAATATCTTAGATAAAATAGGACTTAATAATTTTGCAATTTTATTAATTAAACCTGATTTTTCAGCAATAGCCATAAGTCCCATCCAAATTACAAGTAATGGCATAATATTTAATATTAAATCTAAACAAGTATTACCTACCTCTATAATTTCATCATTAATAGCACTTATATTTCCACTTATTAATCCATAAGTAATTCCTACAATTATAAATATTCCCCATATTATATTAATCATAATATTCCTTTTTAAATAACAACTTTATTAATTTTTGATACCACTTTAATTCTTTTTCTTTTTTAGGCTCTTTAATATAAATATTTTCTTTAAAGTATTCTTTACCATTTAAACTAACTGTTAAAGCTCCAACTATATTTGTAGCATTATTATCATAATAATTTATAGTAGTTTTAATCTTGCTATATTCATCCTTAGTTAAAGACATATAAAAATCTCTATCAATAAAAGTGTTATCATAATCAGTTTTTATTCTACCTTTAGATACTATCTTATAATTTTTTAAAGTATTAAAATATTTTTCATATAAATCTTTATGATCATTAAAGTCATTTCCATCATTAAATGTTACTACTGTTAAATTAACATTATTTTTAGAGGCATTGGTTACTAAAGTTCTTTTAGCCTTTTTAGTATATCCCGTTTTGCCACCTGTACAATATTTATAACTTGTTAATAATTTATTCTTATTATGCCATATATATGATTTTAAATTAGTTTTAACTGTAATATCTTTAGTACTTACTATTTTTTTGTATTCTGGATTTTTTATAGCATAACTTGATAATAAAGCCATATCATATACAGTTGATGTATTAGCACTATCTTTTTCTTCTAAACCACTACTGTTGACAAAATTACTATGTTTCATTCCAATATTTTTAGCAAGTAAATTCATTAAATAAGCAAAATTTTCTGCTGAAGATGCTACTTGATAAGCAAGTTCTATAGCAGCGTCATTTCCACTTCTTAGCATTAAACCATAAAGGAGTTCTCTAATTGTTATTTCTTCTCCAACAGATATATATATTCCACTTCCATATGATTTAAGAACACTGTCACTTACAGTTATTTTTTTATCTAAATCAATATTATTAATAACAACCATGCTAGTTAATATTTTAGTTATAGATGCAATTAAAGATTCTTTATTAATATTATTTCCTTCTAATACCCTATTATTATCAGTATCCATAACTATATAAGAAGATGCACTTATAGCACCTACCCTTAAAGGAAAAATTATTAATATTAAAATTATTATTATTCTTTTCATATATTAGATTTTATGATTATTTAAAAAGAAAAATACATAAACATACTTTCTTAAGTTTAGATTATATAATAGTAATAAATTAACATGAAATAGAATTCTCATTTCTTCTTATTTATGTTAAACTTGATATAGTTTTGTTATAATAATTTGTATTTAAAATGGATGGTGATGTTATGAATAATAAGAATGAATATAATGTATATATTGATGAGTCTGGTGATGAAGGGATAAACAAAGGCTCAAAATATTTTATTTTAACAGCAATTATTGTTAAAAAAGAAAAAGACTTAGAAGTATCTAAATCAGTAGATTTAATTAAGGAAAACTTGGAAATGTCGCAAAAGACACAATTACATTGGAAGTTGTTAAAAGGAATGCCAAATAAAAACATGATTATGGATATAATAGGTGGATTAGATATAAAAATAATAAATATAATTATAGATACAAAATGTATTCAATTTATACCATCAAATAATATTTATAATTTTTTTAGTGGATATTTATATGAAAGAATTTGTTGGTATATGAATGAAAATAATGGAATTGCTAATATAAATATAAGTTCTAGAGGAAATTTATCAAAGAAAAAACTTAGTGAATACTTAAATAATAAAAATCATAAGAAATTTAATATTGATACTACTAGAATAAATCAAATAAAAATAATTCCAAATGAACGTAAAAAGCTTTTACAATTAGCAGATTGTTGTTGCAGCGCACTATTTCAAGCTCTTAAATATAATAATGAATCTCATTTTGATTATATAAAAAGAATAAAGCATAGGCTATATTCTAAAAATAATAATGTGTTGAGTTATGGCTTAAAATTAGTTCCAAATGATAGTAATTCTACAGAATTAAAAAATTTAATTAGTTATTTAATAAAATAAAAAAGTGAGCTTTCCCCTGACTGAAGGTTCCCACAAGGCAAGCTTGCTGGTGTGAATTAATCGCACCCTTCAGTAACTCAGCGAACTACTCACTCACTGACTAAATACTATCAAAAAAATAATATCTTGTCAATTGTATTGTATGAAGAAATAGAAAAAAGATACTAAAAGATTTTTAAAACTATTAAAAATAATGTTATAATCATTATAGAGAGGTAAGATAATTTATGAATAATATTATTTTATTAACTATTTGTTTTTTACCTTGTTTATTCTTTTTAATATATTTTTATAAAGAAGATAAGATTGAGAAAGAGCCTTTTAGTTTGTTAATTATTCTATTTATTTGTGGGATTATTTCTTCTTGTATAACGGTTATAATCTCTATGATTTTAAAAAGTAATATTAGTTTTATAAATTTATCTTATAGTGATTTAAATTTAATTCAAATTATTATCAAAGTTTTATTTGGAATAGTTTTAATAGAAGAATTAATTAAATGGTTATTTATTTATTTAATAAGTTGGAAAAATAAAAATTTTAATTATATGTTTGATGCAATTGTTTATTGTGTATTCTTATCAATGGGATTTGCATTCTTAGAAAATATTATATATGTTCATACATTTAATAATTATGAAATAAGAACGATGATTGTTAGAAGTTTAATATCAGTACCTAGTCATATTGTTTATAGCGCTAATATGGGATATTATCTTGGACTTGCAAAATATTATTTAGTAAATAATGATAAAAAAAGAGCCAAAAAATATAAAGTATTAAGTTTAGTTATTCCAGTATATTTTCACTTAGTTTATGATTTATTATTGGTAAGTAAGAATGATTTTATATTTATGTTCTTTATCTTTTATAATCTTGTTACTTATTATATTACTTATATCAAAATTAAAAAATTATCTAGCATTAAAAAAAATATATCTTAATTTAGGATATATTTTTATTTAGGTAATCATCTATTAATTCTTGAATTCCTGAAACTGTTGCTAATTTGGATCTATCTATTCTAGTAGGCTCTAAAAAAACACCATAATCTTCTAAGGTAGAAAATAATAAAATAAAAGCATATGAATCTAGTAAACCACTTTCAATTAAATTAATATCTTTTTCATAAACTAATTTATCTTCACATATTTCATATAGTATTTTATATAAATCTATTTTATTTTTCATAATTTACTTAAAGCCTTTCTATCTATTTTACCATTTAAATTAACTGGTAATTTATCTAAAATGACAATACTTTTAGGTATCATATAATTAGGTAACATTGTTTTTAATTTTTCTTTTATATAATTTGAATCTTTATTTTTACTTACTACAAATGCTTTTAGAGTTTTAACAATATTATTTTCATCATATTTAGCAATTACAGCACAATCTATTACTTCTTTTATTTGTAAAATATTATTTTCAATATCATGAAGTTCAATACGATATCCTTTATACTTTATTTGATTATCTTTTCTTCCCGTAATATATAGCATATTATTTCTTATGTAACCTAAATCGCCTGTTTTATAACAATTTATTCCATTTTCTTTATAAACATTATCAGTGGTAATATTTAAATAACCATCAAATACACTTTTACCTTTTAACACTATTTCATTATTTATTATTTCGATATTAACAGCCAGATTATTAATATCGCCAACTGGCAAAATATCTTCATTTAGCATTTCTCTAACAACTCTTATGGCTGAAACTGCTGAGGTTGCTTCGGTTGGTCCATAAGCATTAATAATATCGATATTTGGAAATAATAAATATAATTTTCTAACTAAATTAATTTCTAATTGTTCTCCACAAAAATAAATACATTTTAAATTAGGATAATTTTGACTATTAAAACTAGAATCTAATAAACATAATTTGATATATGTTGGAGTACAAACAATTAGATTAATATCTTTTAAAGTATTAAAAATATTAAAGTAGCTACATGAGCAATTATTATTAGTTGCAAATAACGTATAACCATTACATAGTGAATAATATAAGTCAGCAACACTTAAATCAAAACTAAAACTAGCAGTATTTAATACATTTATATTATGATAATCGGATAATGGATAAATATTACTAATCCAATTAACAAAATTATCTAAATTATTATAGGATATTGGAACTCCTTTTGGCTCTCCGGTACTTCCTGATGTAAAAATAATATAAGAAGTATTATTTAAATTATCTTCTTCTTTAATAGGAGCACTACTTAAATCTGTTATTTTTGATATCTTAATATTAGGAATTTTAATTTCATAATCAGTTAAAATTAAACTTGCATTGGTCTTTTTTATAATAGAATTTATTCTTGATGTTGGCATGCATGTTCCAATAGGAATATAAGCTCTTTTAGCAAGTAAACAAGATAAAATTGAAATGATCATATTAATTTCTTTATTACCATAAATAATAACTGGAGATGTTCCTTCATTTTTTAAGAATTTTGAATATTTAGTAGCGTTGTTCCATAAATTTTCATAAGTTATACTTTCATTATCAACAATATAAGCTACTCTATCAGGATACAACTTTACTATTTCTTTAATTTTATCTATTATCACATTTATTCACTTCTTATTTCATCTTTAGGAATTAAATCATAATCATACATTACTTCTGAATGATTATCTAAAATTAATTCTTTATATAACTCTTCATTTGTTAATCTATCAATTACAATACGATAAACTTTTGATATTCTAAAATATTTATTTTTTTCTTTTTTAAAATGATGATCTTCTTCAACTAATTTATATCGACAAGGGAATGCCTTTTTACTTCTAAGTTCACCGCAAAGTTCGCCACCATCTATCCATACAAGAATTTGAATATCTTGATCAGTATTATTTTTAAAACGATAGTCTAAGTTATTATAACAAACACTGGTTCCGGTACCAAAAGGTACTCTTCTTCGGTCATCAGGAAATAAAGCATCTGAATGATGATGAAGTTCAGTTACCTCTAAAGGACTATTTAAAACTAAATAATGAATCATGTTAGCCATTTGACATAATCCGCCACCAGTACCAGCATAAAAACCATCTCTACCAATAACTAATCCTTCTTTATATCCTTTTTCTTTAGTTGGTTTTCCCACCATTTGCCAATATGAAAAAGTTTCACCAGGATGAATAATTATTCCATTTATTTGATTACATGCTAGGCTAATATTTGTTACTTTATTTTCTTGAAGTTTAATATCTACTCCATGTAATTTTCTTATCAATATCGAAGTATGACTTTTAACAATATTGGGTAATGGTTCTTTATTTTTAGTTTTTGCTATCTTTTCTTTACTTAATAAATCTTTTGTTTTTCTTAATAAAATTTCTTTTTGAACTGATATTTTATAGCATGTTGGACTTATATCGCAAAATAATTTTCTAGTCATAATCATATACTCCTACTCAAATTTCAAATTAATTATAACAAATTAATATTAAAAATGATATTATATAGGTGATTATGGTGAATATTTATGAAGTATATAATTAAAAATATTAATGATTATAGTGATAAAGAGATTAATAATTTTTATAATAATATTTATATTGAAAAGAAAAATAGAATTAATAATTTTAAGAATGAACTTAAGACAAGACAATCAGTTATTGGGGAACTTCTTTTAAGTAATTTATTAGATAAATATTATAATCTTAACTATAATAACTTAGAATTTAAATTTAATAAAAATAATAAACCTTTTATTGTTAATAAAAATATATTTTATAATATTAGTCATTCTTCTAATTATGTTATAACTGTTGTATCTGATAAAGAAATAGGTATTGATATTGAAAAAATTAGAGAAACTAATATTAAATCTATTAATTATTTTGCTAGTAATAAAGAAAAAGAATATATTTTATCGGAAGATAATAATCTATTTAAACGATTATTTGAAATTTATACTTTAAAAGAAGCTTATATTAAAATGGTGGGAAAAAGTATATTTGATATTAAAAATGTTGAATTTATAGTTAGTAACAATCATATTTATTGTAGTGATATAAATGTTAGATGTTATTCTTTTATATATGATAATTATGTTATTTCAATATGTGAAAAGAACTGTTAGTTAATGTTAACAGTTCTTATTTATTTTTTCTTTTAATAAAAATTATTAAACAAGTAGTTCCAATTATAACTAAAACTCCTGCTCCAATTAGAAGTAAATTTACTTTATTACTTTTTTGGAAATTAACAACATTTTCATTTGTTTCTAAATATTTTTTATCTATTTCTTCATTAGTTAAAACATAACTAGATGTATGTGAAATATTGAATTCATAATAATCATCAGTTAAAGTTATTCCACTACTTATTAACGTAAATTTATTAGTTTTGTCATTATAATAATAAACGTTTACTTTACTATCTAAAACTTTTTTAATATCATCATTATTTTTAATCTTAACTAAAGCATTTCCAGGTAATGAACCATTATCAGGAAAATCTATTATAATTCCCTTTTTTACTATTTCATTAATGTTATTGTTAACTTCAGTTAAATAAACTTTAGTATTAACATCAATTGTTTTAGCTTCTTTGATATCATTTCCTTTAAAAATTAATTCATTATCATTATTATTTATTTTAAGAGTTCTATTAGTTCCTTTTATAATGTTAAATAACTCACTACTTATAAAACTATTTTCATTTGAGTTTATAACTATTTCAGAATTTTTATCGCTTTCATATAATTTGGATATAACAGCTGTATCAATATCTTCATTATTATAAACAAGCTTTTTATTACTATTATTAGTTATTTCTAAATCAGAATTAAATGCATATTTTAATATTCCATTGTTTCCATTATTTGTATATATTACGATGTTATCATTGTTCATTAAAGTTAATGAAGTTAGTATATATTTTCCTTCTGTAATATTAGAAGGTATTTCAAAATATGGGTTATTATTTAAAGAAGCAGCATAGACAGTAAACGTATTGTTACTTCCTTTAAATTCTAGTTTTAAATTAGTTAGTTTTTCACTAGTTTGAATATCAAAATATACTTTATCTGATATATTAGCTTTATTAGTTTTTAAAGTGAAGCTATTTAATTTTATATTGGTTTTATTTTCAGAACTAATAATTAGTTTTGAACTAAATGTATAGTTAAAATTGCCATTTTTACCATAATGTTTAGTAAATGTTGTATAATCACTATTTAAACCAGTTAATAACAAATCTGTTACATTATAGGTATCTGAAAGAATATTGTTAGGAATTATAATGTAAGGATTATTATTTATTGAATAAATACTTGTTGTAAATGTGTATCCTTTTGTACTTTTAAAAGATACAGATGCACCAGTATTAGTTGTTCCTTGAGTTTGCAAATTAACATATATTTTTTCACCAGTTTTACCAGTAGTTGTTTTTAAATAAAAGCTAGATAAAATTAAAATATTATCATTTATAGATGCATTTGAACTTGTAGCATTACTATCGGTAGCATTACTATCTGTTGCATTGGAATCAGTCGCATTTGAATCTGTCGCATTACAATCAGTCGCATTAGGATCAGTTGCAAATCCACTGGCATTAAATAGATAGCCTTGAATATTTTTAATTGCACCACTATTTAATTTATAACCAATAAATATACCTACAGAGAATATAATAATTCCACCGATAACTAATTCTAATATTTTATCTTTTTTCATTTTCAAACTCCTCTACTTTACAATTTAATTATATTGTTTTTATTCTTTTTTTACAAGTTAATTTGTCAGCATTTAAACTTATGTATAAAACTCCCATTAATAGCCAAAATATTGGACTAACTATTACAACTGAAAGATTAAAAAAATCTTGAATTAGATAACAAATAAAAGCAAGTAACAATATTTTAGAATAATTATTCATTTCTTTTAATCCTTTTTTTAATAATGAAAACATTAATAATAAATAATTAGAAAGACCAATTACTCCTAAATTTATTAAAGTTGTTAAATAAACATTGGCTGCTGTATCATTAATTGTTAAAGGACCAATTGCTTTAATATCTTCAGTATACTTTGCCATAAATCTTAATGCAAAGGTATCTGGTCCTGTTCCTATTAAAGGATAATCTTTAACTAACTTTAAAGTTCTTTTCCATAAAAATATTCTATATGTTCCAAATTCATCATCAAAATTTAAATGTAATAATTCATGAATTTCATATAAAAACCCACTACTAAAATTTATATTATATATAATAATTATTCCAAATATTCCACAAATAAATATTAAGGTAAAATAGTATTTAATTAACTTTTTATCATTTAAAATATTATAGTTAGTATTTTTTAAAACTTTTGATAAATAAATTAATATAAAAATAACAATTAAATACAATATAACAATATAATTAAATTTAAAATAAAGTCCTAGTTTATTAATGTCATAATGATACTCGGGATTTAATATGATATTTGTGCAGTATGCCATCAATATTAATGATAACACAATAAGAAATTTACTTAATCTTTGGTTATTCTTGATAATTAAAGGAAAAGTTAACATAAGCATTATTAATAAGGCTAGTTTACCACTTTGAACATTTATAATACCTAAAATAAAGAATGATAAAAATATTGATGTTAAATGAATAATATTTTCTTTTTTCCTATTATCTTTAAGAAAAAGATATGATGAAATAGATATCGGTATTATAATGCAATAAAGTGCTGATATAAAATCAATATTACCTATTGTTCCCATAAAACTTACATTATGGGTTCCAATCCCATTTTGATACATATTTAAAGGATTAAAGCCAATATATTGAAGCACACATATTCCATTATGAATTATTGATAAAAGTGAAAAATATAAAATATATTTTCTTTTAAATTTGCCAAATAAAGTTATGCTTAAAAAAGAAAGAATATAAAGGGAAGTAATTATTAAACCTTCTCCTCTACCAACTCCTATAAGTAAATTATAATCTTTTAAATAGGGAGATAATAAGCAAGATATAATATTAATAATTAATAATGTAATAGCAAATAATTGTACTTTAGATAATTTATAATTTTTAGAATAATTAACTTTTTTAAAGATATAAAAATATAATAATGTTACTAAGTTTAGAATTAAATATGTCATACCAATAATTAAATATGAATACCATTTACATTCTAAAATATGAAAGAATCCATCTTTATTAACTATAAAAGGAAATATTAACAAGATTATAAAAATATAAATATCAGTGTATATTTCTAAAATATTTTTTAGCTTTTGATAATTAGTTTTCATTAATCACTTACTTTCTTTTTGACAATTAGGACAGTAATAAGTACTTCTTCCACCAATCTTATCTTTTAATATTAAACTATTACATATTTTACAATTCATATTTTCTCTCTTATGAACATATAACTTATCTTGATAATGTCCTGTTACACCTAAACTTGAAGTATAACTTTTAATAGTTGTTCCACCATCAATAATCGCATTGGTTAAAATTTCTTTAGAAGAAGAAATTATATTATCACAATCTACTTTATCAATGTCTTTTCCTTTTTTATAAGGATTTATTTTACTTAAAAATAATACTTCATTAGCATAAATATTTCCAAGTCCAGCAATAATACTTTGATCTAACAATAGTTCTTTTATTGGTAAATTACTTTTATTAAATTTAGATAATAAATAATCACTATTAATATTTTTATCAAATGGTTCAAGTCCTAATTTATTTAATCCTTTACATTTAGATAAATCATCAGTTAAAAACATACGACCAAACTTTCTAGTATCATGATACCTTAAAGAAATATTATTATCTAAAATAAATATTACATGTTCATGTTTACTTATTTCATCATTAATATCTTTAATGTAATACTTTCCTTCCATTCTAAGATGTGACACTAAATAAAGATTATCTATTTTAAATATTAAATATTTCCCATAAGTATTTATATCTAATATTGTTTTATTAATTAAATTATCAAAACTTAAACTACCATCTTCTATAATATTTTGATATCTAATCTGATAACTAGTTATTTTCTTACCAATTATTTTTTCTTTTAATACTTTTGCTACTGTTCTAACCTCAGGTAACTCAGGCATAATTACACTTCCCAACTTCATGTTTATTTTATAATAAAGAATAGAAAAAAACTACTTGTTTATTTAAGATTTTTATAAACTTAATTTATATGGATTTGTTTTTTCACCTGTTCCACTAGCTATCGAAATGTCGGATTTTAAATAAAGAGTTGGCCGTACGCAATGATCATTAAATGCACGATTTAAATTAAGATTTCCTTCTATACTTGCATAAAATACATATATTTCATCAGATGATCTTGAAGATAATGTCCATTGATTTTCATTATTATATAACCAATTATCTTTTTTACAATCAAATTCATTATCATTTCCCATATTATTTCGGCATGCATTATTTGTTGACGCATATCCATAATCACTAGGATATATTAATGCAATTTTGCCATTCCAATAGTCTTTTCTTGGAACTTTATCTGCTGGATTTGTTACATGTGCTGTTCCTCTTTCATAAGTATACATATTCAATGTCGATACAAAATGTGATGAATGACCACCTAAATTCCATCTTACTTCTGCTATTTTATCAATAAAATTATTTTTTATATTCTTACTATAATCATACATACCATTTTTAGCAAAACTTACACCATTATACCAATTTGTGGTGCCTTCTGTCTTATTTATATCTATGTAATCCGAATTTAATTCATTCATTAAAAAAGATTGATTCCATTCATTAATCCCATATCCAGAATTACTAGTTCCAGAAGTATCCCATGAATAATTACCTAATGATTCATCTCTTACTAATTTTAGTTTCTTGCTTGTTACTCCACTAGAATCTTTTACATTAAATACTCCAATTATTCTCCATAGTTCGCCATCATTACCAAACTCAACATAATTTCTAGGCTCAGCACCTGTATATCTTACATTTTTATCTACAGTTGGATCGATAAATAATCCGTGTCTATTGTTACTATCTAGTTCTTGAACTTTACTTACATATTCTACTGCATTTATACCAGTACTTTCAAAGTTAACAATTAACTTATTTGGCAATGACGAAATATTATCTACTGTATATGACCATTTTCCGGTTGCATAATTACAGTTAAAACTCACTGGGCTATCTTTTAACTCAGTATTATTTTTATAAGCTGTTGATACTGCACTATAAAAGCAAGTTGTAGGTAATTCTTTTACTTCTACTCCATCTACGTACGCTACTATATCTATATCTTTATTTAGATAATTAATATATTTTATTTGATTTGCTAGTTCTAAATCATTCCATATATATCCTGCATTTAAATTAAGTTTTATATAATAATCATTATTACTTTTATTATTTGTTAAGATAGTTAATGACTTTGTTTTACTTGTATTAATAGTTCCACTTACCTCACTAGATTCATCTTCTTTAGATACACTTATATCACTTGGTATATTCTTACTTGTTTCTGTACAATTTTGATTATTACATAATTCATATGTAAATTCATACTTAACATCTATTTTATTTAAATTAGTTAATATTATATTAAATTGTTCTAATTTACCTGCTTGTAAATGTAATATTCTATCATTTGTTTCCCCACTATTTGTTGTTATATTAAATGATAAATCATTAACCTTTATATTAGCTACATTGTTATTTTGACTACTTGTAAACATCGATAATGAATAACCTAAAGTAAATATAAATAAAAGAATTATTCCCATTACAGTTAATATCTTTGCTTGTTTGTCTTTTTTTATTAAATTAAAAAATTTGATAAGTTTAGTTTTCATATTTTGAACTCCCATTCTTATCAAATTATATTACTAAACGCCCCCCCGTCAAGCGAAAAAATGTTTGATTTTTTATTTTTAATTTTCAAATTAAAATATATAACTTTTAGCAAATTATTTAATTTAATTAGATGAAACTAAACTAATTCTAGCATAACCATTCCCATTATGTCCTTTACCAGTTTCATAATTTCCACCACTTGGTTTAGGCATTTGTTTTAGTTCACCTTTTATATTTGTCCAGTTATAGCCATTACCATCTATCATTACTGTATCAGTAAATTGTAAACCACTATAATGAATACTTTGTCCAGTATGAATTAAATTATTTTCAGTACTTTCCTCTTTAATAGCGTCACATCCATTATGTCCTGAAATAAAGGATGAGCCACCTGAACCAGAAGAAACATTACTATTAGTTGCACCACCAGATCCTCCACCATAATAACCGCTTCCACCTCCAGTACCATAGCTCACTTTCATGTTTGAATAACCAAACAGCCCAGTTCCTCCATGTCCTGTTCCAGGCTTTGTATTACTAGCACCAATAGCTATTTCATGAATGTATTCTGTTAAATAAGATAAAATTTGACCATTATAGCCTTGTATTCCACCTGCTGCACCACCAAATACCTCATTACTTGCATATATTCCAGTACCAGCACCACCAGCAGAAACCATAATTCTTGATTTTAAACTATTAAAATCATTCCATTTTCCTGCTTCTATTCTTATATCTGTTGCTCCACCACCGCCAGTATATTTTCCATCATTACTTGTTCCCCCTGAAGCACCTCCATTATATCCTTTTTCATAACCTAACGCGGTTCCGCCAACATATATATATAATTTTTGATTTTTTTGTAATTTTATTACACCTGATACATATCCACCGGACCCGCCTAAATAATCCTTATTATCATAATTAACATTTCCACCACTTGCACCCCATAATTCAATTTTATAAATTCCATCATTTGGTGTAATAAATGTATAATAAGGATTATCATTATCACTAGTTATGGCAAGATAATCATAATCAACCACTTTATTATTTTTATATTTAACTTTTAAAACAACTTTATCACTTTTAGATGTTATTTTATAACCATTTGTTTCTGCAATTCCACTTTCAATAATAAACCCATCAAATAAATACTGATTAGATAAATCTACTGGTAAAGTTGTTCCAACCCCATTTACAACTTCAAAAGTTGTTACTTTATTCATAATTTCGTTAATAACAACTATAGTTGATTTAACTGTTTCTTCAGCAAATGAAACTAAACTAATTCTAGCATAACCATTACCATTATGTCCTTTACCAGTTTCATAATATCCACCACTTGGTTTAGGCATTTGTTTTAGTTCACTTTTTACATTTGTCCAGTTATAGCCATTACCATCTATCATTACTGTATCAGTAAATTGTAAACCACTATAATGAATACTTTGTCCAGTATGAATTAAATTACTATCAGTACTTTCCTCTTTAATTGCGTCACATCCATTATGTCCTGAAATAAAGGAAGAACCACCACCAGAGTTTGTTGCAATACCTCCTGTACCACCATAATAGCCACCTCCACCAGAGGTAGTAGAATGTCCAGCATATCCAAAATAATATTTTGCTTGAGACCCACCACTTGATGATTTGCTATCACCTGAGCCATCATATGCAGTTAGTCCTCCAGCGGATCCGCCCGTTCCATCATAACTACCATAATAGCCTCCACCTGCTCCCGCAACCATGATTCTAGATTTTAAACTATTAAAATCATCCCATTCATTTTCAGTTATTAATCTAACATCAGTTGCTCCGCCTCCGCCAGAGCAAGAACCAATTTTATTTCCATTAAAAGAACTATTCGGATTTGTTGGATAGCAAGAACCACTTTCATAAGTAGGATGTTCCCCTACAAATACATGTAAATACATGCCTTTTTTTAAATATATATTCCCTTCAGTATAACCTCCAAGTCCACCATTTGATCCACCACCACTTGCACCCCATAAAGCTATTTTATAAATCCCATCTACTGGTGTAATAAATGTATAATGTGGATTACTATTTTCACTAGTTGGTTTAATAAATTCATAATTATAAACACTAGAACTACTATAATTTGCGTTTATTGTAGTTAAATCATTAATAGTTAGTTTATTATCTATTATCTTTCCATTCCCACTTTTTACACTCCAACCTGTAAAAAAAGATCCATTTTGTGATGTTTGAACAGGTAATTCATATTCCTTATTCTTCTCATATTTAAAACTTTTATTTATATTATGTTTATCATCAACTATTGTTAAATTAACAAGTTCAGTTGGTTTTTCTATTGTTATATAAGCCGATAATTGTTTTCCCATATCTTCATTTTGACTTGTATATATTTTATTAGGAAAAGATATAGTTAATGTATAACTATGTGTTACTCCATTTATATAATCTCCATCTTTATCAAAAGTACCATATCCTAAACTTACAATACTTTTACCACTTTTTAATGTATTAGGCATAACATATGCAATTGTTCCATTATTTGAAGGATTGTTTCCCTCAATCTCATAATTTATTGCTCCATCACTAAATGTATTTTTTTCTACTACAAGTTTAATACCATAACTCATTAAATCACTATAATCTTTTCCTGTATTATTTCTTCCAGTTAAACTAAATTCTTTTTTTAATGTCCACCCAGGTAAAACAGAAGTTGCATTTATTTGACTACTACCATTTTCATATGTTAAATCTACACTACCACTATTAAAAACTATAGTAGATACTTGTTCATTTCCACTTATAACAGGAGCTAAATAAGCCGCCGTTATTCCAATAACTAGCATTAATAATAATCCAATAAGCATTGTTATAATTAATATGTTTTTCTTCATAATAAATAACCACGCCTAAAAGACGTGGTTTTCACATGGCCTATAAGGCCCTAATATCTACAAGCCCACAAATGAA
>CAKOIE010000023.1 GCA_934086395.1 uncultured Bacilli bacterium | reverse complement strand
ATTAATGTACAAATAATAGGGACATTTTCACTAATTATTACTTTTAAAATTAGAGACATTTTTACTAATTATTCATAATTTTTTGACTCAAAATGTTAAAAATGTAGTATACTTGTATTAGTTAGTAAGTTATTGCTACCTATTAATGTTGGTAAGAAAAGTTATTCTACTTCTTCTTCACATGCATCATTAAAGATTTATTCGAACTAGAAATAGTTCGTTTTTTTCATTTAAAAATATATAGTGCCTAGAAAGTGACCGAAAAGTGACCGGATATATTGATGTTATTTTTAAAAATGTATGTACTATAATTGAGGGTAATAATAAGTACATAGAAGATGAATATACAGAATTGAAAATTGAGTTAACAAAAGAAATAAAAAAAGAAATAATAGCATTTGCAAATACTAAGGGTGGAAAAATATACATTGGTATTGATAAGACGGAAATGTTATTGGTCCAAATAATGCAAAAAAAGATTTAGAATCTCTTTAAGGAATGATACGAGAAGGAATAAAAAGTGATTTAACATTATATACATCATTTAATTTAATAAAACTAAGGGAAGAATTGTCGGGTTAAAAAGAATTGATACAAAGGATTATCCTGAATATGCGATAAGAGAATCATTATTAAATACAATTATTCATAGAGACTATAATTACAAAGGAAGTATTCTTATTTCACTTTACGATAATCATTTCGAAATTACTTCATTGTGTGGTATTGTTAAAGGGTTAAGCTTAAATGATTTATATTTAGGAATATCCGAAAGCAGAAATCCTAATTTGGCAAATATATTTTATAGATTAAAATATGTTGAAAGTTTTGGGACTGGAATTGGCAGAATAATTCAATCATACGATGATTATAATAAAAAACCTATATTTGTAGATACAGATAAGGCATTTAATGTAACATTATATAATGTTAACTACGTTGAAAATCATGAAAAAATATTACCTTCTAATTTAACGCAAGAAGAAAAAATAATAGAATATTTAAAGAAAAATAATAAGATAAATAGAAATATAGTTGAACAATTATTAGATATTTCATCGACGAGAGCTAAAAATATATTAAATAAAATGTGCAAAAATAAATTAACTGTTATGGTTGGAAGTGGAAAAAATATTATATACGTGTTAAAACAATATTAGATTGATTTATATATTAGATTCGTCAACAAAGTTGTAGACCTCTACGTAGTCAGAACCAAATATTAATTAAATTGAACTTAAATAGTTCATTTTTTTATGTTTAAATTGTTATTATCGTTTATTATTTCAATCAACTTTTTCGTACTAAAACTAGGTATATGATTTTTAGATAAAACATATCCAATATATCTAGAAGGAATTTTTATATCAGTATTAATTTCATATAACAATTCATTATCTAATAAATTTTTTACATATTCTTTAGTAACATAACCAATACCAAATCCAATTTTAGCCAAATCAACAGCTAAAGAATAACTTGTAAGTTCAATACTTGGCTTTAACAAAACATTATTTTCTTTCATAAAATCATCTAAAAACTTTCTTGTATTAGAACCCTTAGCTTGCAAAATTAAATGATAATTATTAATCTCCTTCATTGTAATAATTTTATCTTTTAAATCTTTATATTTTTTTCCAACAACAAAACAATCATTAACAATTTTACATTTAGTTATGTTTAAGTCACTCTCATAACTATCATTATTTAAATTTAAAAATAATATATCAATAAGTCCGTATTTTAATTTTGAAATTAATTCATTAGAAACACCAGTAATAATTTTAATATCAATACTAGGATATTTATCATGAAATATTTCTAAATAAGGTAGTAAAAATTCCTTTGCTATAGTAGTACTTGTCCCAATTTTAATACATCCAGTTTTTAAATTAATTAAATCAGTAAATTTATTTTCTCCATTATTAATAAATTCTATAGCTTGTTTAATATAATAATAAAGTTCTTTTCCTTCTTCTGTTAAAACAACGCCTTTTTTAGTCCTTATAAATAAAGAGCCACCTAATTGATTTTCTAAATTTTTAATTGATTTACTTATAGCTGGTTGTGAAATGTTTAAATGCATACTAGCTTTAGTAATATTTCTATAATTAGCAACTTCATAAAATAATCTATATAATTCAAAATCAATATTCATAATAACCTCCAGTTATCGAAAAGATAACAAATATATATTTTTATTATAATAACAAAAATTATATAATACAAGCAAAAGGAGAAAAGTTAAATGGAAAATAACGATTACACATATGATATATATGAAGATAAAGAAGAACTAATTATAAAAACATTAGATAAATACACAAACGATACAATAATAAATCCCTACTTATCAAAAGAAAAAATAATTGATATGCATACTCATACATGCTATTCAGATGGAGAACTAAAACCTCACGAATTAATATCTCTAGCACTAGAAAAGGGAATAAGCACCTTAGCAATAACTGATCATGATACCATAGAAGGAATTAAAAAAGTAAATAGAAATGATGATTTAATTGTTAAAACAGGAATTGAAATAATTAATGGAATAGAATTATCAGTTAAAGCCCCAAAAGGAAGAATGCATATCCTTGGTTATGGAATTAATTTAGAAGATATAAACCTAAATAAAAAATTATTAGAACTTAAAGATAATAGTTTGAATTCAGTTTTATCAATTATAGAAGTATTAAAAAAAGATTATAATATCAGATTCACTTATGATGAAATAAAATCTTTATTTCAGTTTGAACATAATTTAGGACGTTCAGATATTGCCAAGTTGTTAATTAATAAAGGTTATGTATCCTCAGTTAAAGAAGCATTTAGTAAATTTTTAATAGATGCTCATAACAAGACAAGAAGTTTTAGCAAAGGAATAAGTTATGAAGAATGTATTGATTTAATTACTAAAAGCGGTGGTATTCCTGTACTAGCCCATCCAAAATCCCTTGAATTAACTGAAACAAAATTTTTAATATTATTAAAAAACATGATAAATTGTGGTTTAAAAGGCATTGAAGTTTTTCACTCAAGTCAAACACCACTTGAAATTAAACAATATATGGAAATCGCTCAAAAATATGATTTACTGGTTAGCGGAGGAAGTGATTACCACGGCCCGATAGTTAAACCAGAAATTGAATTAGGTACCGGAATAAACAATAATTTAAATATTAAAAAATTATCGCTATTAGATGAACTACGTAGAAGAAAAGAAAGTTAAAAATCAACTAAAAAAGAGTTAAAAGACAATTAAAAATAAAATGTTGTTAAAATAAAATATTTAATATTTTAACAAATTTTCTATTCCAAAAAATCTTAATAAATAATTTTCAAGTTATAATTTGATATTATAAAATAAATCACAAGGAATCGCATTACAAAATAGATTTCTTAGATTTTGGATGGAATAATAAATAAATGTTATCAAATAGAAAGCGTATCATTATTTAATACAAAGATAAAAATATAACTTTTAATCAAAATAATCAAAATAACTACAAAATAGTTGCAATTGTTATAATTCTTATATAAAATACATTTAGTAAAGGAGTGAATTAAAATGAAAATATTTAATCTTAATGATTATGTAAACATTAAATTAACAGAAACCGGTATAGCAATTTTAAAAGAAGAACATGATAAATACGTAAAAGAATATGTAGGGGAATTTAAATATCCAGAAATAGATGAAAATGGATATACACAAATGCAAATGTGGGAAGTAATGCAAATATTTGGAAAATATATGTATAATGGAAATCCTAATTTACCATTCGAACCAAATATTGCAATATCAGATATATATTTAAAAAATTCAACCACAAAAAAACGTATATAATTATATAATTAGTAAACCTAGTATATATAATTATATAGTGATTATTATAAATATTAATTCTACTTTATAGTGGAATTTTTATTTGTTAATTTTTATTCCATATAACCCATTTGTAAAGTTATTTATAATAGTATAATGTAAGAGAGACGAGATTATGTTAAAAAGAGAAAAATATTTATCTAAAATCAGAGGATTTCATCATACTTAATCATTAACATATGATTTCATTAAAAATGCCAAAGATTTATATAACTATATCGAAAGTTTAAAAGTAAATAATAAATATTATATGTTATAAGATGAAATACAAAAAGTTGAAGAATTTGAAAAAGGAATAAATTCACTAAGAATAACTAATAATTATAGTATATTTATAATAGGATCAAATAGTAGAATGACTTTATTAGAACTATCTACAGATTTATCAGGAAGATATGTAAGTTTTAGAGTAAATCCTTTATCATTTAAAGAAATTGTTGAATCAATAAATACAAAAGAAAAAGATTATGAAACACTATTGTTTGATATATTTAAATAGGGTGGACTACCACAAAGGTTTTTATTTGCTAATGATAATGACAGATACAATTATTTATCAAGTGTATATGATTAAATTATTTTAAAAGATATAGTTGAGAGATTAGGAATTAAAGATATTGCTTCATTTAATAAAGTTTTACAATATATTTTGGATACTGAAAGTAGAAAATTTTCTAGAGATAACGTAATTGAATACTTAAAAAAGAATATCATGAAATATCTAATGATACTTTATATAATTATTTAGAAACATTCACAACAACTTTCATAATGAATAAAGTATATAGATATGATGTTCATGGTAAAAATATTCTTAAAACATTAAATAAGTATTATTCAAATGATTTAGGTATTAAACAAATCAAAACAAATAATCAAGATTTAAATTACTCTGTTGCCCTAGAAAACATAGTGTATAACGATTTAATAGGATAAGTTATGAAGAATGTATTGATTTAATTACTAAAAGTGGTGGTATACCTGTACTAGCTCATCCAAAATCTCTTGAGTTAACTGAAACAGAATTTTTAATATTATTAAAAAACATGATAAATTGTGGCTTAAAAGGCATTGAAGTTTTTCACTCTAGCCATACACCACTTGAAATCAAACAATATATGGAAATCGCTCAAAAATATGATTTACTGGTTAGCGGAGGAAGTGATTACCACGGTTCAACGGTTAAACCAGAAATTGAATTAGGGACAGGTATAAATAATAATTTAAATATTAAAAGATTATCGCTATTAGATGAATTACATCGAAGAAAATAAAGTTAAAATTTCAAAAAAATGAATTTGATTTATATGCTAATTTGCAAAATCTATCTATAAATAAAAATTATTTTTATTGTAAAATGTATGTAAATCAAACGAAGAATAAGGCTACAAAATTTAATATTATGTTATTATAAAATTGGTGATATCATGGAAGATAAAAATAACAATATAGAAGTAATTAACAACAACACCTATAATAAAATAAACATGAAAAACATAGACAATATAAAAGATACAGAATATAAAATAAATAAAATAGAAAATGTTTATAAATTACTAACTCCTAGTTCATATTTAAAGCAACCAGCATCACAACAATTTGCGGTAATTAGAACTTATGCCGGAATTCTTTCTAATAAACAATCCAAAATAGATCCCAGTACAACTACAACATCTATTCAACAACCCATCCAAAATAGTTATATAGATGATAAAAAAGTTGATTTAATGAAAAAAATATTTGATTTTTCTGATTGCAACCGTGCTTTATTAGATAGATCACTAGAAATAATAGAATTATTTAAAAAATGCGAAATAGATTTATCTAAATTTTTATTTTATGGTGTTAACACACAAAAATATAAAGGCACATGGGGAACAACTTTAATAAGTCTATTAAATTTAGAGACAAATCTAGATGTTATATCCGAAGCCTGGTCATATTATAAAAAAATTTATTTTAAACCAAAAAACAAAAATCAAGAAATAGTATCATTTTTAGATTTTATAAATATTTACGTAGACTATTCACAATTAATAAAAAATATTAAAAATAATTATTCTAGCAATATTCCAACTAAAATAGTAGATGCACTAGATAATTTATTTAATCATAACAATTCATTAAATGATCCAAAGATCCGTCAAAAATTAAACATTAATAGTACAAATATTGCAACTATAGAAGATTTTCAAATAGCTCAAAGTAAAGTTGATGATTATATAATTGCTAAATTTTTATATGAGGTTCTATATGCACATAGATATATATCAGAAGAAGAAAAAGATATTGAAATAAACAAGTTTTTAAAATCGCTATTTTTTCTAGGTGAATTTGATTTACCGCAATTAATAGAAAGATATGGCAATTCTGAATCACTTAAAATATTACAATTTAATAATAGAAAAAATCCTGAAATGGTAGAACTAATTGAAAACATTTTAGTAATTACAAACTTTATCGAAGAAATTAATGAAGGTAACAATTTTTCTAATATGTTGGAAAAAATAAGATTTGAAAAAAATTACTTAGACAATTTAAGAAAAATGATGTCAAAATATCAAAAAATGATGATTAAATTGTATGAAATAGAATCTAATTACAATTTAACAAACATTACTGCAACACTAAATACCGGAACAGTTAAAGGAAAAAGAATCGGATATACTGTAGATTATTCCTCATCAAAAGTCAAAGTTATAAATTTGACTGATTGTAAATACACACTATATGCGCATGTTTTGAGCCCATATGAAACTATAAGTGAATTAGTTAATGGATCAGACGATGAAAACAAAGTAATTATTAGTTTGTCATCAATAAGCCATCGTAATCAAGTATATTATAGAAACAGAATTAATAATATAATTTTTGCATATGATCACATACCGGAAGGTAATTTCTTACTTAGTTCTGACACTAATATTGGATCAAATTGGATTATAAGATCTAATTCAGCGGATTTGAAAGAATCAATAACTACTTATCAGCAAAAAGGTATACTAGAAACTAGCATGGCATCGCATGGTAAAAATAATGAAACTGTTGCACTAAGAGAAGGCTTAAAACCATGCGGTATAATTGTTCCAAAAGGTGTAACACTATCGCCTGAAATAATTGAATGTAGCATAAAATACAATCTTCCATTAATTATTACACAACCGCCAAGGACAAAGATAGAAAATCCAAGTGAAATTGAATATCAAAATTCTACAAATCAGCCAAAATATAATCACACTGACGAACTTTCAATGTTTGCAAACGAAGCAAAAAATATGGAAAATCCATTTGGAAAAAATAAATCGAATAAAATTGGAGTATTAACTGATGTACACGCTATGTATGAACCACTTTTAGCAATATTAGAAGATATGAGAAAACGTGGAATTACTGAAATTTACTCATTAGGAGATAATATTGGCTTTGGACCTAATCCTCATGAAGTAATGGAATTGTTAAGAAAATATAATGTTAAAAGTATATATGGAAATCATGAAATTTATGCGATAGATGGTATGGATGCTTTAAAAGAACATATGAATACTTTATCGCCAATAACTGTTGAGCAAGATAAAAAAAGAACAGCATGGACTAGAAAACAATTAACTCAACAAGATATAGACGATATTATGAAATATGATAGCAAAATAGTTCTCGAAAAGGGTGGCAAAAAGATAACGCTTGTTCACAGTAAAAAAGAAGAGGTTTATGAAAAAAATGGTCATTTTACTAAACCAGAAATAGACCCATCATCAACAGTTATACAAGGTCATGAACATTTTGAGACAAAAGATAAAAAAGACCTTACCTTAAGAGCAGCAGGAATGGGATTTGATTATGATGAATATGGAACAGCCCATTATTTAATCATTGACGAATCCGGAAATTTTACCACAGTAAATGTGCCTTATAATATCAAAAATTTTAAAGAAAGTATAAACGAATCATCAATGGATACAGAAATAAGTAGTACAATAGATAGATTTGTAAGGAGATAATTATGGAATTATATACAAAAGAAGAATTAAATACATTAAAAAAATTAATTGAAGAAACAGGAAATGAAGAAACATTCAAAGGAACGTTAGAAAGTATAGAAAATTGTAATAAATTAATAGAAAAAGAAAATAATTTGGAGAATGAAAGTTAGTAATTAAATCTAAAGAGTTCTGCTTTTAGCGGAATTTTTTTGATTAATTTATGTATATTACAAATTGTACTGCTTAAAAAAGTTATTCCAGTGTACTGGAATAAATAAATGCAATATTTAATATTAAAATAAAAGGTTACTACCGATAAAATCATAATAAATACTTTTCAAATTTGATTTAATATTATAAAATAACCAACAAAGGAGCAAACTATGAAATATATATTCTTAGATTTTGATGGTGTAATTAACAATTGGTACCAAATGGAAGGTGTATCACTAGAAAATGCTAAGATATTAAAACAAATAATAGACTTAACTAATGCTAGAGTTATAGCAACTACCTCTAACAAATACTCATTTCAACAACGTGGAATTGATTACTACAAATCAATATTTTACAAAAATTATGTTATTCCACTAAAAGAATTAGGTATTGAAATATCTGATGTTACACCTTTTATAAACAGTTCAAAAGAATTAGAAATTAAAGATTATATAGATAGTCACAAAATTGAAGACTATGTCATCCTAGATGATGAATTGATTAAAGATAGCGAGTTACAAAAACATCAAGTTTTGCCAGATTTATATCTCGGATTACAGCCACATCATATAGTACCTATAATAAATATACTAAATGAAAATTTAGGGTTTTATCCACCAGATTACAATTTAAACGAAACAGCCGAAGAACAAGCAATTAGAATAAATGAATATCACAACAAATATACAAAAAATCCCCATAAATAATTGATTATTACGAAAAAAACAAGTAAAATAAAAATTAAGGAGGAATAGAAAATGGAAAAAGTTAAAAAAATGTTATTACCTGTACTATTAGTTATAATTTTACTTTCACCTATCATTGTAAATTATGTTAATAATAAAAAAATAGCTGTTGTGTCATATGATGATTATTTATCAAATGTAGCAAAAGAAAAAGTCTCATTAACATATTTTGGTGATCCAAGTTCAGATGAATATGCTAAAATTAAAGAAGAATTAATTGATTTAAAAAGCAAATATTCAGTAAAAGTTACAACAGTAAATACTACAAAATTAACTGAAACTGAAAAACAAACTTTAACAAGTTCAAATGAAAAGTTTAGTAGTAAATCAGTTTATGTAATTTCTCAAAACGGAGAAATAGTAAAAATAGTAGATAAAGTTACAGAAAATGTTAACTTAGATACTCAATTAAACAAATATGTAAACAATGTAATTCCAGAAGATGAAGTTGCTTATAAGACTATTTCAACATATAAAAAATTCATGGAAATATATAAGAGCAAAAAAGTAACTATGCATGTTTTTGGACGTAACACATGTTATTATTGTAATATCTTTAAACCAGTATATAACGAAGTTGCTGCTGAAAATAAATTAGATATTTACTACTATGATTCAGATAGTTTTGATAGTGAAGAATACAGTAAAATATTAAATTCAGGTATCAACATTCCAGCAGAATGTACAACATCAAAAGAAGAAACTCCTTTATCATCTGGTTTTGGAACACCATTAACATTATATTTAAAAAATGGTAAAGTAGTAGGATGTATTTCTGGATATGTTAACAAAGAAAAACTAGAAACAAAATTAAAATCAGTTGGAATGATGAAGTAAAGGAGAATATAAATGGCGTCTACTTATGAAATTATAAAAAAATTTAAAAATAAATACCCCGGCACAATATGTTGGAGGATTAAGAAACATGCAAAATTAGTTGACGAAAATTTATATCCCGATGAAGTTGTAAATTATGCTTTTGCTGCTCAAAACAATACATCACATGGAAGTATATTTGATACAGCTGTACTTGCTATTACCAATAAAAGACTAATAATTGCTCAAGATTATGTTCTTGTAGGATATGATTTAAACTCAATTACACCAGACTTATACAACGATATGCAAATACATGCTGGAATTATTTGGGGAATGATAACCATTGATACAATGAAAGAAACTATTTATTTTTCTAATATATCAAAAAAAGCGTTACCAGAAATTCAAAAAGAAATAACATCATATATGATGGAAGCAAAAGCAAAATATTACAAAAAAGAAGAAAATAAAGAGTTCAATTAAGAATTCTTTTTTTCTAAAATGGAGAAGTATGAAAAAGATTAATAAAAACGTTAAATTTATATTTGTACTACTTTTATTAATAATTATCTATATCATTGTGCTGAACATACCAAAAAACTATGAAATAGATTACATTATTAATAAAGTAAAAATCAATGAAAAATATGATAAACACACTAAACAATATACTTTTATTTTAACCTATGAAAATACCGATTATCCTCTAATATTAAATTCCAAATATCTTAAAAAAAGAAAATTAATTGAAAATATTAAAATAGCATCCGATGAAAAAGATACTTGTTTAAATATTGACTACTTAAATAATAATAAAATTCTTTGCAGTGACTCATCAGGCCTAAAAGACTATCACCTTATTAATGATAAACTTTATAGTGAAAACTATGAGAAAATAATTAAACCAGTTAAAGAAACAACCTATGAAAACATTAAGATTTATAATACCGACGAAACATTTCTTATTTGGAATTACAATGGTTATTTAAAGATATCTAATAATAATGAAAAAATTAATATTTTAAAAGAAGAAAAATATAATAATCAATCAACTTATCAAAATGATCGCTACCTAATTATTCCAGATTATGACTCATCATATTACTTTAAAAAAATATACATATATGACACCGAAAAGAATAATTTATCAAATATAACCTTTAATTATGAAATATCTTACAATCTTTTATACTTAGGAACATTTAAAAATAAATTGTACTTTTTAGATTTAAAAAATAAAAATGAATATGAACTAAATTTAAAAAAGAAAACAATTAAACATCTAAATGAAAAAGATAATTATGGATTATTTCTAAATGGTAATAAATTAGAACACGTAAAAGTTGATACATTAGTTAAAAATGAAGAAGTATTTGTTAGCGAAATTAACAATAATTATACTTTGGAAGATAATACCTTATATAAAAGTGTTGATAGATATAAAGTAAAAGTAAGCAATCAAAAAATAACTGAAATAGTAAGAATAATTGATGATACAGTTTATTATTTAGTAGATGATACTTTGTACAAATATAATGAAGCTACTGGAGAAGTTCAACTACTTAAATATAAAGAATGGAAATATAATTATCATAATCAAATATTTATCTTTAACAAATAATTAATTTAAGAATACCCTATATTAGGGGATGAAAAAATGATTGATATGTATAATGTAAATCAAGATGCCAATAAATACTTTGATTACTATAAAATAAAAAAAGGAGACAACTTATATCAAATAGGTAAAAGTTATAACGTAAATCCTGCTTTAATTGCAATACTTAATGGTTTAAACTTAAATGATTATATTTATCCAAATGAAACTATAATGGTTCCTAAAGAAGGATATTCATATTACGTAACAAAAGCCGGAGATACCCTTAACTTAGTAGCAAATACATTTAATACAAGTGTATCAAATATTCTAAGAAATAATGAAACAATTTATTTACAAGAAGGACAATTAATAGTTAATAAAATAAGCGAATAGTTTATTTTATTTTTTTTGCATGATATAATCTATTTAAGATAAGGGGCATAAATAATGATTTTAAAAAAACCATATGCATTTTTAATAAAGTATTTTAAAATAATACACATAATTATCTTTTTATTAGCACTTGTTATTAATAACTATTATGTTAAAATATATAAATTCTTTAAAACTTATTCATCAAACAACTTTTATGATTACAATATTGCTAAAGATTATTTACCAACTATTTCTTTTATAGCTGTTATATTTTTAATTGGATTTCTAAGTATAATGTTTTACTTAATGGAGAAAAAGAAAAAACCAACTAAATTATATATATTTTCCATAATTTATTACATTACTTTATTAATTTCAATGTTATTTATATATAATAAAATAAATACTCTATATGAGGCAACCCTAACTCAAAGAGCCAGTAGATTGTATCGAGATGTCTATTTTATTTTAAACTTACCTCATTATTATTTCTTATTCATGTATCTAGTAAGAGGAATCGGATTTGATATTAAAAAATTCAATTTCAGTAAAGATATGCAAGAACTTGAAATAAAGGCTGAAGACAACGAGGAATTTGAGTTTGAATTTGGTAAAGATAACTATTTAATAAAAAGAAAAATTCATAGATTATATCGTGAAATAATTATATATTACAAAGAAAATAAATTTTTAATAAACATAGTCGGAGGAACAATTATATCTATTATATTGGTTACAACCTTTATAAATACATCAATTACAATTCATAAGTATCACATTGGAAGTTCTTTAACAGCAGACAAATTTGTATATAAACTAAATAATGCTTATGTAACATCTTATGACTATAAAAATAAGCAAATAAGTAATGTTAATAAATACATTATCTTAGACATGACATTAACAAATAAAGGAAAATATGAATTAAAACCAGAAGAAATGTATATTATGTATAATGGAAATCAAGAGGCAATATATAAATCAAGCCTGGCAAATAGTTTCTCAGATTTAGGAACTGTATATAATGGTGATTTAATTCCTACAACACCTACAAATTTATTATTTATATATGAAGTACCAAATAGTGCTAAAGTAAATAATTTAAAACTAATGGTTTACAAAGGATATGAATATAAAAATGGAGTAACAAATAATATTTATCGTGAATATAAATTTAATGCCAATAACTTAGATAAAGAAATAAATACCCAAAAATCATCCTTAAATACATTAAATTATTTAGGAACATCTTTATATGGTAATACAACAATAAAAATTAACAATATTGAAATAAAAGAAAGATATGAATATACTTATCAAAAGTGTATAAATGAAAATAATTGTCAAACATTGACGGATATAATTATTCCAGATAATCGTAACCAAAATAATCTTTTAATTGTAGATTATGAACTAAATGTCGATGAAACATCTCTTCTTGCTAGAAGTACTAATAATAATATTCAATCTATTATTAATAAATTTTCTAAAATTAATTATAATATTAATAATAGTGAAAAGACATCAACTATATATGGAAAAACATATTCGAATTTAGAAAACAAAATTTTCTTTGATATTCCAAATAACATCAAAGATAAATCAACATCAAAAAGTTATGTAATTAAAACTCGAGAAAATGAATATTCATATGACTTTAACTAGTCCATTTTATGTTGACTTTAAAAAAAATATATAATACAATATTCTTGCAATGACAAATATTGCATATATTGTATTAGATGGGGCTTTAGCCAAGTGGTAAGGCAAGGGACTGCAACTCCCTGAGCACCAGTTCAAATCTGGTAGGCCCCTCCATTGAAAAATTTGCTCGAACTTTAACGCTTGAGCTTAATAAATAAAAGTATCAATTTCTAAATCAAGTTGATATTTTTTTTTTAAAATTATAAGTGAAATAACCAAGTTTAAAAATGAATCAGGTAGCTACAAGTTTAAAATAACACCTTAAAAATAGATTAGATAAACAAATGCAATTAAATAAGTATCGAAGTTTAGTAACTATGGAGGTATATATGCTGGAAGTGATACAGCATTAGAGCTTTCTAATTATTTAAAACAAGTAATTTCCTATATTAAATATTTATTTATTCCATTTAAGTTGATTTTAAATACATAAATTACAGTCCTTTAAAAGCAATCGAAAAGTGTTAGAATGAACTGATAATATTTATATTAAACCCAGTTATTTATAATTTAATTTATCAAAATAATTCCTATTATAATAAGTAAAATGCCCAAAATTTGCTTTATTTTAGGTTTTCTTTCTTTATCTTTAAAGAACATTGCTATAATTACCACAATAATTATAGAAGCAGGTCTTACATAGGAGCTTAAAGTTACGGAATTACTTGCCAAATAATTACTCATATATAATGAAAAAAATCCAAATAATTGTTGTACAAAAATCCATTTAATAATCTTTTTTTGTCTTTTGTGATATTCTAAATTATATTTTCTTGAAAATAATAAAGTTAATAATAAATTCATAAGGAATAGAAATACTGCATTAGACCAATATTGTAATATAAAATGAGTTACATAGCTCATTATTAATGCTGTTGCTATTCTTATAAATAGATCTTTTTGCAAATATTTAATTTTTAATTTTGAATCCGAAATAACGAAAACGCCAATTAAAGTTAATAATATTGACGAAATAGAAAATATACTAATTTTTTCAATTCCTAACACTACATCGATAAAAAATGCAATTACGATACCTAATGATAAATAGGCAGAATCTTCATAAGGGTTTAAATACTTTAGACAACCAACAATGGTATGTTGCTTTTTATATCTTAATATCATTGCTAAACATAATAAAACTAATGGTATAAAATTTAACTCAAACGTTAATTGATTTGTAAAATATTCTATGATTATCAACATAATTGAAAATGGTATCATTGATAAACACATATAATAAAAATAATCATTTCGACTTATTCCCATATCTACTAAATGTTTATCTAAATATTGTCCAATAGCACCACATATTGCCGCTAATGTTAATGCATTTATTAACAACACTTTCTCACCTCATTTATATCAATAAATATTGCACATTTATTAATTATATATCTTTATCATTATATCATTAAATATTTTTATTTACTCTATATAAATGCATTTACAAGATAAAATTATAGTTAAATCTTAAATATTTATGTTAAAATATAATATATATTTAATGAAAGAGGAATATCCATGAAAACATGCGTATTAATTTATAATCCCAATAGTGGTCATGTATTTAAAACTAAATACCTAAAAGAATATAAAGATATTTTAATAAAGAATGGTTACAACCCTAAATTTATTGCTACATGCTATCAAGGCCACGCTAAAGAAATTATATCTCATTTAGAAAAAGTAGATTTAGTCATAAGTATGGGTGGTGATGGCACCTTTAACGAAATCATAACTGGTAATTTAGAACGAAAAGAGCCATTAATTGTATCTCATATTCCTGTAGGAACTACTAACGACATAGGTGTTATGTTTGGCTATGGAAAAGATATAAAAAATAATTTAAAACTTTTACTTAAAGGTTGCATTAAAGAAATGGATATCTGCCTAATAAACAATCAGCCTTTCGTCTATGTTGCCGGTTTTGGTAAGTTTATGCAAGTTCCTTATCAGACACCACGCAAATTAAAGAAAAAATATGGCTACATTGCCTACCTAATTGAAGGAATAAAAGACTACTTTAGCCCTACTAAATTATATAAAATAAAATATAACGTTAATGGAATAACTAAAACAGGTTATTACTCATTTATATTAATTTCCAATGCCAATCGAATCGCTGGAATAAATAACTTTTATCGTAACGTTAAATTAGATGATGACCAATTTGAAGTCTTACTATGTAACTTTAATCGCCGTATCGATATAATTAAAACATTTTCACTACTTATGACAATGGATGCATCTAAAGTATCAGGAGTAGAATTTTATAAAACCAATCACCTAGAATTAGAGTTTGATGATTACCCTAAACATGGATGGTGTATTGATGGAGAAAAGTTAAAATACAGTACCCTAAAATATGACATTAAAAATGTTAATCATGTTAAAATCATGCTACCTACTAAAAATATAAATAAAATTTTTGTAAACAAAAAAATTGATTAACTACCTAATCAATTTTTTCTTTTTTAAAAATGCATATCCTATAATTACTGATAATGATCCGATAGATATTCCCATACCTGTTTTAAAATAAGGTATTGTGTATTCTAAAATAATGTCATGCTCTCCTTCTGCAACATCAAATCCGAGCAAAGAATTACCAATTAGAAAAGTATCCGTTTTCTCTCCATCAACATAAACATTCCATCCATCATCATACGGTATAGAAGTATATATTGTTCCTTCTAAGCCAGAAATTTTACCACTTATTTTATATTCGTCAAAATTGGATAGTTTTACTAAATTATTGTTAACCATTTCATTAATATTCTTTAATTTATCATTATCAATATAATAAATGTATGCATAACTTTCTACCTCATTATTATAAGAAATATAAATCGTATCACAATTTGAATAATGAATAATCTTATTTTCACTAAAAGTTAAAGACGTGTTATAATCAAATGAAGAATCAATTCCCGAAGTATATCCATCATTAACATACAATACCTTATCAATGATTACCGAATTAATATTGCTACCTAAATAAATATAACCTTCATTTTTATTCATCTTATATTTATGTACAACTCCATTATCAAACTTTACAATTGAATCATTATTAATTTTATTCTTAACCAATATATCATTAATTCCATATGCCTGCTTTATAAAATCATTTTGATTTTCAAAAGGATTATCACTAAAAAATTCCCAGTTAACTATATCTTTATTAACTTTATACATTAACCCAGCATAATATTTAGACCTATAAACATAATTATCATTAATAGCATCTGTAAAATACAAATCATAGTTCTTATTATCACTCATATTACCAAAAATATATTTTAAATTAAACATAATATTATATATTGGCGTATTATCACCTAATGAAAAACTATTAATCTGATTTCCAGGCATTCCAAGATTATGTTCAAGAACCGCTAAATTTTCATATTCCATTGAACTAAAAGCAGTAATACCATAATAACCATACCAAGAAGGATCATTAAATGTTTTCATATCTTTTTTTTCAATTCTATAAAACAAATTAGTATCATTATTCTTAATATAATTTAAATTACTATTTAATTTATTATAATCAGAGTAAAATCCCTTTAAATCTTGATCAATATCCCAACAACCATTAATACTAATAATTGCCTCTAAACAAACAGTTATTATTCCAATAAATGGTATAAATTTACTTTTATCATTAAAAAATTTATAAATAACATAAAGTAAAAACCATAAAATAACAATAATAAAATTAAAAATAATAGTAGTATCTAAAATATTAAAATCCTTAACAAAATAAACTGAACCAGCAAATAACAAAGTAAGTACAAAAATAACTATTACAATATATTCCTTAACTTTATCTATCTTATGAATAGAATATGTACTAATAATTAAAAATATAAACGGATAAATAAAAGAATATCTATAAGGTAAATCATTTGGTACATGAAAAGCATGCCATATAAAATCTAAAGGAGCCCAAAAGAAACTTAAAATCATTATTCCAAGCATCAAGCTATAACCAATTTTAACTCTTAACTTAATATCTTTATTAAATAAGAATAATATAAATAAAGGAAGAACGATAACACTACTTGATATATTTGGCGCATTTATAGCATCACTTTTAAATACAGTAGTTGGTACCCCACTTAAATGATTATAAATAAACTCTATTAAAGTAAAACTATAATATTGACTACTTGGCCACACATCACTAGTTGCACTTATTCCAGATAACGATTTAAACATTGGTATTAAAGCAAATGCGCATAATCCTCCGGCAAGTAATGAACATATTCCAAATTTTAAACATTTTTCTAAATAAATTTTAATGCTTAACTTATCTTTAATAATAAATAGATATACTAAAAAATAAATCACACTAAATATACATAACATAAAACCAATAAAATAATTACTAAATAACATACAAGCTAAACTAAAAATATAGAGATAATATTTATCATCATCAATTATTTTTTCAATTCCCATAACTACAATTGGAAGTAGTACCAACCCATCAAGCCACATAATATTCCAGTAATAAGCTGTAAAATAATTATTAAAAGCATAAATAATTGCAATTATTGAATGAATATAACTTTTCTTTTTAAATTTATAATTAAGAAAAATATTCATAGTAACCGCAGATACAACCGCTTTAAGTCCAACTATGACTGAATATGATGCTAATAAATTTTCTCTCTTTACAAAAAATAATATAATATTAAAAAAACTACTCATATAATTAAAATAATTTCTAAAAAAAGGAAGCCCCATCCCCATGTTAAAAGAGTAGATGAAATTACTGCTATTTTTAACTCTATCAAATAATTCTCCCATCATTGGACCATATTGGTGATAAAAATCAACTGCTAGCATTGAGTATTTTCCAAAAGGAGCAACCTCATTTAATATATATAATGTAATTATAATTGTAATTGCACACATAAGAGTCAATAATAAATTTTTATAATTATTCCATAACTTTTTAATCAGAGTTTTCTTCATAATAAACCACCTAAGAAGAGTATAACATATAATAAGGTTAAGTTGAAACAATAAAATCAAGTATAAATAATCAGTATATGTGCGATTTTTCTTGACTTTTACCCCATTTTTGTAGTAGTATGAACTATGTTTGAAAGAGGGAAAGATTATGGATAAAATAATTAATATAGCCGTTGTAGCCCATGTAGATGCTGGTAAAAGTACTTTAGTAGATGCTTTACTTGAACAAAATGGCGCATTCGGAGAAAGAGATCAAATTGTAGACTGTGTTATGGATAGTAACGATATTGAAAGAGAAAGAGGAATTACAATATATTCTAAGAATTGTTCAATAAGATATAAAGACTATAAAATTAATATAGTTGATACACCAGGACATGCTGACTTTTCATCAGAAGTCGAACGTGTAATTAAAACTGTTGACACAGTTATTCTTTTAGTAGATTCAGCAGAAGGACCAATGCCACAAACAAGATTTGTTCTTAAAAAAGCATTAGAACATAATCTAAGACCTATCTTATTTATTAACAAAATTGACAAAAAAGATGCTAGACCAGAAGAAGTAGTTAATATGACCTTTGATTTATTCTGTGAACTTAACGCTACTGATGAACAATTAGACTTCCCAATTATTTATGGAGTTGCTAGAGATGGAATAGCTAAATATTCTCTAGAAGATGATAGTACAACTATTGAACCATTATTAGAAACAATTTTAAAACAATGCAAACCATATGAAGGAAGCATAGACGATAAATTACAATTACAAATTTCTAACCTAGGTTATGATGAATATATCGGAAGATTAGGTATTGGTCGTATTACTAAAGGTAAAATAAAATCAGGAGAAAATGTATCATTAGTTAAAAATGACGGAACAATCACTAACTTTAAGATAACTAAATTATTTGTTAATGAAGGAATTAAAAAAGTTGAAAAACAAGAAGCATATTATGGAGATATTGTAACTATTGCTGGATGCTCACATATTTCTATTGGAGATACAATTAATGAACTTAACTGCATTGATCCATTACCTCCAATTGAAATAGAAAAACCAACTCTATCAATGAATTTCTTAGTAAACAATGGCCCATTTGCAGGCCAAAGTGGTAAATTCTTAACAACTAGACATATTAAAGAAAGACTAGAAAGAGAATTAGAAACTAACGTTGGTTTAGAAGTAGAAGAATTACCATCATCAGATGGATTTAAAGTAAGTGGTAGAGGAGAACTACATTTATCAATTCTTTTAGAAAACATGAGAAGAGAAGGATACGAATTATGTGTATCAAAACCAGAAGTTTTATTTAAAGAAATCGATGGTAAAAAATGTGAACCATTTGAAACTGTTATTGTAAATGTTCCAAATGATTATGCAAGTACTGTAATTAATGCCCTACAAGAAAGAAAAGGTATGCTTCTTAGAATGGAAAATGAAGAAAACAATACTCATTTAGAATTTGAAGCTCCAACAAGAGGATTACTAGGTTATCGTAGTGCTTTTATAACAGACACTAAAGGAGAAGGAATTATGGTTAGATCATTTAGTGATTATAAACCATATGCTGGACCTATTGCCTCAAGAAAAAATGGTGTATTAGTATCTATGGAAACAGGTAAGAGTTTAGGTTATTCTCTATTTAACTTACAAGAAAGAGGAACTTTAATTATTGGACCAGCAACTGATGTATATGTTGGTATGATAGTTGGTATTAACAATAGAGATAATGATTTAAATGTTAACCCATGTAAAAATAAAGAAATGTCTAATACCAGAAGTAAATCAAGTGATGAAGCAATCAACTTAATTACACCAAAAACATTTAGTTTAGAAGAATCACTAGAATTTATTGCTGATGATGAATACGTTGAAATAACTCCTGCAGTTATCAGATTACGTAAAAAGATATTAGATCCAAAAGAACGTTTTAGAGTAAGTAGATAATAATTAAGTAGAATTTAATTTAGATTCTACTTTTTTAATACTAAATAAGCAATTATGTTCTCCTGTAGGAAAACATACCATTAAAAATCTCATTATCTATTCTTGCAAAAAAACATAAAACTATTTATTTGCCTCAATTAACTTATCAATTTCTTCTTTCATTATATTTATTGCATCTTTTATTTGTTCTAAATCAAGATCATATTTCATGCTCTTATTACTACCTTGCTTATTAGTGTTATTATTACTTTGATATAACTGTAAAAACGTAGCATTAGTTTCTAATACTTGCCCTAATAACATAAACCAGTTTCCAAGCGCATTTTGTACATAACTATTAAAGGGATACGTAAGAGCATAACCTATAATTAATGCTGCTAAAGTATCAACCCTAGAAGCTGCTTCCTCTTCCTTACTATTCATAATAAAGTATATGTTCGCTTGATATCAAATATTAAAAAATGGTATAATTAAAAAAGAAAGAAGGAATTAAAATGGAATTAAAAGGAAGTAGAACAGAAGCTAACTTATTAGCTGCTTTTGCAGGAGAAAGCCAGGCACGTAATAAATATACATTCTACGCATCACAAGCAAGAAAAGATGGATATGAACAAATTGCCTCAATCTTTGAAGAAACAGCAAATAATGAAAAAGAACATGCTAAAATGTGGTTTAAAGAACTACATGGTGGTAAAGTTCCTACAACTTTAGAAAACTTACAAGATGCCGCTAATGGTGAAAACTATGAATGGACCGAAATGTACAAACAATTTGCTGAAATCGCTAGAGAAGAAGGATTCGATAAAATAGCAGATTTATTTGAAAAAGTAGGCGAAATTGAAAAACATCATGAAGAAAGATATTTAAAATTAGTAGGAAACATTAACGATAATCTAGTATTCCAAAGAGGAGAAGAAAAAGTATGGATTTGTCGTAACTGTGGCCATATTACCTATGGAACAAAAGCCCCAGAAGTATGCCCAGTTTGCAACCATCCTCAAAGTTACATGGAATTAAAAGCTGAAAATTACTAATACAAAAAGAGATTCTAAAAACGAATCTCTTTAATTTTACTCAAATTTATGAGAAGGTAAAAATTCCTTACTAAGTAATCCTTTAGACTGAATCTTTTTAAACAATAACTCATTAAGCACAATATCAAATTCTCCAATAAATTCATAAATAACAGGATCAAAATCTAGCTTAGTCTTATTAAAATCAAAATACTTATACTGATCATTAAAATCACTTGATAACCCATTTAATTCAATAAAATCATAACTATTCTTAAAAGTATTTATCAAATAATTATATAAATAGTACTGTGCATAAACATTATCGTTATCATAATCTTCTAAAACAATACTAACCCTATTTTGATATTTTACAAGAACAATACCACCAACATACTTAAACTTATTATATTTAAGTCCAGCTGTAGCATCAACCACCTGATTTTTATATTTTAGTAAATCCTTATCACTTTGCATCTTCTTATTAACAGTCTCATTACTATTATCAGTTTGAATTAATTCATTATAATAATTATTATTTTCAAGTTCCTTATTATATCTTTCTCTAGCATTAATTAAACATTGTTCATAATTAGCCTTAACAAGTATTAATTCAGCTGAATCAAAATGATTTAAAATACTCTTATAATAAGAAATACTTTGATAAGTATCTTTACTAGCAATATCATATAAAATATCAAGATCCTTTTTTTCCATAACCTCAATACTTAATCCATTCTCATTTGCAATCTTCATTATCTCTTTAATTTCATCATTTTCCACATATTTCTTTAAATTAATATAAGGATTAATTCTTGGGAACATAAAATCTAAAGGATATATTTCCCTTCTTCTTTTAAAACCCATATTTTTAAGTTCATCAATAATACTAACATTTTGATTATAATTAGAAGAATAGTTACTCTTTTTACTTATTTCTCCAATAATAATTTCCGGATTAATCTTCAAAAAAGAATATCCTTTTCTCTTATAATGTGCATTTAAATCTTTAATAAACATCTTTAATATTTCCGTTTTATAATAATCAACTAATACTCCTTTAGGTGCATAAACATATTTAGCAAAAGCACCAATTTTTTTCTTTAAAATTAAAGAAGCCCCAATTAAATTATTACTATCATCTTTATATCCAATTAAATCATAAGTATATCCCATATCACTCATAACTTTAGCATATTCCATAGTTTGACAATAATTCCTAAGGGGATGATTATTTGCAAATTCAGTAAATTCATTTGAATTTAAATTAACTATTCTCATATAAGAACACCTCTACTACAATATTTTAACAAATTTTTAATTAAAAGTCTTTATGTTTTTACACTTGATTTTAAATTAGTCAGACATAACCACCATCAACTTTACACCAATCATACGCAAAATAATTGCACCATTCATATTAAAATATTATAATTAAATAAAGATAAAGGAGACATTATGAAAATAATAGATTTAAAATCAAGAGAAATATTAGATAGTAGAGGTAATCCAACTGTAGAAACGGATATGTATTTAGAAGATGGTACCTTTGTAAGAGCAAGTGTCCCATCAGGTGCATCAACAGGTTCTAATGAAGCCCTAGAATTAAGAGATAATGATAAATCAAGATATAATGGTAAAGGTGTTCTAAAAGCAGTTAATAACGTTAATACCATAATAAGAGATGCACTAATTGGAATAGAATTAAATCAACAAGAAATAGATAAATTATTAATTAAATTAGATGGTACTAAAAATAAATCTAATTTAGGAGCTAACGCTATTTTAAGCGTATCACTATGTGTTATGAAAGCAATGGCTAAAATTAAACATAAAAATCTTTATGAATTATTTACAGGACCATATACTATGCCATATCCAATGATGAATATTATAAACGGTGGAGTTCATGCATCAAGTGGTCTAGAAATTCAAGAATTCATGATTGTTCCAAAACAAGACACATTCAAAGAAAGACTAAGATGTGGTTCTGAAATATTTCATAAGTTAAAAGAATTACTAAAAAATGATGGTTTTTCAACTGCTGTTGGAGATGAAGGTGGATTCGCACCAAACCTAGATAAAATAGAAGATGCTCTAGATTATATAGTTAAAGCTATGAAAGAAGCAGGATACACTCCAGGAGTGGATGTATTTATTGCCTTAGATGCCGCTGCAACGGAATTTTATGATGGTAATATGTATACAATTAATAAACAAAAAATTACCAAAGAAGAATTAATTAAATTTTATAAAGACTTAATTAAAAAATATCCAATCATAAGTATTGAAGATGCTGCATCAGAAAATGACATTGAAACAATTAAAACATTAACTAAAGAAATAGGAGATAAAATAATGTTAGTTGGTGATGACTACTTTGTTACCAATATAACATATCTAAAACAAGGAATAGAAGAGAATTATAACAATTCAATCTTACTTAAAGCTAACCAAATAGGAACAATTTCAGAAATGCTTCTAACTATTAAACTAGCTAAAGATCATAATTTTAAAACAATTATTTCTCATCGTAGTGGAGAAACCGAAGATACATTTATATCTGACTTAGCAGTAGGACTAAATCTAGGTTATATTAAAACAGGATCTCTATCAAGAGGAGAAAGAATAGCAAAATATAACCAGTTACTAAGAATTGAAGAACAACTTGATAATAAAACTTGGAAAATGTAAGAACTATATATTAAATATTAATTTAAAATCCTTTAATGAAATAAAAACGTTAGTGTAGAATATGTTGGGGATTAGTACCTAAAAAAGTACAATATAATTAAGTTAATTTAATAATAAATAAATCA